>CAZONA010000119.1:0-3165 GCA_964581025.1 uncultured Lachnospiraceae bacterium
ACGAGGTCGCCGATGCTCTCGCAGAGCGTGCTCTTATTGACCATATAGGGTATCTCGGTAATGATTATCCTGCGGTGCTCCTCCTCGATATTCGCCTTGGAGCGCACGACGATCCTTCCCTTGCCCGTCTTATACGTTTCAAGTATTCCGTTTACGCCGTAAACGGTCGCACCCGTGGGGAAATCCGGACCCTTGATGTATTCCATAAGCTCCTCGACGGTGCACTCGGGGTTGTCCATACGGTAGATCGTGCCGTCGATGACCTCGCCGAGATTGTGCGTCGGGATATTCGTCGCCATACCGACGGCGATTCCGACAGATCCGTTTACAAGCAGATTCGGAAATCTCGACGGGAGCACGGTCGGCTCGTCAAGGCGGTTGTCGAAGTTTTTCTTCATTACGACGACGTTCTTGTCAAGATCCCTCATAAGCTCGTCGGAGATTTTGGAAAGGCGAGCCTCGGTATAACGGTACGCCGCCGCACCGTCGCCGTCGACAGATCCGAAGTTTCCGTGTCCCTCGACAAGCGTATATCTGTACGAGAAATCCTGCGCCATTCTTACCATCGTTCCGTAAACCGCCGCATCACCGTGGGGGTGATAGCGTCCGAGAACGTTACCGACGGTCGTCGCACTCTTGCGGAACGGCTTATCGCTCGTGAGGTGATCCTCGTACATAGCATAGAGTATTCTTCTCTGTCCGGGCTTCATACCGTCCCTGACGTCGGGAAGCGCACGGGAGGCTATGACGCTCATCGAATACTCGATGAACGATCTCTCGACCTCCTTTTTCATTTCGACGTCGATTATCTTCTGATCCGGAAATTCAATTCTTTCACTGTCGTGATTGTGATTTTCAGTTGCCACTCTCGTATCCTCCCCTCTCAAATGTCAAGGTTTTCGGCAAATTTCGCATTCTGCTCGATAAATTCACGCCTCGGCTCGACCTTGTCGCCCATAAGGAGCGAGAACATTGCGTCGCACGCCGCCGCATCCTCGGTCGTAACCTTGAGAAGCGTTCTCGTTTCGGGATTCATAGTCGTGTCCCAAAGCTGCTCCGCATCCATCTCACCGAGACCCTTGTAGCGGTCCGCCTCGACGTTGGTGCCGCCGAGCATTTCAATATATTTGTCCCTCTCCGCATCGGAAAAGGCGTAGTATTCCTGCTGATTGCGTCCGCCCGTCCTCTTGTATACACGGTAGAGCGGAGGCTGTGCAAGGTAGATGTGTCCGTCGTCAATGAGCTGACGCATGTGGCGGAAGAAGAAGGTCAGGAGCAAAATCCTGATGTGCGAGCCGTCGACGTCCGCATCCGCCATGAGAATTATCTTGCCGTAGCGGAGCTTGCTTATGTCAAATTCCTCGCCGATTCCGCAGCCGAGTGCCTGAATTATGGGAGTTAGGGACAGGTTTCCGTAAACCTTGTCCACTCTCGTCTTTTCAACGTTCAAGACCTTACCTCTGAGAGGCAGTATCGCCTGAAATCTCGAGTTTCTTCCCTGCGTTGCAGAGCCGCCCGCACTGTCTCCCTCGACGAGATAGAGCTCCGTAAGCTCAACTCTCCTCTCCTGACAGTCACGGAGCTTTCCGGGCAGCGTAGAGCCGCCGAGCACGCCCTTGCGGCGTGTGAGCTCCCTTGCCTTCCTTGCCGCCTCTCTTGCACGGGACGCCGCAAGCGCCTTGTCAAGTATCGCCTTCGCAACGCTCGGATTTTCCTCGAAATATTCCGTGAGCTTCGCCGTAACGATGCTGTCAACGAGAGTCCTTACCTCGCTGTTTCCGAGCTTCGCCTTCGTCTGACTCTCGAACTGAGCGTCCTCAAGCTTTACGCTGATTATGGCGCAAAGTCCCTCACGTGTGTCCTCGCCCGAAAGATTCTTGTCGCTGTCCTTGAGTATTCCCGACTTGCGAGCGTAGTCGTTGAGCACCTTCGTTATCGCACTCTTAAAGCCCGTCTCGTGCGTTCCGCCCTCAATAGTGTGCATGTTGTTCGCAAAGGAGAGAATAAGCTCGTTGTAGCTGTCGTTGTACTGCAATGCAACCTCGGCAACGCTCGTGCCCTTCTCGCCCCTCATATAAATGACCTCGGGGTGAATAAGCTCGTTGTGGCGAGTTTCGTTCAAGTGAGTTACAAAGCTGCGTATGCCGCCCTCGAACATGAAGTCCTTTTCCTCGGGCTCCTCGTCCCTCATGTCAATGAGCGCAATGCGCACGCCGGCATTCAGAAACGCCTGCTCACGCATTCTGTTCTCAAGAGTTTCGTATACGAATACCGTATCCTCAAAGATCTCGGGATCGGGCTTGAACGTTACCTTGACACCGCTCTTCTTCGCAGTCGCCTCGCCAACGTAGGTAAAGGCACGTGCAACGTGTCCACGCTCAAAACGCTCCGTGTAGACCTTGCCCTCGTAAATGTCCTCAAGCTCCAGCCACTCGGAGAGTGCGTTAACGACCGACGCTCCGACACCGTGAAGTCCGCCTGCGATCTTGTATCCGCCGCCGCCGAATTTTCCGCCGGCGTGAAGGATCGTGTAAACCACCTCGGGCGTGGGTATCCCCTGCTTCGGGTGAATAGCCGAGGGGATTCCTCGACCGTTGTCCTCAACCGTGATCGAATTGTCCTCGTTTATCGTTACGGTTATCTTGTCGCAATAGCCTGCCAAAGCCTCGTCGATGGAGTTGTCCACGATCTCGTAAACGAGATGGTGAAGTCCGCCGAGCGACGTCGTACCTATGTACATTCCGGGACGTTTTCTGACTGCCTCAAGTCCCTCAAGAACCTGTATTTGCTCCTCGGTGTAGACTTCGGGAGTCGCAGGGTTTACGTTTTTTTCAAGATTTTCCATTGATTCTTCCTTTCAGAATAGTTAAATATATGTGTATGAATCATTCATCTGCCTTAGCTCCGCGCTCGATCCTTCCGAGAAGGGACGAGGAGGAGAATTGAGAAAGACACGTAATGCTCTCTCCACGCTCGTTGCGGTAAACAACGAACGCCTTGGGAATTTCGAGCGTGGGACATTCCGTGCGCCCGGCACGCTCCGCACGGGAAAGGAAATCACGTGTCGTCGAGGATACCGTCGCAGTGTCCATATCGAATATTCCGATTATGTTCCGCTCACGAAGGCTCTTGCCTGCGCCGACGTTGAGATAGATCATTGCGATT
>CAZONA010000120.1:0-3139 GCA_964581025.1 uncultured Lachnospiraceae bacterium
ATCTTCAACGCTACTATTAATACAAATATAATTACAAATCCTATTATTGCTCCTAACAAATCTTTCTTTGCTTTTTCCCTTGAATTTTGTTCATCACTCTTTGCAATTTTTATGCCTAAGACAATGCAGTAAATTGTTCCTACTGCGACTACAACTGCAATTGCTGGCCATAAAATTGCATCTAAGATTTCTAATATCGGTTCAATAATTGGATTAAGATCAACTGTTAAAAAATTCATTAAATTCCTCCTTTTCTTAAAATCGTAAGCTGGGTATCCCAGTTACGAAAGATATGGCGTGAACATTCTGCAATGTGATGCAGAGTGTTACACGACTTATCCTGTTTACAAAAATATATAAATTAGTCCTTAAAAACTCGTTTTTTCTTTAAGCAAATAAGTACTACGATTCCACCTATAATAAGTATTCCAATACCTATTAAAGCAATTGCCCAACCATTCATTTGATATTCAAGTGTAAATGAATATGTTCTTGTATTACCTAATAAGTCACTAACTTCAATAACATAAGTTCCATAATCTTTAATTTCTTCACCTAAGGTATATTCAATAAGTTCACCATCTTTATAAACTTTAATAGTACCTTCTTCATTCATTTCTTTGATTACAACTATAGAATCTTTTGTTTCACCATCATTTATTCCATCCATAATTATTTCTGGAGCTGTTGTATCTAAAGATAATTTAAATCTATGAACTTCTTTATCAACTAACACAGTTATTTCATATGTACCATCAGTTGTAAAATTTAAATGATTTAAATTATGTTCGATAACTTCACCATTTAATTTAACTTCAATAATTTCAACATCATCACCTAAGGTATAATCAATTATTGTTTTAGTTCCTTTAACTATTTCAAAAGTAAATGATTTTTGATTTCCATAAGTATCATAAATAACTACTTTATATTTACCTTCTTCAGTAATAGGTTGACCAATTACATATTCAAATGGTTTATCATCTTTAGTCACTATTACACTTACTTTTTCACCTGCTGTAATATAAACATCATCATTAGAAATTGTTCCATTTCCACATGAGATATAAGCATCAACAGATTTATCTATGGTTATTGAAATAGTAGTTGAATTACCATATAAATCAGAAATATTAATTATATAGATTCCTTCTTCTGATAAAGTATCTCCAAATGAATAATTGTAAGGTTCATTATTTTTAGTTACATTTATAATTAATTCTTCATTAGATATAATTAATACTTCATCATTTGTTGTATCTAATCCAGTAGATAAACTACCACCAACATATACTTCATAATCTAATGATTTATCAATAGTAAACATAACTTCACTTGTATTACCTAAATCATCGCTAACTCTAATAAGATAGATACCTTCTTCTTTAAATAAATATCCTTTTTCAAATGTTGTTTCTTCACTACCATTTAATGAATAAGTTGCATTTAATACATCTAAATCATTCCAATTAACACTTACATCTTTATTAGTTGTTTTTCCTTTTTCAACTCCATCAAGAATAATTTCAGGTGCTTTATTATCAATAGTAAATGAATAAATATTATAGTTTTCTTCATCAGTTAAATTAATTAATTTAATAGTGTAAGTTCCATCATTTTTAAAGATTAAATTTCCAGAAGTATTTGTATCAATTAAATAATCATTTAGATAAACTTCAACATAATATTTTTCATTATCAAAATTAAATGTTACCTCATCTTTTGTTTTTTCTTTATCATTTACAGATAATGTTCCATTTGGAAGTGATTTATCAAACTTATATGTTCTTTCTATAATTCTTCCAAAATTATCTCTTAAAACAACTGTATAAGTTCCATCTTTTGTAAATGTATATTTTAAAGTATCAGTTGAAACATCTTCTAATTTATTTCCGTCTTTATAAATTTCTAAAGATACAATCGTATCAAACTCTTGTTCTAAACTTATATCAATTGTAAATTCAGTTGAATCCTTATTTGGATTAAAAGTAATACTAGCTTCATTTCCAACGATATAAACTATAAATTCATAGGAATTATTTAGCCTATCATAAACTATAACTTTATATTTTCCACCTTCGTTTAATGTTGGTAAACTATCTCCTTTTGAATAAAAAGATGATTTATTATCTTTTATAATTTCAATAGTTGCCCATGTATCATTATCAATAACTTCACTTAATTCAAATGACTTATAATAATAAGTAGAAATATCAGACACAGATTTACTTGTAATATTTATTTCTTTGCTTTCACCTTCACCAAATACTTCAGCATTTACTTTTAATGTTGGTGCTTCATAATCAATAAATATATAATATGAAGAAATATTACCTGCTTGATCAGTTTCAGTTATTTCATATAATCCAGTTTCTTTTAATTGTTCTTTTAAAACAATCCCATACTTTATTTCTATCTTATTATCTGTTCCAACTAATTTTGCAATTATTGAATTTGAATCTTCTTTTTTAAAAATAAAATCATTACCAATTGGAGCAATTACACCATCATTTGAAGTCCATTTATTATCAAACATATTACTACTTGCTTCACCGTAATTGTTATTATCTAAATTAAAATAAATAACATCGGATACATAAGATTTAGCATAATATGTAATTACTTCTTTTAATAATGATTCATCAAAATAATATAATTCATTATCTGGATTTGCTTGAGATTTATAACGATAATATGTTCCCACTTTAATATCATCTTTAGGATTGTTTCTACTTGCAACTAGATGAAATTGGCTAAAATCATTAATATCATTTAAAGTTAAGGTAGTTACATACTTTTCATATTCTTTACTAATTGCGTATTCTAAAGCAGAATCATAACTAGCAAATGATACTTCCTTTTTATCAAAATTAACTATGTACCACTTACCTACTTTATAATCAGTATTTGAATTTAGTTTAACTTGATTGTACGTTGGTTTAACTGTATCTATTTCAATATGATAAACTCGATAATTACCTGCTTTATCAGTCAAAATAAATTCATATTTTCCATCTTCACTAATCACACTATTTTTTGTATATGGATTCCCATTAATAGTTGCAGTATTATCTCCATCCCAAGTAAAGTAAATCTTTCCATTAGTAATAGAATCATTTTCTACTTCTTCATAATTTGA
>CAZONA010000121.1:0-3042 GCA_964581025.1 uncultured Lachnospiraceae bacterium
AAAAACCGCAAGCATCCGCTTGCGGTTTTTCTATTTATTCCCCCGAGAGATATCCCTCGGCTTATAGAACTGATACAAATTGCACGGTATCATACCGTTATAGAGCCGCTTAACCTTATCCGCACGCCTGCCGTACTGCCGCTCGAAATCGTCCATCGAGGTGAGAACGTAGATCTGCCAAGGATAAAATCTCTCAAAGCACCGCCCCATGTCCCGATAGAGCGCACGTGCCTCGGAGGGCGTCATCAAACGCTCCCCATACGGCGGATTGCAAATGATCGTTCCTCGCCTGTCGGGCTTTTTTATCTTCCTCGCATCCGCCGAGAAAATGTTCAAATGATCCACCACCCCGGCTCGCAGAGCGTTCTCGTAGGCAATATCCGTCGCCGCCTCGTCAATGTCGGATGCGTAGACCTCAATTTCCGCATCGTCAACGATCGCCGCCCTCGCCCTCTCACGCTCCTCACGCCAAATGCCGTTCGGCACGACGGGAAACTGCTCCGCCGCAAAGCTGCGTAAAAGCCCCGGAGCACGGTTCGTCTGAATCATCGCCGCCTCTATTGCGATCGTTCCCGAGCCGCAGAAGGGATCCCAAATGAGCACATCACGCTTCGGATGCGACGTCAAAACGAGAGCCGCCGCAAGCGTTTCACGCAAGGGTGCGGCAAGAGCCGCCGGGCGATAACCCCTCTTGTGCAGGGAAATTCCGCTCGTGTCGATCATAAGCGACGCACGGTCCTTGAAAATGAAAAATTCGATCTGATATTTCACCCCACTGCTCTCCTCAAACCACCGAACGCCGTATTTTTCGGAAAGCCTCGACACCACCGCACGCTTGACGATGCTCTGGCAGTCGGGAACGGAATACAGCTTGCTCCGCAAAGCGTGCCCCTTTACGGGAAAAGCGTCGAGGGGAGATATGTAATCCTCCCACGAAAGTGCCCGAACCCCCTCGAACAGATCGTCAAACGAGTAAACGGGAAATTCCCCGAGCTTTATGAATACGTGCTCCGCAAGTCTTAAATTTATATTCGCACGGGCAATATCCCTCTCGTCTCCGAGAAAGGTGATCCGTCCGTCCATCGTCTCAAGCCTCTTGCAGCCGAGTGCGTCGATTTCCTCACCGAGCAACCGCTCAAGCCCGAAAAGGCAGGTGGCAACGAGTTGAAGCTTCATAATTCTACGTCCCCCAAAAATCAATCTTCCTTATTATTATAAATCATCCGCCGCACTTTGTCAACCTCATATACCGCAATGGGCGAGGGCTTTTTCGGAATTTTCGCAAATCACCTCGCTCCTCTCGCCGAGCCGAACGAAAAGCCGTCCGCCGATCACGTCCTCCGGTAAAATTCCGCCAACGAAGCAAACCGTAGCACCGCCCGTGCGTACCGCCTCGTCCCTGCAGAAAATATTCCGCCCCCCACGACGCCTCAAGGTGCGAGAGCCGGGTAGGATCACCTCGTCGGGCGAGCCGCAAAGCCGCATTATTATGCCGAGCGGCGTCGAAAAAAACTCTATCTCCGATCCCCCGAGCACCTCGCAAGGACCGAATTTAGCTATCGGAAAGCGATCTCGCAATAAAGCCGCATAAAGCCCGCAAACCGTTATACTCTCTCCCATTTTACCCTCCTAAAATCAAATTCGCAATATCGCTACCGTAAATTATATTCCCGGGGATGCAAAAAATTCATAAATTCGAAAAAAATGAGCAAAAAATTCTTGACAATTCGACCGCACCTGTGATATACTGAATCGAAATTCCTACAAGTAGGAAAATAAAAGGGAGGGAAAGAGCAATGCCAAAGGGTAAGCACATACTCGGTCTGCCGAAGGGCAAGCATATCTTCGGCACGGTCAAGGTCGGCGAAAAGGGTCAGATCTGCATACCGAAGGAAGCACGTGAAAAATACGGAATAAAGCCGGGCGATACCCTGCTCGTCCTCGGGGACGATTCACGAGGCATAATAATTTCCGATCCCGACGCAGTAAGGAGCGTCGCACTCGATATTTTGGGTAAGGAAAGCGAGGGCGGACCTTGATCCGATTTTTAGATTGCATACAACCTAACACTTTGAAATATTGATCTTGAAAGGATAAAATTACTATGACTTGGTTTATTTTTGCACTCTGCACCACGCTCGCATGGGGCGTCGCAGACCTGTTTTATAAGAAGGGTGCGGACGAGACCGATAAGTACAGCCACCTCAAAACGACAATGTGGGTTGGCGTCGTTATGGGACTCTACGCTACGTACCTTATCACGTTCGGCGGAGTTGATTTCGATCCGATGAATATGATCATCTACCTCCCCGTCTCCGCAATGTATATTCTCTCTATGGCGATAGGCTATTTCGGACTTCGCTATCTTGACCTCTCCATCAGCTCCCCCATACAGAACGCCTCGGGCGCGGTCGCCGCAATCTTGCTCTTCATCTTCGTCGGTGAAAGCATAGACCTGCCCCAAGGACTCGCCATCGTCGCTATCTGCGTCGGCGTCTTTATGCTCGGCTTGCTTGAAAAGCAGAGCGGAGAGCTTGATATCGAAAAGCCCGAGGATAAAAAGTATAAGATCGGCTTCGTGGCGTTTATGATGCCCATCCTCTACTGCGTCATCGACTCGCTCGGAACGTTCTTCGACGGCTATTACCTCGACGATATCGAAACAACACCCCTGCGTAACGTTACGGAGGATAATTTCGAGGACGTCGCAAACGTAGCGTATATGTATACCTTCCTAATCGTCGCAGTCGTTATATTCATTTACCTTCGCCTTGTTAAAAAGGAAAAAATCGAAATGCCGAAGCAGAAGAATAGAATCATCGCCGCAAGTGCCGAAACGCTCGGACAGATCACCTACGTCTACGCAATCAGCGGAGTCGCAGTCGTCGCCGCACCGATGATCAGCTCGTATTGCATCGTCAGCCTCATCCTCTCGAGAATTTTCCTTAAGGAAAAGCTCACCTGGAAACAGTACGCAATGGTCGGGCTCGTCGTCGCCGGAATCCTTACCCTCGGTATCATCGACGGTATCAACGGAGACGT
>CAZONA010000122.1:0-3040 GCA_964581025.1 uncultured Lachnospiraceae bacterium
CCCTCGACTCTGAAATCCCTAGTAAAAGCAACGGAGCGAAGCCTCTTTCGCTTCATTCGATATCCGCCCCCACCGCAGCAGCCGCTGCGACGTGTGAGGTGCTTGACCGTTTCTATAATACCGATAAAGAACGCAAGCACGATCAAAGCAAGTAAAACATAATCCATAATACGATCCTTTCCGAATAAATATCTAAAAATGCGACTCACAGAGCCGCATTTTCAGTATATTCCTTATTTTTCGCCGTGTTCGGAGCCGCATTTGCCGCCCCCGGCGGAGCATTGCCTTGCATACGGACAGCCGATGCATTTTTCGCCGCGTTTTTTTGCCCTGTAGAGGTAAATGGAGATACCTGCGACTGCGGCGGCAATTATTAGAATAATAACGATATCCGCAAGCGTCATATCAAGCCCCGACCTTCAGCTCTTTGTTCGTGGCAACGATCCTCCAGACGAGTATTCCGGCAAATGCAAGCACCACGCAAAGACCTGCGAGAGCTGCGCCGACGTTGAGGAGGGACGCATCCGTGATGAGCGTACCGACGGTGTAAACGAGATATGCAACGCTGAAGCCCGTGCCGAGTTGGAGTCCGATTCCGCCCCAGAGCCACTTTGCACTCTTCATCTCGGAGTTCATAGCACCGATAGCCGCAAAGCACGGAGGCGTGTAAAGGTTGAACATCATATAAGCAAGAGCCGCAACCTTTGTGATAGCGAGAATACCGGCAACCTCTGCGCCTGCGCCCTCGATCATCTCGAGCTCATCCATATCTATGAGATTGTCAAGTCCGACAAAGCATACTGCAAGCGTTCCGACGACGTTCTCCTTTGCGATAAAGCCCGTGATAGCCGCCGCCGCAAGCTGCCATGAGAGCACGCCCACGATGGGAAGAAGCACGTAAGCAAAGGGAGAAGCGATGGAGGCAAGTATCGACTGATCCGCACTCTCGGCAACCTGGAAGCTCCAATCGAACGTCTGCATGATCTGAACCGCCATATTGCAAAGAAGGATGATCGTAGCCGCCTTGACTATGTAAGCCCAACCACGAGAGCACATTGACTTGAATGCACCCCAAAGCGAGGGAGCCTTGTACTCGGGAAGCTCAATGATAAAGTAGGATTTCTTGTTCTTGTAGCCGGTGATAGCCTTAATGAGAAGTGCACCGAGGAAGATGAGAAGGATGCCCGTGAAGTAAGCAACGGTGCTCACCCAACCGGAATTGTCGAAGAACGCACCTGCGAAAAGCGAGATAACGGGAATTTTTGCGCCGCAGGGCATAAAGGGAGTGAGCATCGCAGTCGCTCTGCGCTCACGCTCGTTCTTTATCGTCCTTGACGCCATGATACCGGGAACGGCACAGCCGACGCCGATGACGAACGGAATAACGCTCTTGCCCGAAAGTCCGACCTTTTTGAAGATGGGATCGAGCACTACGGCAACACGGCTCATGTATCCGCAATCCTCAAGGAGTGCGATGAGGAAGTAGAGCACCATAACGAGGGGCAAAAATCCTACGACCGCAGAAACGCCGCCGATTATACCGTCAACGAGAATTGCGGAGAGAAGGGGATTTGCGTCCGCAAGCATCTCGCCCGCCCATTCCTGGAACGCTTCAAGTCCGCCCACGAGCAGATCTGCGATGGGCTGACCTACCCAGACCTGCGAGATCTGGAAAACGAGGAACATAACAACCGCAAAGATCGGTATGCCGAGCCACTTGTTCGTGAGCACCTCGTCGATCTTGTCGCTGACGCCGATGTCCTTCGTGAGCACCTTGCGGCTCTCAACGCTTGAAACTATGGCGTTTACAAATTCAAATCTCGCCTTGTCCGCCTCAAGCACTGCCTCACGGCTCGTCGTGTCAACGTAGGGATGGCTGTAGGGTGCGCTCTGAGTCTTGCCTGCAAGCTTTACCGCAGTCGCAACGAGCTCCTTTAAGCCCTCGCCCGAGGTCGATACCGTGTTAACGATCGAGCAGCCGAGCTTTTTGGAAAGAAGCTCCACGTCAATGTGAGTTTCCTTCTTTTCGTTGATGTCGCTCTTGTTGAGCGCAACTACAACGGGAATGCCGAGCTCGAGAAGCTGAGTCGTGAAGAATAGGGAGCGGCTGAGGTTGCTCGCATCAACGATGTTGATGATAACGTCGGGAGCTTCGTTCTTGACGTAATCGCTCGTAACGCTCTCCTCGCTTGTGAATGGCGACATTGAATATGCGCCGGGAAGGTCAACGGCAATAAGCCTCTGACCGTTTGAATAAATGCCCTTGATGGGGTGTTCTTTCTTGTCAACGGTAACGCCCGCCCAGTTTCCGACCTTTTCGTTTCTGCCCGTAAGAGCATTGTACATGGTCGTCTTGCCCGAGTTGGGGTTGCCCGCAAGTGCGATTCTCATATTGTTTCCTCCGAATTATATAAAATAATTTGTTGACTGTTTTGTTGCTACGTGCGCTCCGCCGTGGCATAGAACGCATCGGGATTAGCTAAGTTAGCGTTTGCTAACCGCCGCCCAAAAAATTGAAGGCTCAAACCCTCACCGCCGTGGCGGTCGGGAATATATCAAGCCTCAATTTCGATAAGCTCCGCAAGCTGATTGTCGATATTGTACCTTGCGTCCTTGATAGAAACGGTGCAACCGCTCTTGCGGCGAGTAACGACCGTGATCTTCTCGCCGGCGTAGCAGCCGAGAGTAAAGAGGAAGGAGTCGAGCTCATCGTCGTCGGTATTAATGCTCTTGATAAGGCATTCCTTGCCTTCATCAACCTGTAAAAGCGTCATAATATCTTAAACCTCCCACTTCGATCAATAAGTTAGCCCCTGCTAACCGAGTGTTATTATATACCCCAAAAGCGAATTTGTCAATAGCTTTTTTGAAATTTTTCCCGATTTTTCAAAATTTGTGAATTTGCTCAAACCGTTGCCCCGCTTTCCGACGAAATAAGAGCAATTTCGACAACGAAATAGCCCATCGCCACATCGGCTTCAACGATCGCAGCGAACGAAATTGTTGTTGCTTAAAGTTCAGGTTATAGAAAGGCTCGCCC
>CAZONA010000123.1:0-3032 GCA_964581025.1 uncultured Lachnospiraceae bacterium
AGAAACAGGTGAATTTCGTGGACATATTACACAGCGCAAAAAGTGCATTTGCTTTTGGCAAATGCACTTTTTGTTCAGGCTTCCCTATTCTGCGTGGCGACGATATCCGCTCCGAAAACGTTCGCAGCGACGGTATCTCCGACGTGGACGGGGAGCTTTACGGTTATGGAATTAATGATTTTCATACACTCAAAGACCTTATCCTTCGGAATCGGTTTACTCGTTCTGACCGACACGAGCTCGCCGTTTTCGGCACGGACGGTCGAGGTTACCGTTCTTCTCGGATCTGTGCATTCGGTGATAGCGTAATTCTTCCCTCTCGGGCAGAGGTTTCCCGAAACGCTTATCTCCTCGCCGAGCTCCACGCAGAGCCGACAGCCCCGTGGGCAGATTATGCAGGTAAGTTCCCTTTTATTCATACGCTCTCCCCCTCAAAAATTACGGAAAATTTCAACCCCCGAACGCCCGACAGCATCTCCGATGTGAGTCTTACGCTCTCCATTTCGCCGGGTGCAAGACGTGGGCGTTTTTTCAAAAGCAGCTCCCGTCCGCTCTCGTCGCTCACTCTGACGCTTGCGTTTTTATAAACATCCGCCACTCTGAAATAAACGTCGACGCTCTCGCCCTCACAGACGATCCTCTGCGGAACGGTATAGCGCACTCTGCCGTCGGTGGATATTTCGATCGGCTTCTCACGCTTTTTGAAATTTTTCTCGCCCAAGATAAGCTCTGCGGCACATTTTCCGGCGATCTCCGCCTCGCTCGACACGAAATCCACGAGATCGTGGACGTGGAGCACGTTTCCGCAGGCGAAAATCCCCTCCGTCTCGGTTTGGCGGTGCTCGTCGACGACCGCACCGTTCGTTACACGGGACAGCTCAAGCCCCGCTCCCCGAGTCAGCTCGTTTTCGGGAATGAGCCCGACCGAAAGAAGAAGCGTATCGCATTCGATATATTTTTCCGTTCCCGAAATCTGCTTCCGATCCGCACCGACCTCGGCTATCGTAACGCCGCAAAGCCGCTCCCTGCCGTGAATTTTAACGACGGTATGCGAGAGCAGAAGCGGTATTCCGAAATCGTTAAGGCACTGCTCGATATTTCTCGCAAGTCCGCCCGAATAGGGCATAAGCTCGCAAACGGCGTGAACCCTTGCACCCTCGAGCGTCATTCTCCTTGCCATTATAAGCCCGATATCTCCCGAGCCGAGAATGACCACGCTCCTGCCGGGCAGATAGCCCTTCATATTGACGAGCTTTTGAGCCATTCCGGCGCTGTAAATTCCCGACGGACGATCGCCTGCGATATTCAAAGCCCCTCTCGGACGCTCCCGACAGCCCATTGCCAAAATCACGGCACGGGCACGGAGCGTAAAGATGCCGTCCTCCGTGTTCGTTGCGGTAACGATCTTGTCGTGGGAAATATCAAGAACGGTCGTGTTGAGCTTGACGGGAATCCCAAGCTCACGGACACGGGATTCGTAACGCCAAGCATATTCCGGTCCGGTCAGCTCCTCGCCGAAGGTATGAAGCCCAAAGCCGTTATGTATGCATTGGCGCAAAATTCCGCCGAGGGCGTCGTCCCTCTCGATTATCAGCATATCACGGACGCCTCGCTCGTATGCGGCAATGGCGGCACTCATTCCGGCAGGTCCGCCGCCGATTATAAGAAGGTCAATGCTCCTCATATCCGTCCTCCTTCGTTTTTCCGACTGCGATTCGGCTCTTGCCGCCGCATTTGGTTATTTCCGAGAAGTCAACGCCCCTCTCCCTTGCGATAAGCTCCATAACGTAGGGCGCACAAAATCCGCCCTGACAGCGTCCCATCCCGGCTCTCGTGCGACGCTTGACGCCGTCAAGATCACGTGCCGGAGGATTTGAGCGTATTGCGTCGAGTATCTCACCCTCGCTGATACTCTCACAGCGACAGATTATCCGTCCGTATGAGGAATCTCGGGCGATGACTTGGTTTTTGTATTCAATGCTTCCCTCTCTGAATGCGTGCTTCGGCTCACGCAGGGGGTTGAAATCGCCGTTTTTCTCGAGCGTGAGCCCCTCTTTTTTCAGCAGATCCACGACGTATTCTGCAATCGCCGGGGACGCCGAAAGTCCCGGGGATTCGATCCCGGCAACGCTGATAAAGCCACGTGCGGACGGGCGAATTATGAAATCCCCCGTGCTTCCGTAGGCACGCAGTCCGCAGAAGGACGTTATCGACTTCCCGAACGGCACGGGTGCGTTAAGCGTTTCGCTTGCGGACGCCATAATCTTGGCAAGTCCCTCGGCGTCGGTGGATTTTTCATCCTTGGAGTCGACGTTCACGGACGTCGGACCGAGAAGCAGATTTCCGTCGACCGTGGGGGTAACGAGTATTCCCTTTCCCATCTCGTTCGGAACACGGAAAACAGTGCATCCGACCGTGTTTCCGCATTCACGGTCAAGGAGAATATAATCCCCCTTCCTTGCACGAACGCTAAACGATCCGTCGCCAATCTTCCTTGCGATCTCGTCGGAAAACATGCCCGCCGCATTTACGCAAAAGCGAGCCTCCACTCCCCTGCCGTCCTCGGCAGTAAGAGCGTATCCGCCCGAGAGAGAGTCTATTTTGTCAACCTTGAAATCACAAAACAGCTCCGCACCGTTGTCCATCGCATTTCCCACGGCGGCAATGCAAAGCTCGTAGGGGCAAATTATCGCACCGCTCGGCGCATACAGAGCGCAAAGAGCATCGTTTGAAATGCCCGGCTCGATCGTGCGAAGCTCGTCCCCATCAATAAGACGAACTCCCGAAACGCCGTTTTTGATGCCACGATCCACAAGAGCCTCGAGTGCGAGCCTGTCGGAATCGGAAAAGCCGATAACGAGCGAGCCGTTGCGACGGTATTTGACGCCAAGCTCACGTGCGATGCCCTCCATCATTTCCGAGCCCCGAACGTTCAAAGCAGCTTTGAGAGAGCCGACCGGAGCGTCAAATCCGGCGTGAACGATGCCGGAATTTGCCTTCGTCGCACCCATGGCAACGTCGCCCTCCGCCTC
>CAZONA010000124.1:0-3027 GCA_964581025.1 uncultured Lachnospiraceae bacterium
GGGAAAGGAGCATGCGATGAAGGATGTTGCGATAAAAGAAAATCATCTTTACAACAAGACGTTCAAGTCGGGCGCACGTGCGTGCGAAAGGCACGTCTGCGTCTACATTCTTCGTGATTGGGGCGCAAAGCGTCAGATGCTCAAAAATCCCGAGAAGAAATTCATCAACAGAGTCGGTCTGTCCGTTACGAAAAAAATCGGCGGAGCTGTCGAGCGCAACAGAGCGAAGCGAGTCATTCGTGCCGCTCTCGCAAGTGCAAGGATCTTCGGCGAGCTGCGAACGGGATATCTCATCGTAATATCCGCAAGGGTGGGTTGCGATAAGATAAAGAGCACCGAGCTTGCGGACGAGCTTATCTCCGCACTTATAAAGCTCGATATGTATAAGCGCATCTACGGCTCGAACGGCTCAAAAAATCAAGAGGAAGCAGGCAAATGAAAAGGCTTTGCATCTACCTTATTCGCTTTTACCAAAAATATCTCTCAAGGCTTAAGGGACAGCCGACGTGCAGATTTCGTCCCACCTGCTCGCAGTACGCAATAGAGGCGTTTTCCGAGTGGGGAGTGTTTATCGGCTTCGGTCTGACGGCGTACCGCATACTCAGGTGCAATCCTTTTTGCGCCGGCGGCTATGATCCGATTCCGAAAAAGAACCCCGAGAGAGCAGAAAAATGACACCGTCCCCAAAAATACGGCGGTTGCCGATGTACCGTTCGGCAAATGTTGAAAATTGACGGTACACAATCCCACAAAAACAGAAAGGGAATCGACCTCGGTCGATTTAACTAAACTGAAAATGAAAAAGCTTTTTAATTCAAGGCTTCTTGCTCTTGCCGTGATGCTGCTCGCAGCGTGCACGCTGCTTGCGTCCTGCGTAACGACGGGCACGACTACCGTTACGATCGAGGGTATCGAGGTCGAGGAGGGCAATGCTCTCAGCGGAGAGCAGCTCGATGCGATCGCAACGCTCGTTCGAAACGACGGCGACGCCTGGGCGGATTTCGTTGCCGCATACCGCGGATACGACGTGCTCGGTGCGGATGCGGAGCTTGATTCCTACCCCGGAGTCTACGACGATGACGGCAATTACGTCATAAACGTCGATGCGGCACTCAAGGTGCTTGACAAATACGACACCAAGGACAGCCTTACCTACGAGGGACTCACCGCCACGGACGTCGAATTGATCGTCCTTGCAATGCAGTCGGAGATTGATCTCGGTGAGCCGGATCGTGATCTGCTCGGCAGTATACGCTACTACGTCGGCGTTGCGCTTAAGTGGATCACGAGCACCCTCGGCTTCGGAAACTACATCCTCGGTATCTGCATATTTGCGGTGTTCGTCGAGCTTCTTATGCTCCCGCTTGCAATAAAGCAGCAGAAGAATTCCATCAAGCAGGCAAATCTTCGCCCCAAGGAAATGGCGATCAGAAATCACTATAAGGGCAGAAACGATCAGGCTACTCAGCAAAAGGTCGCTCAGGAGATCCAAAATCTCTACGACAGGGAGAATTTCAGCCCGTTCAGCGGTTGCCTTCCCATGCTCATTCAGCTTCCCATCATTATGATACTGTATAACGTCGTCGTCGATCCCATACAGTACATTCTCGGCGGAACGGCAAACTTTGCCTCGGCTATCAAGGTGTTCTTCACCACAAGCCGTGCCGCAGGCGGTCTCGGACTTACGCTCAATTCCACCAACGGCACTATCGAGGTCCTCTCACAGCTTAAGGGCGTCGATTTCTCGGGACTTCAGAGCTTCGAGTTCTTTAAGAACAGCAGTGAAATGTACGACAGCCTCAATAACGTCGCACATAATATTCCCTCCTTTAATATCGGCTCGATAAACTTCGGATTTACGCCGAGCTTCAGCGCAAACTATGCGCTCCTCGTCGTGCCCGTGCTCACCTTCCTCGTGTATTACTTCTCAATGAAGCTCACGAAGAAATTCACCTATCAGGCTACCGTCAACGAGCAAGCACCCGGTCAGGGCTGCTCCACGAAGGCTATGGAATTCTATATGCCCGTAATGTCGACGATATTCTGCTTTATGGTTCCCGGCGCAGTCGGTGTCTATTGGGTGTTCAGAAGCATTATCTCAACACTTAAGCAGTTCATAATGAGCCGTGTGATGCCCCTGCCGAGATTTACCGAGGAGGATTACCGCAACGCCGAAAAGGAGATGTATTCCAAAACTCCCCAGAGAAAGCGTAAGAAGAAGACGGACGGTGCGACGGTCGACGACGATCCCGACAGAGAAAGACCTCGCTCGCTCCACCATATAGACGACGATGATGAGGAATATATCACGTTCGTCGGTCAGAAAAATAAGAACAGTACCGATAATAACGATACGACAGACTCCGAATAAACGATTTAAGAAAAGAGATAAATTAAAATGAGAAAAGAAACCGTAATAAGTGCAAAAACAGTCGACGAGGCACTCAAGCTTGCCTCCGAGGAGCTCGGCGCACCCATTGAGGAGCTTGAATATACAGTCCTCGAGGAGCCGAAAAAGGGTATATTCGGCATAGGCTCCGCACCTGCAAAGGTCAGCGTGAGCTACGCCCCCGCGGGAATCGACCTCGCAGTCGAATTCGTAAAGACCACACTTAAGAATATGAATATCGAAGCTACCGTAACCGTAAGCGATACGGAGCTCGGTAAAAAGATTGACGTCGTCGGTGAGGACGCAGGCGTGCTCATCGGACATCACGGCGATACGCTTGATTCGTTCCAGCACCTTGCTAACCTCGCCGCAAACAGAACGGAAAATAAGAAAACCCCCACACCGAAGATCTCCGTTGATATCGAGTCGTATAGAGCAAAGCGTGAGGAAACGCTCAGAGCACTTGCAAGACGTATGGCTCATAAGGTCGTTAAGTATAAAAAGAGCGTAATGCTCGAGCCCATGAACCCCTACGAGCGTAGAATCATCCACGCAGAGCTCCAGTCGTTCCCCGGCGTTAATACTAACTCCATCGGCTCGGAATCTAACCGTAAGGTCGTCATCTACCTCGACGAAAC
>CAZONA010000125.1:0-3018 GCA_964581025.1 uncultured Lachnospiraceae bacterium
TTTGACATTTTACAACATTTTGGGGATTTTGCCCCTCACGTTGCGAAAAATATTTGCATATTCAAGATGACGAGGTAGGCGAGCCAAACGTCGTAGGCGACGGAGAGGAGGGTTGGGGCTGTTCCGATCCTTGCGAAGCACGCAGTTGCGCAGGCGGAGCAAAAGAGGCAGAGGAAGGATATGAGCATTGAAACGAGAAAAAGCCTTGCGCAGAAAAATATCGGATACCACGCATATCCGAGAAATAGCGAGAGGCAGAACCACATTGCACCCTGATATTTTTTCTCGCCGCAGGAGCACCGCACGCTTCCGAGGACAAGCCCGAGAGACAGTCCTGCGACGAGATACGAAAGACTGAAAAGCAATACCATCAGCCATATCGGCGGCACAAGTCCGTCGATTCCGATATAATGCAAGGTCGGAAGCGGACTTCCGCTCACCCAGCGTGTAAAAATTCCCACGCCGAGCAGGCAGAGCGGAAGTGCGACGATGCAGGCTTTATTCGTTCCGTAGAGCTCGTGCCTTACGCACTCTGCGGGGGTTCTTTTTTTATTTGACATAATTCTGCTCTCCCGTAAATATTTTTTACTAATATTTATGAGGGAGCGGTGGGATTAATGCCGCACGAGGAGCAGATCCTTATAAAAAACGAGGTCCGAGGGGGTGAGGTGGGTGGTCGAGAGGCGGTTGAACTGGGTAGAGCCGGCACTTTTGCCTCGGTATTTTTTCTTTTCCTCGTCATAGGAGCAGAAAAATGCGTCGTTTGGGGAGAGGGAGGGCATTTTTCCTTTCGGCAGCTCTGCGTAGACGTACTGCGCATCGCTGACGGTTAGGAAAATCGGAAATTCACGCTCGACTCGGATCATCCCGACGCTTTTTATATGCCCCCTCGGCGTCAGAACGGTGGCAACGCCGCCGCAGACGAAGTCGTAATCGACGCTGACGTGCGTGGTGCAATATTCGCCGGGCTCTGTTCCACTTACAAAATATCCCATTCGCACTCGTGAGCCCCTTGCGTCCTCGATGCAGGCACGAGTCGGGATCGAGCCGGAATCCGCACAATACGCACAGCAGATCAGCTCGCCGCTCTCGGAAAATTCCCCGTCGCTCTCCGAGGAGCGGATATTTTTCGAATAGATCCGCTCGATCACGTTGTCGAATGCTTGCAGAAAATGATCTCTCTCCGAGCGTGGTATCTCCCTCGGATATTCGTAGCCGTACCAGACTCCGCAAAGGAGCGAGGGGGTATAGCCGATGCACCAGCGGTCGAAATTTCCCTGACTCGTTCCCGTTTTGCAGGCGACGGCGACCTTGTTTTTGACGCTCAGTGCGTCCGCCGTACCGCCCCAGACGACCTCGGAGAGCAGCTTCGTCATTATTTCGGCGTTTCCTCGGCTGATCACACGCTCCGAGGACGGTTTTTTCTCAAGGATCACCTCTCCGCTGCGATTCTTTACAGCAAAATAGGAGCGTGGTGCGTGGTATTCTCCGCCGTCGGCAAGGACGGTATATGCCGAGGTGATCGCACGAAGGCTCACTCCGTAATTCAACTGCCCGAGGGCGAGGGCAGCGTAATCCATATCGGTAATAAAATTGCCCGAGGCGTCCCTTCCCCTCTCTATCAACTCGTCGAGGTGGAGCTTATCTCGCAAAAAATAGAAGGAATGCGAGAGCCCGAGCTCGCCGAGAATCTTCACGGGGACGGTGTTGGTGGAATTGGAAACGGCGTAGCTCATGGTTGAAAGTCCGTGGTAGACGCCGTTTGCGTTTCTCGGCCACGGTGTGAGCTCGCCGTTTTGCGAAACGAAGCTCACCGGAACGTCGTCGTAGACGCTTGCGTAGGTTATCAGCCCCCTCTCAAGCGCCGGGGCGTAGACGGAGAGGGGCTTTATCGTCGAGCCGGGCGGACGGAGAGTGTCCGTTGCGTAGCTCTGCACTCTGTTTGCGCTCTTTTCGCCGATCGCACCGACTACGCCGAGAACGTCGCCCGTCCCAGGATCTATCATGATCATTGAGCACTGCGCACCCTCGCCCGAGGTGAAATTCGACAGCGTGGTGTAATAGTCGTCCATTATTTTCTGAATTTCAAGATCGACGCAGGCGTATATTTTAAGTCCGCCGCCGAAAACGAGACGAGAGGCGGCTTCCCTGCCGATTCCAAGCTCGGAATGCAGGTCGGAGATAACGTCGTCGATGAGCATTTCCGTGTACCACGAATACACGCTCCCGTTCGTGCTCTCGTCGACGCAAAGCCCCAGCTCCGCACCTAAATTTTCTTCAAGCTCGGCAGTCGTGATATAGCCCTGTGCGTGCATTTCCCGAAGGATCGTGTCTCGGCGTGCGGCGTTGTTTTCGGGATGGGTGATGGGATCGTAATAGGCAGGGCTGTTCGTTATGGCGGCGATGGCGGCACATTCGATAAGAGTCAGCTCCGAGACGCTCTTTGAAAAATATCTCCTCGCCGCACTCCCGACGCCGTAGCACCCCTGCGATAAATTTATTATATTGAGGTAAAGCTCGAGGATCTCCTCCTTGGACATCTCGTCCTCAAGCTGAAGTGCAAGAGAGATCTCACGAAGCTTTCGCTCGACGCTCACCTCGTCCCTGCCCGTTACATTTTTGACGAGCTGTTGCGTTATCGTGGACGCACCGAACGAGGAATCGAGGCGGAAAACGTAGTTGACCGTTGCGCCGAGCGTCCTGTACCAGTCGACTCCCCCGTGGTCAAAAAATCGCTTATCCTCGATTGCGATAAATGCCTGTGGGAGCGAGGACGGCATATCCTTTAGCGAAACGTATTCCACGCTCCGCTCGCCGACGATTCTCTGCTCGCTCCATTCGATCCATTCGCCGCCGCTTTGAACGAAAATTTTCGTCGGCGTGCTCACGCCCTCGGACGAAAAGAGGGAGAGGTCGATTTTTTCGGACATGATTCTCGCCGCACGGATGAGCAGTCCGCCGAGCAGGAGAAGTCCGCAGATCAGCGTTATAAGCAGTATCGCCAAAAGTGCCGTCCGC
>CAZONA010000126.1:0-3007 GCA_964581025.1 uncultured Lachnospiraceae bacterium
CCGTTCTGCTCCTTGTTTGCGCCGAGGTAGCCGAAGTACGTCCACTGAATAGCCTCTCTTGCGTTTGCCGCAGGCTGAGAAATGTCGCAGCCGTAGGAAGCCGCCATCTTCTTGAGATCCTCAAGAGCCTTAATCTGATCGCTGAGCTCCTCGAGAGTTCTCATATTCTCGTCGGTCATCGCCTGTTTGCCGTAGTATCTCTTGTCGGACTTCTTCTGCTCGATGAGCACGTCAACGCCGTAGAGTGCGATTCTGCGGTAGTCACCGATAATCCTTCCTCTGCCGTATGCGTCGGGAAGTCCCGTAAGTATCGCACAGTGGCGAAGTGCCTTGATCTCGTCGGTGTAGATGCTGAAAACGCCGTCGTTGTGCGTCTTGGTATATCTGAATTCCTCCTCGATCGTGTCGGAAAGCTCGTAGCCGTAAGCCTTGCAGGCGGCTCTTGCCATTCTCATTCCGCCGAAGGGATTGACCGCACGGCGAAGGGGAGCGTCAGTCTGGAGACCGACGATGATATCGGTGTCCTTGTCAAGATATCCGGGCTCGTGGCTCGTGAGAGTCGTCGTTCTGCTGACGTCGATATCGAGCACGCCGCCCTTTGCCATCTCCTCCTTGAGAAGCGAGTTAAGCTTTTCCATCGAATGCTTGGTTCTCTCGGTAGGACCGCAGAGGAACGCAGGCTCGTCGAGGAAGGGGGTGTAGTTTTTCTTTATGAAGTTTCGGACGTTGATCTCGTTCTTCCACGTTTCGCCGCCGAAGCCTTCCCATTGCTTAAATTCCATCATTTTTGTACCTCCTTCGGATATTTACCTTTATCCGATCTGTCATTTTTTATTAACCTTGTATATTATAATATATATAAACCGATTTGTCAATAATAAACAAAGAATTTGTCGCAAATATTTATTTTCCACACGAGAAAATTGTTGGGAATAGTTATTTTTTTAACGGCTTTACACTTTTTTGACGTGATTTTTTGAAAAACGGCTCGAAAACGTGCGAAAAAACATTTGTGAAAAATGTACAAAGAATTTTCAAAATCGGTGTGCTTTCTTAGACCATCTTCGCTTTTTTGAGCATTTTTTCGATAATGTGTTTATTTTCCTTGCAATTTGACGAAAAATTTGATATAATAAACCACAGCCGTAATGAATACAATCTCTTGACGGCGAAGCCGTCAGATCACGATCGGAGGTTACGTTACAAATGAAGACAGTTAAGGTTAAAAATTATGCCGAAATGAGTGAGCTTGCCGCAGAGGAGGTCATAGCGACCGTTCGGGAAAATCCCCGTGCCGTGCTCGGACTTGCGACCGGCTCGACGCCGCTCGGGCTGTATGCAAATCTTACAAAGGATCACGAGGAAAACGGCACGAGCTACTCGGAGTGCCGCACGGTAAATCTTGACGAATACGTCGGACTGCCGCCCACGCATCCGCAGAGCTATGCTTATTTTATGCGCAAAAATCTTTTCGAGCATATAGATATAAAGCCCGAAAACACGCATATCGAGAACGGCGTCGCAGTCGACGAGGCGGCGGAGTGCGAGCGCTATAACGCTTTGCTCTCGGAGCTCAGGCAGGACGTGCAGATACTCGGGATCGGCTCGAACGGGCATATCGCATTCAACGAGCCCGGGACGCCGTTTGATTCCGTAACGCATACAGTCGAGCTGGCGGAAAGCACCGTTCGGGATAACGCAAGGCTCTTTGACTCGGTGGACGACGTGCCTCGCCGTGCGTTTACTATGGGGCTTGCGAATATTATGAACGCAAGGAAGATAATCATTCTCGCAAACGGTGAGAACAAAGCCGAGGCGGTGCGTGCGCTCGTGAACGGAGAAATAAGCGAGGACGTTCCGGCAACCGTTTTGCGACGCCACGCCGACTGTACGCTCATCTGCGACGAAGAGGCGGGGAAATATATTTGAAATTTTGAAATAAAAAACCGGAGTGAAAATATGGGACAGTCAAAAATACTTCGCGCGATAACGAGGGACGGAAGCGCAAGAATACACGTTATAAATTCAACGGATATAGTAAACCGTGCGATTGAATATCACCACACCGCACCCACGGCGACCGCAACGCTCGGCAGAGTCCTCACGGCGACGAGCATGATGGGCTGTATGCTCGGTGAGGTCGAAAACACTATAACGGTCTGCTTCGGCGGCGACGGACCT
This sequence comes from uncultured Lachnospiraceae bacterium, assembly GCA_964581025.1. Classification (GTDB taxonomy): domain Bacteria; phylum Bacillota; class Clostridia; order Oscillospirales; family CAG-272; genus RGIG4608. The sequence continues at coordinate 2,182 of CAZONA010000126.1, forward strand.
GCCGGGAGAGTGCTCGCAGTCGGCGACTATTACGGAAACGTCAGAGGATATATCCAAAATCCCGAGGTCGATTTGCCCCTGAAACCGAACGGCAAGCTTGACGTCGGCGGAGCGGTCGGGAAGGGACTTCTCAACGTTATCAGGGATACGGGAGCGGAAATTCCGTTCTCGGGATCTGTCAAATTGGTCAGCGGCGAGATCGCAGAGGATATCGCACAATATTATGCGGAGAGCGAGCAGATACCGACGCTCTGTGCGCTCGGAGTGCTCGTCGATACCGATCATACCTGCCGTGCCGCAGGCGGAGTTATCGTGCAGCTTTTGCCCTTTGCGGACGAAAAAACCGTCGCCGCAATCGAGAAGAACGCATCGAAGCTCGCAAATATTTCAAGGCTCTTTGAGCGTGGCGTGTCGAACGTCGAGATAGCCGAAATGGCACTCGAGGGCGTCGAATTTGACCTTTTCGACGAGGTCGATGTCGACTACGTCTGCAATTGCTCACGTGACAGAATGGAGCGTGCGCTCGTTTCGCTCGGAAAAAGTGAGCTTGAAAAGCTCCTTGCCGAGCAGCTCGCAGAGGGAAAGCCCGATGAGCTTGAGGTGAATTGCAGATTTTGCGGAAAAAATCACGTTTTTACCCGTGAGGATATCGAAAAAATGTTCGATTGAGCGCAATTTCGCACAAAAATGATGTTTTTTTCGAAAAAAGCTATTGACATTTATTTTTTGTTATGGTATAATAATCCCTGCCGTTGAAAAAACGGCAGGATTCGGAAGCATAGCTCAGTTGGGAGAGCATCTGCCTTACAAGCAGAGGGTCATAGGT
>CAZONA010000127.1:0-2942 GCA_964581025.1 uncultured Lachnospiraceae bacterium
ATTTATTATACTCATATCCCCAGATATTGAAGCCTGTGGTGAGCTTTCCGAAGATATACTTATTACAAGCGGACTCGCAGTTGACGATAATTCTACCGTCGAGGCAGACGAGCTCCTCGCTCATGGGGGGTGCGGTTACGACATCGACGAGGCACTTATCGTTATTATCGTCGAGGACGTAGCAGGGGAGTGTAAAGCCGAACGCTCTCTCCTTCTCACCGACGGTGATAGTACCCTCGTAACGGTAGTTATCTATCTTATACGCTTCGGAGAGGTCGTAGAAGAAAAGCTTTGAGGGGTTGAAGCCCCACGAGGTCGAGATGACCATTTGTCCCTCGGGCGTTATGCAGATTCCCTGCACCATTTCTCTTGCGGAGATAAGTGCCACGGGGATGGGATCGATTCCAAGCTCGGCATCTGCGTCGAGCTTAAATACGGTCATCATTGACGTATTGGCGTAGCCGTTTTTCGTTTCAAGCCTTTCATGCTCGGGGGTGATATAGACGCTTCCGTCCTTATGGAACGCACCGGTGATGATATAATCTCCGTAAACGTAGCAATGCGCCGGGCTGTTATACGTATCGACCGTGCCGAGCTGCTTTGCGGTCTCCTTGCCCGAGAGGATATCCTCTGCCGGGAAGGTATCGAGTCCGTGCGAATCCTCGCCCGTGATATAGATGTAATTATCGAAATATTCTATTCCGCCGGTATGGTCGGTATATTCCGTTCCGTCCGCATTGAGAAGCTTCGTATAGGTTACGCTTCCATCGTCCTCAACCACATAAACTCTTGCGGCACTGCCGTCGCTCATATAGCCGGTGATAAGGAAGGTTTTAGTGCTCTCGATATAGGTCATGCCCTGCGGAACGAATGCGGAATCGCTCACGCCGGGCGTTTTGAAGATCGCCTCTGCGTTATTGTAGAAATCCGCCGCACGTATGTAGTCGAAAAGCTTGAAGCCGAGAACGCCGACAAGCAAAACGACTATTACCACAGCGAGAAATATTGCGACAACTCTTAATACACCTGACATTTTTTATTCCTCCTGTTTTTTCGGATAAATTTATTCGAGGGCAAATTCCTCGAGCTCATCTGCGTCGAGCGTTCCGATATTTCTCTTCTTTTCGGTAGCGTTCGAAAACAGAATGACGGTCGGTATGCTCATAATACCGTATCTCTTTGCGATCTCGCCGTTTTCGTCGACATCGACCTTGACGCACTCAAGCTCGGAGTGCTCCTCGGCAAAATCCTCAAAGGTGGGGGCGAACATTTTGCAAGGTCCGCACCATGTTGCGAAGAAATCGACGAGCACGGGCTTATCTCCCGCAAGAAGAGCGTCGAATTCCTCGGCGTTTGCGATCATACGTGGCATTTTTATTTTTCCTTTCTCGGGATATTCAGATCTATCCCCTTTATTTCCCTGCCGCTCTCAAGCTCCCGTATCGAAAATCTCCCGTCCTCGTATACCATATACGAGCGAGGGTTGTTTTCCTTGGGATACGTGGTCGAGCCGGGGTTTATATACAGTTTTCCCTCGCCGAGCTCCTCTATACACAAAACGTGCGTGTGTCCGTGAATGAGCAGTTCGCCCTCTGCGAGCGGTGCGTTTTCTTTGTTTATCTTGTGTCCGTGCGTGAGAAACATTTTTACGCCGTCAACGCAGAGGTACGCATATTCCGCCATCATCGGAAAATCGAGCACCATCTGATCGACCTCCGCATCGCAGTTTCCTCGCACGCAGAGCAGCTCGCCCCTTACCCCGTTGAGCAGAGCGATCACAGCCTTCGGATCATAAGTCGGAAGCAACGTGTTCCTCGGTCCGAAATAGAGCAGATCTCCGAGCAATATCAGCTTTTCCGCCCCTTCCCTGCGGTATGCGTCGAGCGCAAGGCGTGCACACGCGGCGTCTCCGTGTATATCGGAGGCAAACATCAATTTCATTTTCAATTTTTCCCTTCCTGCGGATATCAAAGCTCGGGGAGAAACGCAAGGCTCTCCCCGAGTACTTATATCATAGATGTCCCTTGCCTTTTTCTGGCGGTATTATTACTCGTGATCGGAGTCCTCGTCGTCCTCGTCGTCCACGAACTCGCAGGAGAATTTCTCACCGCAAGCGGGGCATGCAAGATGCTCGGGATCAATGCTCTCGTCGAAGCAAACTACCTCTCCGCAGGAGGGGCACTCAACCTCGAAGAACGAGCCGTCGTCGAGATCGTCGTCAAGATCGTCGTCGAGATCGTCGCCGAATTCGCACTCGTCGCAGTCGCCGTCGCAATCGCAATTCTCGCAATCGCCGTCGCATTCATCGTCAAGGAAGTCCTCAACGTCCGCAAGGTCCTCGTCGATCTCCTCAATGTAATCCTGAAGATCCTCGACGTCCTCGTTGATCATCTCAACCTCGTCGGCAATGTCCGATACAAGATCAAGAAGAGCTGCAAGGATCTTACCCTCGGGAGTCGTTCTGTCGAAATCGACGCCGTCGGCAAGTCCGCGCAGATAAGCAGCCTTTTCGTAAAGTGTCATAATTTACTCCTTTCGCCAAATGGCCTATAAAAATTATTTGCGGCAGAACAAGATCACGCGCGAGAAAGATATTCGCCCGTTCTCGTGTCTATCTTAAGAACCTCGCCCTCGTTGATAAAGAGCGGAACCTTGATGACCGCACCCGTTTCAAGGGTAGCGGGCTTAAGGGTGTTCGTTGCGGTGTTGCCTGCAAAGCCGGGATCGGTCTGCGTAACGGCAAGCTCAACGAATGTGGGGGGCTCAACGCTGAAAACGTTGCCCTTGTAGGAAATGATCTTTACCATCATTTCTTCCTTAACGAACTTGAAGTTTTCACCGAGCTTTTCTCTGTTAAGGGGAAGCATATCGTACGTTTCCATATCCATAAAGTAATAGAGATCGCCGTCGGTGTAGGAATACTGCATATCCTTTCTGTCGAT
>CAZONA010000128.1:0-2920 GCA_964581025.1 uncultured Lachnospiraceae bacterium
CCGATTTTTAATTCTCATTTCTTCATCCACGTTGACGGGGAAAGTGCGAGCAGGAGGGGGTAGATCTCAAGTCTACCGAGCAGCATTCCGAACGAGAGGACGATTTTTGAAAAGCTTCCATACACCGAGAAGCTCGATGTCGGTCCGACTGCGGACAGTCCCGGTCCGATATTATTAAAGCACGACAGTGCGGCGGTGAAATTCGTTTCGAAATCAAGCGGCTCTATTGATATTGCGAGCAATATGATAATGAAGCAGAGCAAATGGAGTGCGAGATATATTCCGACGCCGTTGAGCGTATTTTCCTCGACGACCTTGCCCTCAAACTTGACCGCTCTGACGGATCTCGGGTGGAGCATTCTGCGCAGCTCCTGCTTTATCGCACGCAAAAGAATTGCGATTCTCGTTACCTTAAAGCCGCCGCTGGTCGAGCCGGCGCATCCGCCGATAAACATAAGGCAGACGAGGACGGTTTTGGAAAGCGTGGGCCAGAGGTTGAAGTCGACGGTCGAATAGCCCGTTGTCGAGATGATCGAGCAGACCTGAAACGCCGAATTTCTCACCGCCTCTCCGAACGATGCGGAGGCAGGCATAATATTTACGCAAATTATTGCGGTCGAGCCGAGGACGATAGCGGCATACGTCCAAAATTCTCCGCTGCGGAGAGCCGGGCGCACTTTTTTTATAAGCAGGAGGTAATACATATTGAAATTTACGCCGAAGAGGAACATAAACACGGTTATCACCCACTGCAGATAGGGGCTATACGAGGCGACGCTATCCGCTTTTATTCCGAATCCGCCCGTGCCCGCCGTTCCAAATGCGTGAAGCAGGCTATCGAAAAATGGCATTCCGCCAAGGAGCAGGAGCACCGTTTCGACGGCGGTCATCACGAAGTAGATTACGTAGAGTATTCTTGCGGTCTCCCTTGCTCTCGGGACGATCTTACCGACGATGGGACCGGGCATTTCCGCACGCATAATATGAATCGAGCGGTCGGAGACGGACGGCACGATCGCCATAACGAACACGAGGACTCCCATTCCTCCAACCCAATGGCTGAAGCTACGCCAAAACAGCGCACCGTGGGAAAGGGATTCGACGTTATCGACGATCGACGCACCCGTTGTGGTAAAGCCGCTGACGGTCTCGAAAAATGCGTCGATGTACGAGGGGATATCTCCGCTTATCACAAAGGGAAGCGCACCGACGGCGGAGAGGATTATCCAGCCGAGTGCGACGATCACAAAGCCCTCACGGGCGAAGATGACCTTATTTTCGGTTCTGAATACGAAATAGAGCAATGCACCGAGCACCCCTGCGATCGCCGCAGAGATTCCGAACGAGCACGCCACCCACGTTTCGCCGAACGCAAGTGCCGAGGTAAGCGGCAAAAGCAGCATCGCACCCTCGGCGAGCGTAAGCTGACCGAGAGTGGATATTATCATTTTTTTATTCACAGAGCGTTACCTCCGACCGAGTATATCGTCAAGATCACAAAGCTCTCCACACGAGGAAACGACTATCACACGGTCGCCCTCGAGGATCATATCGTTACCGGAGGGGATTATCGTTTTTCTGCCGCGTGTAATTCCGGCAATGAGAACGTTTGGTCTGAGCTTTATATTCTTAAGCGGCGTTCCGATGACCTGCGAGCCGGCGGCAACCTTAAATTCAAGCGCCTCCGCATCGCCGTCCATTATCTTGTAAAGCGTCTCGACGCTTGAGCCCTTGCTGTTTTCAAGTGCCCTTGCGTAGCGAACGACTATGCTCGTGCTGATGTGGGAGGGTGAGATTATCGTCTCCACGCCAAGCCTCTGTGCCATTGAGAGAAGCTCGTCTCGGTTGATCTTCGAGACGACCTTCGGGACGCTCTGCATCGTGGCGAAAACGGAGAGCATTACGTTGAGCTCGTCCATTCCCGTGAGCGAAACGAATGCGTCCATTCCCGAAATTCCCTCCTCCGTGAGAAGCTCCTGCGATGCGCCGTCGCCGTTTATGATGACCGCATCCGGAAGCTCACTTGCGAGAAATTCGCATTTTTCGAGATCCCTCTCGATTATTTTGACGTCCGCACCCATCGAGAGAAGCTTTTTGGAGAGATAGTACGTCGGCTTTCCGCCGCCGAGTATCATTACGCTCCGTGCACTGCGCTTGAGCAGTCCGAGCATTCCGAGGAGCTTTGAGGTCTCGCTCCGCTCCGCAACGAGTCCGATCCTGTCCCCTGCGTGAAGCTCAAAGCGACCGTCGGGGATAAGCGTCGTCTCGCCCCGTCTGACCGTGCAGATAAGGTAGTCTGCGCGGTATTTTTCTCTCATTTTTATAAGGCTCATTCCGTCAAGCGGAGAGGTCGCCGGAATAATGAGCTCCACCATTTCCACGCTCCTGTTCGAAAAATGCTCGATCCTCACCGCCGTGGGAAGCTGCAAAACGTTTGCTATCTCCTCGGCGACGAGAAGCTCGGGATTTAACGATATCGAAAGATCAAGCTGACTGCGGAGAAATCCGAGACTCTGATCGTTGTATTCGGGATTGCGTATGCGTGCAACGGTGTGCTTTGTGCCGAGCTTTTTCGCAAGGAAGCAGGCGAGCATATTCATCTCGTCCGAATCCGTAACCGATACGAGTATGTCCGCATTCTCAACGCCTGCGTCGGAGAGCGTGTCGCAGTCGACCGCATTTCCGCAAACGCCCATAACGTCGAACATATCCGAGGTCTCCGAAAGCACCGTGGGATCGTTGTCGATTATAACTATGTCGTGCCCCTCGGCACTCAGGCTCTCGATCATCGACCTGCCTATCTTGCCGCACCCGACAATGACTATTTTCATATCTGCACCTCCTCGCTCGTGCGAAAAAACAAATTTACGGTACAATTATAGCACCATCAAACCCATAAGTCAAGAGTAAAACATAAGAA
>CAZONA010000129.1:0-2916 GCA_964581025.1 uncultured Lachnospiraceae bacterium
TGTTGCCGGCGTAGAAGATCTGGGGATTGCCCTTGCCTTTGCCGATATTGTGGTTAGCACCCTGCAGCAGCTCAATGGCGGCACGGGGGCCCAGATAGCTGCCGCCGATGCCGACGACGACAAAAACGTCGGAATTCTGACGGATACGGTCAGCGGCGGCGCTGATGCGGCGCATCTCATCGGTGGGGCGCTCCACAGGCAGGTTCAGCCAGCCCAGAAAATCATTGCCGGCACCGGTACCCTCGGCCAAAGTGGCGTGGGCGTTGAAGACTTCCTTTTCCAGAGCCAACAGGTCGGGCAGGGAGACCTGACCCCACACGTTGGAAATATCAACTTTGATCATAAGTGTTTGGACACATCCTTTCAAGTATATATGTATATGTTACCGCAAAAGTGCGCCGAACGCAAGAAAAATGGAAAAATTTTTTGTAAAATTTTCGGAAGCTATAGATTTTTTCTTGTGCATGTTGTATAATCTGTGTCAGAAAAATTCAACAAAATAAGGGGTAGTCTTATGAAAATTGGCTTTGGTGTGGATATTGGCGGAACCACCGTAAAAATCGCCTGCTTCGATGAGATCGGTAATATGCTCGACAAGTGGGAGATCCCCACGGTAAAAGTAGAAAACGGAAGCCATATTTTGCCGGATGTGGCAAAAGCGCTGGAAAATTATATGGCACAGCATCAGATTCTGCGCGAGAATGTGATCGGCGTGGGCGTGGGCGTTCCTGGCCCCGTCAACAGCAAGGGCGTGGTCAACGGCTGTGTCAATCTGGGGTGGGGCTGTGTGGCAGTCGCCGATGAGTTGAAAAAGCTGATCGACTTGCCGGTCAAGGCCGGTAACGATGCCAATGTTGCGGCGCTGGGCGAGTATTGGAAAGGCAGTGGCAAGGAATACGACAGCATGGTCATGGCCACATTGGGCACCGGTGTCGGCGGCGGAATCGTGGTGGAGGGCAGATTGCTCCATGGTGCCCACGGCGCCGGCGGTGAAGTCGGCCACATGGTGCTGAACCGACATGAGACAGAACGTTGCGGCTGCGGCAATCGAGGCTGTGCAGAGCAGTATTGCTCCGCTACCGGTCTGGTGCGGTTGGCGCAAAAGCGGCTGGCCGCAGATGAGACCGCTTCTCTCCTGCGTGAGAAAACAAGTCTGGAGGCGAAGGATGTTTTTGATGCCGGCAAACAGGGAGACGGTCTGGCAAAAGAAGTGCTGGAGCAGTATTACGATTACCTGGGTGAATTTTTGGCCGATCTGTGTGCCATCGTTGATCCCGAGGTGGTGGTGCTGGGCGGCGGTGTCTGCAAGGCGGGCGAGGTCCTGCTGGAGGGCGTGCGCCGCGGATATGCCCGTTTCTGCTTCAAGGGCGTGAAAGATGTGCAGTTCACGCAGGCCCAGCTGGGCAATGATGCCGGTGCTTACGGCGCATTCAAGCTGGTGCTGGATGAATTCGGATAAGCTGCTTGTGTCGGATAGTCACAAATAAATGCTGAGCCCTTTGGCGGTATCGACCGCTAAAGGGCTTTTTGCTTTTAGGATATTCCCAGAAGTTCGCTAACGGAAACATTTAGTGCTTGACTTAGATAGACGATTTCAATGTCGGTCACAAATCGCTTTCCGGCCTCAATACGCTGAATGGCGTTTTTATCTACATCCAAACCGAGCAACTGAAGCGTATCGGCAAGTTCTCGTTGCGATTTACCCAGTTGCTTTCGATACTGGGTAACTTGTTTGCCACAGATATTGTTTTCTCCATTTGTGCCTTTATTTATGAACATATTTTTCTCCTTTTTGACATTTAGTGCTTGTCAACAAGGAAATAATATGCTATATTTACAGCGGATATGACATTCACGGAATGTCAATTAAAATAAAGGAGGAAATTAATTATGAAAAGAGCAATTTTGCTGAGCCTGATATTGGCATTGTTGGTGACCTTTGGGGGGTGTGCCGGAAGCACACAGGATACGAACAGGGGAGAAACGGAGAAAGATCAGGCCGCAAATGAAGATCCCACTACAACGGAATATGTTGATTCTACGCTGGGAAATGAGACAGCGGAGCTGAAAGAGCATGATCTCGCCATCGAGATGGCAAAAAAGTACAGAAGCAAGTATAAAGATCACATATTGACTGTTTATGACCTGTATGAGTATTTGATTTCGCAGGGATTTAGCAAAGACGTGTGCGAATATGTATGCTTTGGAAAAGGCGTTGACGGCTTCTATAATGGTGCAGCGATGTACGACTATGAAAGGGTAGCGATGTTCCATGAACAGGGATATTCCCGTGAAGCAATTATTACTTTCTATGTTGATTTCTATGATGAACTGACTTACAGCGAAGTTGAGTATTTGGTTGATGCGTGCTTGGCAGGGAGAAAACTGACCTATGAATATGTGAATGGTCAGATGGAACTGATCAATTACGGAGGAAGTGGTTCTTCAAGCGGCATTTCGCAGGAGTTTAAGGCTGCAATGGATGCTTATGAGGCGTTTTATGACGAATATTGTGCCCTGCTAAAAGAGTATTATAATAATCCTATGGATTATTCATTGCTGACGCGGTACATGGAATTAGTAGAGAGAGCCGAAGAAGTAGATGAAGCATTTGAACAGTGGAATGATGAAAATCTAAGCGGGGAAGAGTTGCGATATTATTTGGAAGTTGAAGATCGTGTTATAAAAAAGTTGGCAGCGGTCACAGAATAAGAAATATCCCCTCTGGGAGGCTAAAACGCATCTCAGAGGGGAGTTTTGCATTCTATTACAGAACCATAAGCAGGGTGCCGGCGGAAATCAGGATACAGCCGATCAGAGATTTCGGCGTGAATTTTTCGTGCAGGAACACAAAGGCCAGGACCAGAGTGATGACTACGCTCAATTTATCGATGGGCACCACTTTTGAGGCTTCGC
>CAZONA010000130.1:0-2905 GCA_964581025.1 uncultured Lachnospiraceae bacterium
CAGACTTTGACTCTGGCATTTTCGATGGTTCGAATCCATCTATCCCAGCCAAAAATGCACAGGGGGACTTTGTCCCCCTGTGCATTTTTTACTTGTACTGTACATTCGAACTTCAAATCCGTAGGATTTGTAGACCTGCGTGCAGTTATTATTAATATCGAACAAACTCTCGCACAGGTCGGGTTCTGAATCCATCTAAGCAAATGCTTTGGGTACATTTCAAACATCCCCTTGAATATTGCTCAAAAATGTGTTATAATTAGCCAAGAACTCGGCGAAACGTCGGGGAATACTGCGAAAAAGGAGAAATCAAATGATCTACAAGAATTTTAACGGAATAAAGCTGTCCGCACTCGGAATGGGTTGTATGCGCCTGCCCACCTGCGACGGAAATTACGACGCAATAGATAAAAATGCCGTGCGTGAAATGGTCGCCTATGCGATCGACCACGGCGTGAACTACTTCGATACTGCATGGGGCTACCACAACGGAAATTCGGAGCTCGTTATCGGCGAGACGCTCGGCGAATATCCGCGCGACAGCTTTTACCTTGCATCCAAATTCCCCGGCTACGATCTCGACAACGTCGGCAAGGTCAGGGAGATTTTTGAAAAGCAGCTTGAAAAATGCGGCGTGGAATACTTTGATTTTTACCTTTTCCATAACGTCTGCGAGCTTAATATCGACGCATATCTCGATCCCAAATACGGAATCTACGACTACCTTATCGAGCAAAAGAGAAACGGACGCATCCGCCACCTCGGATTTTCCACGCACGGCACGCTTGCGACCGTGAAACGCTTCCTCGACGCCTACGGCGACGATATGGAATTTTGTCAGATCCAGCTTAACTGGTTAGACTGGAAAATGCAGAACGCAAAAGCAAAGGTCGAGCTTTTGAATGAAAAGAATATACCCATCTGGGTAATGGAGCCCGTCCGCGGCGGAAAGCTCGCAAGTGTCGAACCGGAATATGCGGAAAGGCTCAGGGCACTTCGCCCCGATGCAAGCACGGTGGAGTGGGCGTTCCGCTTTTTGCAGTCCGTGCCCACGGTTACCGTAACGCTCTCGGGTATGTCGGATATGGAGCAGCTGAAGCAAAACATCGCCACCTACGAGAGCGAGAAGCCGCTTAGCGAGGCGGAGAGGGAAGCACTCTTCGGCATTGCCGACGATATGACCTCCGGAAGCACCCTCCCGTGCACCGCCTGCCGCTATTGCACAGCCCATTGTCCGATGGAGCTTGATATCCCCTCGCTTATCGAGCTTTATAACGAGCATACATATTCGGGCGGCGGATTTTTAGCACCGATGGCGATCGGAGCACTTACCGAGGATAAGAGACCGAGCGCATGCCTCGGTTGTCGCTCCTGCGAGGCGGTCTGTCCGCAGGGAATAAGGATCAGCGAAATGATGAGCGATTTCTCGCAAAGACTGAAAAAATGAACGATCTGACCTCTGCAAGAGAAATTTTGGACTCGGGGGACTTCACCTGCGTGCTCTGCCGTGGGGATGAGGTCGAAACCTCGCACGATCGAGGCGTCAGACCACTCGTTTTGCGGATAGAGAGGGGGGAGAAGCTCTCGAACTTCTGCGCCGCCGATAAGGTCGTGGGCAGAGCGACTGCGTTCCTATACGTCATTCTCGATATCAAAGCGGTCTACGCACGAGTCATCAGCCGTGCGGCTCTTCGGGTGCTGAATATGTACGGAATCACGACCGAATACGGCGAGCTCGTCGATAATATTTTCAACAGATCGGGCGACGGCATCTGCCCGTTCGAATCCGCAGTGCTCGATATCGACGATCCCACGCTCGCATATTCTGCAATACTCGAAAAAATGAAAGAAATGAATATAACCCTCTAACCCGAAAAAGCACGCCCGGCGTGCTTTTTTGATCTTGATAACAGGATTTCTTCGAAAAATGTGAAAACTTACCAAATTTTATCACTAAATTTTGTTTAATATTTGTTTTCCTTTTATATTGCAATCTATGGAAAAATATGGTAGAATATTATTGTCAAAAATTCACACTTGAAGGAGAAAACAAATGAATAACACAAAGATACTTATAGCAGACGAAAATTCCGCCACGAGAGCATCGCTCCGTGACGAGCTTGCGGCGCAGGGGTACGCCAATATTTACGAAGCGTCCGACGGGGAGGAGGCGCTCTCGACCATCGAAACGGCACAGCCCGAGGTGGCGATCGTGGACGTTTTGCTCTCAAAGCTCGACGGAATCGGCGTGATCCGCCAAGCGAGAAGGCGGCTCGGCGAGGACGCACCCGTTTTCATCGTTACGTCCCTGCTCGGAAACCATAATATGCTCCTCGAGGCGAGCAACGCAGGTGCGGCAATGTGCATGATAAAGCCCGTGAACGCCGAGAGCGTCGCAGGGTATATCGAAAATCTGCTCCCGAGCGGACTTTCGAGTGCCGCACCGAGCGGAGAGGGAGGCACTGCGGAGCTTGAAACGCAGGTTACGAGAATAATCCACCAGATCGGCGTCCCGGCGCACATCAAGGGCTACCAATATCTCCGCACGGCGATTTTGCTGACGGTCAACGACGGGGAGATCATCAATTCCGTAACGAAAATACTCTACCCGACCGTTGCGAAAAAATACGGAACGACAACGAGCCGAGTGGAGCGAGCGATCCGCCATGCGATTGAGGTGGCGTGGGATAGGGGCGACGTCGACGTCCTCAATTCCTATTTCGGCTATACGATACAGAATAACCGAGGCAAGCCCACGAATTCGGAATTTATAGCGATGATAGCGGACAATCTGCGACTGAAATACAGAATGCCCGTTTGATATAACGGGGCGAATTTGCGCGTCCCGTGCGTTTCACGGCAAGGGGCTGTCGGTGCTGACAGCCCCGTTTTTTTGCACAAAAAA
>CAZONA010000131.1:0-2868 GCA_964581025.1 uncultured Lachnospiraceae bacterium
TACGCACCACTTTTTATAAGTGCCCGCAACGGGGTGCTGGAATCTGGTGGGGTTGGTGGAGTTACCTGTGATGGAAACGCCTACGTTTTCGAGTTTCATTATAGCGACGCCTTCGGGAACGTTATCCGCGCCGTAACACTTAACGTTCGCTCTCGCGCCTTTCGAGAAGGCTTTTTCTTCTACGACGGTAACTTGTTCGGTATAAGGATCAAACGAAGTTTCTACGTAAGTGAAGCCGTTGATTCTCGAAATGATATAAGCGGCGTCCTTGCCGAGACCGTTAAGGATAACGCGAAGGGGCTTATTTCTTACCTTATTTGCGTTAAGAGCGATCTTGATCGCACCCTCTGCAGCCGCAAAGGACTCATGTCCTGCGAGGAAGCAGAAGCACTCGGTCTCCTCGGAGAGGAGCATTGCGCCGAGATTTCCGTGTCCGAGACCGACCTTGCGGTTCTCTGCGACAGAGCCGGGGATGCAGAAGGACTGAAGTCCGATTCCGATAGCGGCAGCGGCGTCCGACGCCTTGGTGCAGCCCTTCTTAATTGCGATAGCTGCGCCGACGGTGTATGCCCACTTTGCGTTTTCAAAGCAGATGGGCTGAGTTTCCTCGACGATCTTATAGGGATCTATGCCGTAAGCGTCGCAGATCTCCTTGCACTCGTCGATGGAGCTGATTCCATATTCCTTAAGAGTAGCGAGGATCTTCGCTTCTCTTCTCTCGTAACCTTCAAAATTTGCCATTTTACACTACCTCCTTATTATTCCTTACGGGGGTCAATGTACTTAACAGCATCATTGAATCTACCGTATGTTCCCTTTGCCTTTTCGTATGCCTCGTTGGGCTCGAGACCCTTCTTGATGAAGTCGGTCATCTTGCCGAGGGATACGAATTCGTAGCCGATAACCTCGCCGTTCTCGTCGAGAGCCATTCTCGTGCAGTAGCCCTCGGTCATTTCAAGGTAGCGAACGCCCTTTGCCTTTGTGCCGTACATCGTACCGACCATCGAACGCTCACCCTTACCGAGATCCTCCATACCTGCTCCGATAACGAGACCGTTCTCGGAGAATGCGGACTGGCTGCGACCGTAAACGATCTGAAGGAAAAGCTCCCTCATAGCGCAGTTGATAGCGTCGCAAACAAGGTCTGTGTTAAGTGCCTCAAGGAGAGTCTTGCCGGGAAGGATCTCTGCCGCCATAGCTGCGGAGTGAGTCATACCCGAGCAGCCGATCGTCTCGACGAGTGCTTCCTCGATAATACCGTTCTTAACGTTGAGAGAGAGCTTGCACGCTCCCTGCTGGGGTGCGCACCAGCCCACACCGTGTGTGTAAGCGGATATGTCGCTTATCTGCTTTGCCTCAACCCACTTGCCCTCCTCGGGAATGGGAGCGGGACCGTGCTTAGGTCCTTTAGCGACGACGCACATTTCCTGAACCTCACGGCTCATTGCGTATTCGCAAGAAAATTCATTGCTCATTTTTATGTACTCCTTTATTAAAATTGTTCAATACCGATCCGCTCACGCAAGGATCTCGCCGTATACGACGCCGGATGCGCCTGCGGCGTTGGATTCATCCGTGTCTATGTGCATAGCCGCAGAGAAGCTGGGGCTGACACGAACCACAACGTCGTCGAAGATAAGGGGACGTGCCGTGTCAAGCTTGACCTTGACGATCTGCTTGTCGGAAACGCCGAACGCCTCCGCATCCGCAGGGGTAAGGTGAATGTGGCGCTTTGCCGCAATAACACCCTCGGCAATAACGACCTCACCCACAGGACCGCGAAGCGTGCAGCCTGCAGAGCCTGCAACGTCTCCGCTCTCTCTTACGGGAGCGACAACGCCGATCGAGCGAGCGTCCGTTAAGGAAATCTCGACCTGATCAGCCTTTCTTACAGGTCCGAGAACGCTCATCTTGAGCGAGCCCTTGGGACCTACGACCTCAACCTTCTCCTCGCACGCAAACTGACCGGGCTGGGAGAGATCCTTCTTCTTTGTGAGAGTGTGTCCCTCACCGAAAAGAGTCTCAAGCGTTGCCTGCGTCAGATGGATGTGCCTTGCCGAAGTTTCGACCAATACTTTCTTTTCCATATTTGTTACCTCTTTTGTAAAGATTTTTTGCTGTTTTCTGATATTTTATCATACATAATCAGTATAACATATTTTTTTCGGATTGTAAACCGATTTTCGCATCTTTTGCAAATATTTTTTCGATTTTTGTGGAAAAATAAACAAAAAACGCTCCGAGGAGGACCGAAAATGATAAATGAGTCGTCGAATTCCGAGAAAAATACAGAAATCGAGGGGGTAAAAGAGCTCGGGCAAACGTGCGAGGAGCACGACGGCATCCATACCCTGACCGTCATAGGACAGATCGAGGGACATTACGCACTTGATCCGAGTCAGAAAACCACGAAATACGAGCACCTCATTCCACTTATCGCCGCTCTTGAGCAAAGCAAGGACGTCCGTGGCGTGCTTGTTATATTGCATACGATGGGCGGAGACGTCGAAGCGGGACTCGGACTTGCGGAAATGATAGCGTCGATGAGTAAGCCGACAGTTTCCCTCGTCATCGGCGGCTCGCATTCGATAGGCGTCCCACTTGCCGTCAGCGCAAAAAAATCGTTCATCTCCCCCAGCGCAACTATGACTGTCCATCCCGTAAGAGTCAACGGACTCGTCGTCGGCGCACCGCAAACCTATAACTATTTTAGGGATATGCAGAATAGGATTGTAAAATTCATCTGCCGGAATTCGAGAGCAAGCGAGGGGGAAATTAATGAAATGATGATGCGCGCGGATATGCTCGCAACGGATGTCGGCACGGTGCTTGACGGCGAGGAAGCGGTCAGATGCGGCATAATTGATA
>CAZONA010000132.1:0-2867 GCA_964581025.1 uncultured Lachnospiraceae bacterium
AAAAAATCGGCGGAGATCGCCGATTTTTATGCTTTTCTTATATAGGATTTTGAAGGTCCTTTACGTGGGGTATAGCCGCGCTCGTAGGCACTGATTGCGTGGAGCATTCCCATTGCGAGATAGAGGGCGAGCATTGACGAGCCGCCGGCGCTCATGAACGGCAGGGTTATTCCTATGACCGGCAGGAGTGCGAGGCACATTCCGATATTCATCACGGACTGGACGACGAACATTGACGCCACTCCGATACAGATAAGTGCGCCGAACTCATTTCTGCACCTACTCGCTATTTTCATCATTCTCACGACGAGGATTACAAGCGTTACGAGGAACACGACCGCACCGACGAATCCGAACATTTCACAATACGTAGCGAAGATGAAGTCCGTATGCGACGCCGGCAGGACCTCATAGAAGCCGCCGGAATTGATTCCCCGTCCGAAAAATCCGCCTGCGCTTATTGCCTTTAGCGAAAGCAACGCCTGAAATCCGTATCCCGTCGGATCAAGCTCGGGCTGGAAGCCGTAGAGTATTCGGTTCTGCTGATAGGGATCGAGATAATCCCAAAGGAACGGGAAAAGCAGCACGACCGCAACCGCCGCCGCAACGAAATACCACGGGCTGAGCCCTGCGTAGAGGAGCATTACGGCAATTATTCCGACGTACACAAGTGCGACTCCGAGGTCGCCCGAGAGCAAGATAAGTCCGACGATCGCTCCTGCGTGGGCGGCGAGGGGGATGAGGGTATTTATCTTATTTATTCTGTCCTTGACGAGGGAGAGGTGCTTTGAAAAGCTGATTATAAATGCGATCTTAACGAACTCCGAGGGCTGTATTTGAAAGCTCCGAGAGCCTATTTTTATTATCGTAAGCCAGCTTTTATTTGCGCTCTCCGTGCCGTTTGCGCCCGTATCTCCGATGATGAGCGTGATCCCGAGCAAAAAGCTTGACGCAAGGAACAGAAGTATCCAATATCTGTCCACGAAGAGCCTGTAATCTATATTGACTATCACGGCGACCGCACAAAGTCCCACGGCGGTCATTGCGATCTGCATCACGAGCTTGCTCGTGCCGAAGTTTTCCCTTGCACCGAAGATGGTAACAAGGCTCATAAGCGTTATTATCATCGAGCAGACGAGCAAGGTCTTGTCAATTCTCGCAAACGAATTGCGAATGTATTTTCCGATCGAGCGGAACAGCATACGAGCCTCCTTTCTCCGTGCTTTAGGCAAGAGAGGGGGGCTTTTATTTATATAAAAGTCCCCCGTCCTCTAATCTGTCTTAATATTGACGTCCCCAGACGACCATGTGCTTTGCGGGCTTGCCGCAGCAAACGCAAGCGTCGCCGAGCTTTTCCTCGTTAAACGGTATGCAACGGGATTTGACGCCGCCCGTTGCGTCCTTGATTTTGTCCTCGCATTCGACCTCGCCGCACCACATTGCCTTGATGTAGCCGGGCTTGTGCTCTGCAATGTCGAGGAACTCCTCGAAATTCGTCGCAACGAAGGTCTTTTCCTCGAGGTTTTTGAGAACTCTCGCCTCAAGCTCGCTGTGAACCTGACGGAGCATTGCCTCAACCTCTGCGACGACGTTGTCGAGAGAAACGAACTTCTTCTCTCTCGTTACACGGGAAACGAGAACGCACGAATTGTTTTCAATATCCTTAGGTCCGATCTCAAGACGAACCGGAACGCCCTTCATCTCGTACTGGGAGAACTTCCAGCCGGTCGACTGATCGCTGTCGTCAAGCTTGACTCTGAAATTCTGTGCAAGCGTGCGCCTGATCTCGTCAGCCTTTTCGAGAACGCCCTCCTTGTGCTGTGCCACGGGAACGATAACCACCTGAATGGGAGCTATTGCCGGAGGCAAAATGAGTCCGTTGTCGTCTCCGTGAGTCATAATGATCGCACCGATCATACGTGTGGAAACGCCCCAAGAGGTCTGGTGGGGGTATTTTACGGTATTATCACGCCCCGTAAATGTAATATCGAACGCACGTGCAAAGCCGTCGCCGAAATAGTGGCTCGTTCCGCCCTGAAGCGCAACGCCGTTGTGCATCATCGGCTCGATGGTGTAGGTCTCCTCCGCACCGGCGAACTTTTCCTTGTCCGTCTTGCGTCCCGTTATTGCGGGGATCGCAAGGGATTCACGGTAGAAATCCTCGTAGACCTTGAGCATGTTGAGAGTTTCCTCCCTTGCCTCCTCGGCGGTCTCGTGCATCGTGTGTCCCTCCTGCCAGAGAAATTCGCTCGTGCGTAGGAAGGGGCGAGTCGTCTTTTCCCAACGAACGACCGAGCACCACTGATTGTAAAGCTTCGGAAGATCACGGTAGGAATGAATTACGTTCTTGAAATGCTCGCAGAAGAGCGTTTCGCTCGTCGGGCGAACGCAAAGACGCTCGGCAAGCCTGTTTTCGCCGCCGACGGTTACCCACGCGCACTCGGGAGCAAAGCCCTCGACGTGATCCTTTTCTCTCTGAAGGAGGGATTCGGGAATGAACATGGGCATGTAAACGTTCTCGTGCCCGAGTGCCTTAAAGCGTGCGTCGAGATCCTTCTGTATATTTTCCCAAATAGCGTAGCCGTAAGGGCGGAAGATCATGCAGCCCTTTACGCTCGAATAGTCCATCAGCTCCGCCTTTTTGCAGATGTCGGTGTACCACTGTGCAAAATCCGTGTCCATAGACGTGATCTGCTCAACTAATTTTTTGTCCTTTGCCATTTTCACTGATTTTTGACCGCCAAAACGCCGGTCGGGAGGCGAGCCTTGAATTTGCCGAAGCAGAGCGTCGCCACCGAAAGTATCATAATAATAAATAATAGCACATTTTTGCGCTTTTGTCAACGGGGAGGGAGAGGATTTGTGTA
>CAZONA010000133.1:0-2862 GCA_964581025.1 uncultured Lachnospiraceae bacterium
AAAAACAGCACCGCACGGAGTGCGGTGCTGTTGTTTTATACTCAAATCGGCTATGCCGAATAACTCTCAGGTTGGTTTTATTTGAAAATCTATATAAAAACAACAAGAACAGTTGCTTGAGATATGCGGTCAACTTATTTTGCGTAGTCGACTGCTCTGCTTTCACGGATGATATTGATCTTTATCTGTCCGGGATATTTCATTTCGGACTGGATCTTTGCTGCCATATCCCTTGCGATGAGCTTCATTCCCTCATCGTTGACCTGCTCGGGCTTGACCATTACGCGAACCTCACGACCTGCCTGAATGGCAAACGCCTTTTCGACGCCGTCGAAGCTTGCGGCGATCTCCTCGAGCTTTTGAAGTCTCTTAATATAGTTCTCCATATCCTCACGGCGTGCGCCGGGCCTTGCGGCGGAAACGGCATCTGCTGCCTGAACGAGGATAGCGACTATTGTTCTCGGCTCAACGTCGTTATGGTGAGCCTCGATCGCATGAACGACCTCTTTGCTTTCCTTATACTTCTTAACGGCATTCACACCGATCTCGACGTGCGAGCCCTCAACGTCGTGGGGGAACGCCTTACCGATATCGTGAAGAAGTCCCGCACGTCTTGCCGTAGCGGCGTCGACTCCGAGCTCTTCAGCCATCATTCCTGCGAGGAAAGCGACCTCAATTGAATGCTTAAGTACGTTTTGACCGTAGCTGGTACGGTAGCGAAGGCGACCGAGAAGCTTAATGAGCTCGGGGTGTATTCCGTGGACACCGACCTCAAATGTAGCCCTCTCACCTGCCTGTTTAACAGATGCGTCGACCTCCTTCTGAGCCTTCTCGACCATTTCCTCGATCCTTGCGGGATGGATTCGACCGTCGGAGATAAGCTTTTCAAGTGCGATCCTTGCGACCTCACGGCGCACGGGATCAAAGCCGGAGATCGTAATAGCCTCGGGCGTATCGTCGATTATAAGCTCGACGCCCGTGAGCGTTTCGATCTTCTGGATGTTTCTGCCCTCACGACCGATAATTCTACCCTTCATCTCCTCACTCGGCAGAGCGACGGACGAAATGGTTACCTCGGCAACGTGATCGGCTGCACAGCGTTGAATTGCGAGGGAGAGAATGTTTCTCGCCTTCTCCTCGGATTCCTCCTTGAACTGAGTTTCAAGCTCGTCGAGCTTTTGTGCGAGCTCGTGCTTTACCTGACTTTCGACCTTTTCGATCAACTGCTTCTTTGCCTCGTTGACGGAAAGTCCCGAAATCTCCTCAAGCACCTCAAGCTGCTTTACAAGAGCCTCGTCGGCTTGCGCACGAACGGCGTCAACCTCCTTGAGCTTTCTGTCGAGCTGCTCGTTCTTTCTCTCGAGGTTTTCACTCTTCTTGTCAAGGTTCTCCTCCTTTTGCACAAGGCGTCTCTCCGTTTTGGAGATCTCGGATCTGCGCTCCTTCGCCTCACGCTCGGCTTCGTTCTTCTGCTTCAGGATTTCCTCCTTAGCTTCGATAAGAGCCTCTTTTTTTCTCGTCTCGGCTTGCTTTTCGCCGTCGAGCACGATTCTTTTAGCCTCCTCTTCAGCAGAGCCTATCTTGTCCTCGGCGATCTTTTTGCGGAGCATAACACCCGCAAACGCACCGACGGCAAGGCACACCACTGCTATAAGAACATACCATAATGCTTGCATCTTGCACCTCCTTTTGTGTTGGATTTCTCTGCGACGCACGGTCGGGAAATCTCCCGAGCACCGCACGGCACGTATAAGTATACAGTTTGTGCATTATAAGTCATTATAATTACCTATATATTTTACACGCTTTTTGTCCGCTTGTCAAGATATTTTTGCAGTGTTAATAATTATTTTATAAATTGTGTGCTATCTTTGTTCAAAAGTGCGATAAAAAATTAACGAAATACTTGATTTTTGCACGGAATAGGTGTATAATAGTTTTAGAAAATTTAATCACGGAGGATTAAAAAATGCTTGTTTCGGCAAAAGAAATGCTTACAAAAGCAAAAGAAGGACACTACGCAGTAGGTCAGTTCAATATCAATAACCTTGAATGGACGAAGGCTATCCTTCAGACCGCACAGGAAATGAATTCTCCCGTAATTCTCGGCGTATCCGAGGGTGCGGGCAGATATATGTGCGGATATAAGACCATAGTCGGTATGGTCAACGGTATGATCGAGGGACTCGGTATCACCGTTCCCGTCGCTCTCCACCTCGACCACGGCTCGTATGAGGGCGCACTTGCGTGCATCGAAGCCGGATTTTCGTCCGTAATGTTCGACGGCTCGCACTATCCCATTGAGGAAAATATCCAGAAAACCACCGAGCTTGTAAAGCTCACCGGTGAGCGTGGAATTTCCCTTGAGGCAGAGGTCGGCGCTATCGGCGGCGAAGAGGACGGAGTCGTCGGTGCAGGCGAATGTGCAGATCCCGACGAGTGCAAGATGATCGCAGATCTCGGCGTTACGATGCTCGCCGCAGGTATCGGAAATATCCACGGCAAGTACCCTGCAAACTGGAAGGGACTTTCCTTTGAAACTCTTGATGCTATCCAGCAGAAGACGGGCGATATGCCCCTCGTGCTCCACGGCGGTACGGGCATTCCCGCAGATATGATAAAGAGAGCGATCGACCTCGGCGTTTCCAAGATCAACGTAAATACCGAGTGCCAGCTCGCCTTCACCGCAGCTACCCGTGTTTACTTTGAGGAGGGTAAGGACCTCGTCGGTAAGGGCTTCGACCCCAGAAAGGTCCTCGCTCCCGGCGTCGACGCCATTAAGGCAACCGTGAGAGAGAAGATCGAACTCTTCGGCTCGGCAAATAAGGCGTAAACCTAATTCAATAACGCCCCGTCAAATAG
>CAZONA010000134.1:0-2834 GCA_964581025.1 uncultured Lachnospiraceae bacterium
GAAAGCCTCCCTCCGAGAGGGAGGTGGATCGGCGGAACGCCGAGACGGAAGGAGCCTGCGCAACTTTGGAGTTTGCACAAATTTTATTGTCGCACGTGCTCCTTCAGTCAGCTACGCTGACAGCTCCCTCCCGGAGGGAGCCTATCATAGACCTCGCCTTGTGCAATAGAGGTGTTGTTTGTAGTGATCGACTGTTTTTCAAAAATTAGTTTTTATTCGTTGCGGGCGACCACAGGTGCGCCCCTACGAGTTGGTGGGTAGTCGGGCGTGCGGTGGACAGAGGCAGTTTTTACGGAATTTTCGCCGCACCAGTCGCCTCCCTTGTGTAAAGGGAGGGGGACCGCTTTAGCGGTGGAAGGATTGTTCTTCAATAACAGTTACTTTTAGAAAAAGCAAAAAGTTAGTTCGATTTTGGGACAATCCCTCAGTCAGCTTCGCTGACAGCTCCCTTTACACAAGGGAGCCTTCCCGTGAGCTTTCGCTCATACAATAGTGATAAAGTTCGATTAAAAATCAGAGTGCTGCTTTTAATATTCTGCGAGCACTCTCTTTGTGGGTGCAGTCGCTACACCGTCGCAGAATTAGGTGCATTTCGAGGGAAAAGCGACGGTGGGATTGGCAGCAAGACTTTTTTGACGCTTTTTCTTTTGAGCAAATAGCCCCAAAAGAAAAAGCTTTGCAAAAAGAAAAGGGCGTTTTGTGGGCTTCTCGCCCACACCTCGCAAGCCTTTTGAAAAAGGCTTGGCGAAAACTTTTAGGTGCGGCTACGCCGCAGGCAGTAGCCGTTTAGTGTGGCAAAAATTTTAGTCAATTCAATCTTACAAAAACGATATTTATTTATGCCGCTTCGGCGGCGGAGGGGAGATATATATGTGCGGAATAGTTGGTTACACGGGCACAAAAAACGCTGCGCCCATTTTACTTGAGGGGCTCAGGCGGCTTGAATACAGGGGTTACGATTCGGCAGGCATTGCCGTACTCGACGAGGGTGCGATTTCGGTCAGCAAATCGGTCGGAAAGGTTGCGACGCTTTGCGAGCACACCGCTGACGGCAGGACTCGTCCGGGGTACATTGGGGTCGGGCACACACGTTGGGCGACTCACGGCTCGCCGACGAACGAAAATGCGCATCCCCACGTGAGCAACGACGGTCGTTTTGCCGTGGTACACAACGGAATTATAGAAAATTATCTCTCTCTTCGTGAGGAGCTTGTCTCGCTCGGCTACGTTTTCAACAGCGAAACGGACACCGAGGTCGTGGCGCATCTTCTCGAGATGTATTACGACGGGGATTTTACGGCGGCGCTCGAGAGGACCTGCAAGAGGCTCACCGGCTCATTTGCGCTCGGTGTTATCTGCGCCGACGAGCCGAAAAAGCTTTGTGTTGCAAGGCAATCGAGCCCCTTGATCATCGGGCTTGGCGAGGGTGAGAATTATTTTGCGTCCGACGTTACCGCTCTCGTTTCGCACACGAGGGACGTCATTTACCTTGAGGACGGAGAGATTGCACAGATCACGCCCGACGGCGTTTCCGTTTGCGATTTCGACGGCAATCCCGTAGAAAAAGAAGCGAGCCGCATTTGGTGGGACGTGGAATCCGCCGAAAAGGGTGGGTACGAGCACTTTATGCTCAAGGAAATTTTCGAGCAGCCCTCTGCAATCGAAAAAACGCTCTCCCCGAGGATCAGGGACGGCAGAATTGCGCTTGAGCTTGAGGGGATCACCCGTGAATATCTCGAGAGCGTGGACAAGATCGTGATAAGTGCCTGCGGCTCGTCGTACTACGCAGGATGTGCGGCGAAATATGCCATTGAGCGTCTTGCTCACATTCCCACGCAGGTCGAATACGCAAGTGAGCTTCGCTACGGGGATATGATAATTGATGAGAAAACGCTCCTGATCGCACTTTCCCAGTCGGGCGAAACTGCGGATACCATTGCGGCGATGAAGGAATGTAAGAGCCTCGGTGCGAGAACGCTTGCGATCGTGAATGTCGTCGGAAGCACGATATCGAAAATAGCCGATCACACGCTCTACACCTGGGCAGGTCCGGAAATTGCCGTCGCCACCACGAAGGGATACACGACTCAGCTGGCGGTGCTCTATGCGCTTGCTCTTTATGCCGGCGAGGTTCTCGGCATCGTGGGCGGCGAGACCTATGAAAAATTGCTCGCAGAGCTTCTCGAAGTTCCCGAGCTCACAAAAAGGGTGCTCGACGGTGCGGCGCATATCGAGGAGATAGCCGGACGCTACGATTCCCATAATTCTATGTTCTTTATAGGAAGAAATACCGATTTCGCAACCTCTCTCGAGGCGGCGTTGAAGATGAAGGAGCTTTCCTATATCCACGCCGAATCCTATGCCGCAGGTGAGCTAAAGCACGGCACGATCGCCTTGATTGACGAGGGACAGCCCGTGGTCGCACTTTGCTGTAACGATTCGGTAATGGAAAAAACTATGAGTAACGTCGTCGAGGTCAGAGCACGTGGCGCAAGAGTGCTCGGCGTAGCGTTCGAGGATAACGCAAAAATCACGTCCGTCTCCGACGACGTCATACGTATCCCCCGTATCGAAGCAATATTCGCACCGATAGTCGAGGTAGTGCCCATGCAGCTCCTCTCGTACTACGCCGCAAAGGACCGTGGATGCGATATAGATAAGCCCAAAAATCTCGCAAAATCCGTTACGGTGGAATAAATCGAAAAAACCGCTCGCACTGCGAGCGGCTTTTTTCAAATGAGCACCGCCATGCCTAAAAGTTGCCGCCGCACTAACACTCTGTTGCCTGCGGCGAAGCCGCACGATTAAAAGTTTTTGCTCCGCTTTTTTCAAAA
>CAZONA010000135.1:0-2815 GCA_964581025.1 uncultured Lachnospiraceae bacterium
AAGAAAAAGCTTTGCAAAAAGAAAACGGCGTTTTGTGGGCTACTCGCCCACACCCGTCCGCTTTTTTGAAAAAAAGCGGAGCAAAAAACTTTATTAGGGGCAACACCAATTTCGTGCGGCGAAAACTTTATTAGGGGCAACAGCCGTTTAGCACGGCGAAAACTTTAACCAAGCAAACAAAGAAACAATACACAACACAAAATTTACAAGGAGATTGAAATGAAGATCAGATTTAACAGACACGAGCTTGCGGCGGCGATTGCGCCTCTGATGAGCTGTGTTTCGACGAAGGTTACCGTTCCGGCGGCGGAGGGTATTCTCATAGAAGCCAAGGAGGGAAACGAGTGTGTGCTCACGACCTTCGATCTTGAAAAGGGCATGCGTCTTACGACGGGTGTTGAGGTAATTGAGGGCGGCTCGTACATAATCAACGCTCTCAAGCTCAGCCAGACCTTACGAGTTATGCCGTCCGACGAGATAGAGCTTGACGTTGACGACAGGAATGTTGCGACGATCGTGAGCGGCCGTTCGAGCCACAAGATGAATGCGCTTCCCGGCTCGGATTTCCCGGCGATTCCGAAGCTCGCATCGAACGACACGTTCGTTCTTGCGCAGGCGGATCTCAAGGACATGCTCAACAAGACGATGTACGCTATGGGCTCAAACGATCAGAGGACAATTCTCAACGGAACCTACGTCAACATGGTCAACGACACGCTCACGATGGTATCCTGCGACAATTTCAAGCTTGCGAAATGCGTAAAGCACGTTGATTACACGACGGAGCAGGAGTACACGGGCACGTTCAGGAGCAGCTTTATTCTCCCGGCAAAGACGGTCGGAGAGCTTGTAAAGCTTCTTGACGACGGCGAGGAGTCGAAGGTCAGGATCTTCGTTACGAGAAAGAACATCGTATTCAGCATCGGCACGATAACGTTCTTCAGCCGTCTTATCGAGGGTGAATACCTTGATTACGACAGAATCATCATAAAGAATCACAAGTACAACGTTGAGCTTGACCGTGAGGAGCTTATTTCGGCTCTTGAGCGTGCGGCTCTCGTTACCGAGGAAAAGATCGCAGGCTCTCTCCGCAGCCACGTCAAGCTCATTTTCGACGGCGATCTGCTCAAGATAACCGCAACGTCAAGCGCAGGCTCGACCTACGACGACATTGCGATAGAGGACATCGGTGCGCCTCTCACGATAGGCTTCAACAACCGTTATCTCATCAGCTCCGTGCGTGCGTGCACGGGTGAGAGGATCAATCTTTCGTTCTCGACGCATCTTTCCTCTCTCAACATCACCCCGGCAGATCCCGAGGAGGGCACGGACGAGATCTTCATGCTCCTTCCCGTAAGGCTTAAGGATTAATTTTTTTCAAATATGCTTTGTAAGAGGGTAGAGCTGCAGAGCTTTCGAAATGCGGAGCACGAGGAGGTAGCGTTCGGGAGCGGAATAAACGTGCTCCACGGTGAAAACGCACAGGGCAAGACCAATCTCCTCGAGGCGATATATTGCGTATCCCTCGGCAAGAGCTTTCGCACCTCTCGGGATTCGGAGATGATCCGATTCGGCGACGAGAGTGCAACCATTCGCCTTGACTACGAGTCGGGGGAGAGGGATCAGACGATCGAGATGCACCTTTTCGGCGGTGCGAGGCAGAAAAAGAGCGTTTTGCGAAACGGAGTGAGGATCACACGGCTCTCGGAGCTCGTCGGCTCATTCCGTGCGGTGCTCTTTTCCCCGGACCATCTTCAAATGATCAAGGAAGGTCCGTCGCAGAGGCGGAGCTATCTTGACGTTGCGATATCAAGGGTAAGACCGATATATCTTCATTCACTTCAGAATTACAACCGAATTTTAATAAACAGAAATAAGCTGCTCAAAAACGCCGCAGAGGACCGTGCGTCCTTCGATGCGACCATCGACGTCTGGTCGGCACAGCTTGCGCACGAGGCGGCAATTATCGCACGTGCCCGTGCGGAATACGTTGCGCAGAGTGCCGAGATCATCGAGGAGCTTTATTCCAGAATGTGCGCTACGGGCGAGATGGACGAAAAGCCCACCTTGCTCTACGCAGGCTCCGCAAAGCAGGAGTCGGAGGCGTACTTCGACGTTGAGAGGACGGAGAAAAATTATCTCCGCCTGCTCACCGAATTTCACGACCGTGAGATAGCCGCCGGCACGACTCTTTGGGGCGTGCATCGGGACGATATCGACATTTGCCTTGACGGCAGGAGCACACGGCTCTACGGCTCACAGGGGCAGCAGCGGTCGCTTGCGCTTGCTCTGAAGCTTGCGGAGGGCGAAATTTGTCGGCAGAGCTGTGGGGAATATCCCGTGCTGCTGCTTGACGACGTTTTCTCCGAGCTTGACTCGGCAAGGCGGAAAAATCTCCTCCGTGAGATCGCCGACAGGCAGGTGATCATCACGAGCTGTGAGCGTGATATGGAGCTCGCCGTTCCGTTTGAGCGCATCGAGGTCTCGGGCGGAAAATATTTTGCGCACCCGAGGTCTTAAAACCGAATTTTTGCGAAAATTCGCCCCGAAATCGAGCGGTTTCGGAGCAAGCTGTGGACTTTTTCCACATTTTCCACAGAGTTTTCCACAGGTTGAAGCGTCTGTGGAAAAGCTGCGGAGTTTTCAACACGGGGGCGAAAAAGCCCTTGAAAATCGGGCGGTCGGGCTGTGGGATTTTCGAGAAACGCCTTTCGGAAGGTCGGTAAAAAACGCCCCCGTCGGCGAGTTTTGCACAGGGTAGCGAGCGCAGTTTTCCAATCCACAAAAAAGTGTGGAAAAGTCGAAATTTCGAAAA
>CAZONA010000136.1:0-2795 GCA_964581025.1 uncultured Lachnospiraceae bacterium
GTATTGATGACTCCGGAGAAAAGCACCGTGCCGTATCTGTCGGTGAGAATGAAGCCGAACGCTCTGTCGACCGTGAAGTCCTCGTAGATCTTGACGTATTCGTTCGGTCCTGCCGATCCGCACGTCTCTATTATCGTTACCGCCGCACCCTCGATGCCCTTTTTATTGACGGTAAGGCTCGTGCGGTGGATGACCTGATTGCAGAACGCATCGCCAGAGAAGACGTTTGAGACGTCGCAGGCGTCGGGATCGAAGAATGATTTTATTCCGAAGTCGCCCGAGAGCGTGGATCTTATATCCTCGTCAAAGTCCGCACTGAATTCGGGGAAAAGCACACGGGTGTAGTATTCCTCTAACCTTTCGTGATCCACGCCGCCCCAATTATCGCACGTGAGGACTTGCGAAATGTTTTCCGCAGTCATCACGTCTGCGGCGGTATTATTACCCGTCGGAACGAGGAAATATATATTGAAGCTGTGATTTGTCGAGGTGTAGAAGGTGTTGAAGCCGTCGCACTCCTGCACTCTGCCCATGCTGTAGTAGCCCTCGAGGAGCTTTGTCTGCGTTACCGTGCCGTCGGTGTTTTTGAATTCGTAGCTATCGCTCGTGAGGCTGAGATCCCTGCCCGTGTCGTTCCATATTTCCTTGAGGTAGAGGGTGTTCATCAGCACGAAAACGGTTTCTGGATCAAGCTTTATCGAGCCGTCGATCAGCCCGTGCGTTTTGTCCTTGATATACTCTCCGATGAGCTTTTCGGCGTCGCCGTTTGCAAAGCTCGTGCGGAAGCTGTCGCAGTTATAGTTTTTTGCGAGGCTTTCGATGCCGGACTCAACGTATTTTATATTTTCGTCGAGCCAGATGGAATTGTTAAGGCTCTCGTAGGCGTCGATCTGCTCCCTTCCGAACGCACTGAGCGACTTGAATTCCATATTGCAGAAGGCGTAGAGCTGCTTCGTATATTGCGAAACCTCGTCGTAGCTCACGCCGACGGCGTCAAGTATCTCCTGCCTCGTTTCGCCGTTTGCGCATTCGCACGCAAGGGCGAGCGCCATATAGACGGACACGGGGGATACGGCAATGTTCTCGCTCCTGCCGTATTTTTCGGCAAGGCTTGCGCTAAGGCGAGCGGAGAAGCTTTGAATTTTGGCAACGAAGGCTTGATATCCCTCGTCCTTGTAGTAGTTGTCGTAGGAATTGACGCTCATTTTCTCCGCCGCCGTGGCGAGCTTACTCGATTCGAGCTGTGCTTTTCGGAAAAGCGAGCAGGAGCACCCGAGTGCACAAATTATCACGGCGAGGGTGAAGCAGGTGAGCTTTTTTAAGGTTTTCATGGCTTTTTCTCCTTTTTAATTGATTGTTTCCACCCTCGGAATGAGGGCGAGGGCGTATTCTCCGTTCGGGAGCAGGACGGCGAGAGCGTCGTCCCGGTTCGTTACGGAATAGATCTCACATTCGGTCACTTCGCCAAGTCCCAAAACGGTGGCGTTTCCGAGATATTCGCCGACGTTCTCCTCGGAAACGGCGTTGGCAGGGCTGCCGTCGGGATACAGAAGCACGGTGTAGGTCTTTCCGTCAAAGGTCAGGGTGAGTTTCACACCGCTGTCCGTTGGGGGAGCTGCACCGTCGATGGGCGTCGTTGTGATCTCTCCGGCGCTCGGAGGCAGCTTGTCGTAATCCTTCGAAGGCTGTTGCGTGGCATCGCCGCTAAAATCCAGACGAGCTATAATTACCACTGCAAAAAGCACTGCAAGACACGCCGCAGCAGAGCCGAGGGTGCGGAGGGCTTTCGTGATGCGCCCCCTTGTTTTTAAGCGGTTCGTCTCCTCTGCGTGCTCCTCTATGAGCGTTAAGTCAATCGAATTGAGGGCGGCGTTCAATATTTCACGATTCATATTGCGTATCCCTCCTCTTCAAGATGTGTGCGAAGATCGGTACGGAGCTTCGAAAGCTCCTTGTCAACGGTGGAGCGGCTCACTCCGAGCTCGTGTGCGATCTTTTCTATCGGCTCGGCAAGGTAGTATCTGCCGACGAATATGTAGCGGCGGCGTGGCGTCTGGGCTTTCAGAAATGCGTTGATCGCCTCCCCGAGACGCTTTGCGTCGCCCTCCTCCGTGCTCGCTACGCACTCGCCGAGCTCATCAAGGGACTCGGTGAGCGAGGTCGGCACTCGGCGCTTGGCAGTCAGGTAATTGTACCTGTTGATGGCATTTCTGCGCAAGATCACGGTCAAAAACGCCTTGAGAATCCTCGGACGCTCGGGCGGAATCGCTCGCCACGCACCGAGATAGGTGTCGTTAAGACTCTCCTCGCAGTCCTGCTTGTCGTCGAGAATGTTGTTCGCCACGGCGAAAAGATATTTGCCGTATTTTCGGTGCGTCTCGCCGATGGCACGCTCGTCCCTTTGCCAATATAGGTCGATTATCGCCTCGTCGCTCGCCAAGCCCGTTCCTTTCTTCGAAAATTCCATGTTTTTCTCCTTGCCCTTCATAAATATATGTCAGCATTTTTTCACGATTTTGTAAAGCTTTTATAAAAATATATAAAAGCTGCCGCCAAACAAAATGGCTGTCGCCTGCGGCGTTAGCCGCACGATTAAAAGTTTTCGCCAAGCTAAATTGGTGTCGCCCCGATTAAAAGTTTTTACGTCGCTTTTTTCAAAAAGCGACCGCCTGCGCGGCGTGAGCGCACACGCCGTTTTCTTTTTGTTAACTTTTTCTTTTGCGGCTTCTTGTGCAAAAGAAAAAGTGGCTAAAGAGTTTTGGTATCTATCCCTCTATTGCTTTCCCCCGAAATGC
>CAZONA010000137.1:0-2745 GCA_964581025.1 uncultured Lachnospiraceae bacterium
GCTGTGTTTGTCAGGGTTTCCCATATGGTAAATTGACGCTGATCCGATCTGTGAGTAAGAAGCTTATCACTTCCAAGTTTTTGAGTATTCAGAAAATACACATTACCCGGTTCCAAACTCTCAGCCTGAAAACTGGAGTCAATGGTGATAAGCTGGTTTGTACGAATCATATCGGATTTGGATTCGATTTTTTGCTTAGATTGTTCATTCAAGTCTGGCATATCCGAGAGCCATACAATAACCGCATCAGGCTGCGCATCAATATCGGCAGTGCCAAACAAGATATCTTCAAACAAAGAGGTCATAATTATGGTTTTTCCTGCTCCGGTAGGTGCGGAAAAAGTAATAATTTGCTGTCCCTGATTCATGGTTTGAAGCGTCCGAGAGACTTTGATTTTTTCAATTAGCTTTGCCTTTGCATCTTCCTGAAAATCAAAAAGAGGGATTCTCATATGTTGTTCCTCCTTGCGTTGATTGTGAAATTATCAATATAATCGCGGTATAACTGCTTTATTGTGGGAACAGACAGCTGAGATGCCATTTCCCGAAATGCAATCTGAGAATTTGTAACAATATATGCGTGTGTAATATTCGGATTGGCTTTAAGCGTATGTTTGAAATCCGAAAACGCATATTCTTCCAAAAGGACAGCGAAAGAGCTGTTTTCCGGAATGAATATCTCAGGCAAATCTTCTCCAGACAGTTCGGGGCATTTGCCTACTGCACCCGCTTGAAGCCAAAGCATGGGAATAATGGATTTGAAGCTCGCGCCTAATTCAACGCTGCTTTTATCCAAAAAGCCTAGTTTAAAGTATGCCGCATTGGCTGCAAATCCATCAGCCATTTTGATTTTTGCCAGTGTCGGATATGTCGCTTCTTTCACTTTTTTATAGAATGTTCCCCGCATTTTTTTGCCAGTATCCGGATCCGTGACTTCACCGCATACCGCAATCATTTTCTCTATTTCGCAGCCATAATTGCCACTCAATTCATTGCCATTCACATCGACACCTTTTATGCTACATACCGTCCGTGGCCAAGTGACGTATCGGGCAATGCCGAGCTTTTCCCACTCTTCATCCCCCGGCTGATAGCCCTGTTTCTTCAAGGCTTTCGCCTCATCATCAGAAACTTCATTGTTTGTGACCATTATACAACGACGATTGCCCCCGTCCTCTGCATTGAGCAGATTGACTGCATGAAGCGTAGTTCCGCTGCCAGCAAAAAAGTCCACGATAAGTGCATTAGGATTATCAGCAACAAAAAAACGTAGTGTATCGCGAACAGCGTATAAGGACTTCGGGAAAGGAAATCGCTTTTCGCCAATCACAGTAGTCAACAATGTTGTTCCATTTTCTGAGGCATTATGACTTGCAATTTTCCATTGCGTCGGAGGCATTCGCAATTCATCGGCGCGCCGTTTCTTTTTATAAGCAATCATCGAGCCATCGGCAGCATAGTCCTGAATCTCATACTCGCCACTAACAACCTTTGCATATTCACCATCAGGCAAATAGTTAACAACAAATCCGTATGCTGTCGGTCTACCTAAACGAACACGCCCTTGTTGAATACGATTTTTTAATTCAATATTGCCAACTTGCCATCTGCCTTGTGTGCCGTTTTGCCGCAAGGGCAAAACTTGAATTAAGCCGGGGATTTCTTCTGCGCGATCCTGTCCCATTGGAATGGATGCTCCAATTTCTTTTATAGTCCGTGTGACCGGATCAACAAAAATCGGATAATATAGATTCGGGCTGTCAGTACGCATAGAGTCTGTACCTCGCCTCATCATAGATGTCCATCCTGGCTCAATGTTCATTTTCGTCTGATCATCATCTGTTTTTTCCTGCGCAGATACAATTGCCGATGATGACCATTCATTGGAAAGAGGCAATCTGGCAGGAGCGCATTCACCAAACATTACAAAGAAAACATATTCATCAGAACGACTAAAACCGTCACGTGCGCTACCTTTGGGGTTAATTACGCTGCTTACCATTTGGATGTGTGCTTCGGGGAACATATCTTCTAAAAGACAACCTAAATGCAAGTATTCTTTTTCGTCAATTGTTACAATCAGAACAGAGTTCTGAGGATTAAGAATCCGTTTAGCAATTTTGAGTCTGCGCTTCATCATTGACAGCCACTTACTATGCCGGTAACTATCTGTGGGATCAACATAATCGTTATTGTATTTCCAATCTTTCGCTCTGCTGTTATATGGCGGATCTATGTAAATGCAATCAACCTGTTTCGGGTAGAGGTATTCAAGAAGCTGCAACGCATGGAAATTGTCAGCTTCGATCAGCGTATGCCACAAGCTACTGTCAGACGCATTGGCGACACTGTCAATTGGGATAAGGGACGGAAAAATAGGCTCGCCAAACTGTGCCACGGCAACGAGCGTTTTAAGCGGACGCTCACTCTTTTCGCCTGTGGCTTTATTGATGATTGCTGCTGTTCCATCAGAGATTGCGGACACAAAATATACATCACGGATGTCCTCGCCTTTAATCGCGACAAGTGATCCCTTGCGGACAGCTACGCCATACAGCGGCGTACATTCGGGAATGTGATCCTCAAACACAAGCCCAAATTGCTTCTGTTCACTTAAACGCGCTACCTCCTGTTTCAAGCGATCGCGCAAATTTTTATCTTCGATCTGTCGAATGAGATCGTTTATTGCTGCCATAATGATTACCTCCATGCGTAAGACAATAGAAAACCATCGTCATAAAAGAC
>CAZONA010000138.1:0-2736 GCA_964581025.1 uncultured Lachnospiraceae bacterium
GTTCTTTGCCGCCTTGGCGCTGTGCAGGTTTTGGTTTTTGGACATAATTACCCCCGTTTTTTATAGTTTAGCAATTAATTTTAACACCAAATGGTGTTATTGTCAACACCTTTCGGTGTTTTTTGTTTATACTAAAGTAATAAACGGGAAAGGATGGGGGCTTATGAGTGTATATCGCAGGGTGCGTGATCTGCGTGAGGACAGCGACAGGACGCAGACGGATATTGCAAGATTTTTGAATATGCATCTGACCGTTTATCAACGCTACGAGCGTGGAGAGCGTGAGCTTCCGCTCTGGGCGGCGATAAAGCTTGCGGATTTTTACGGTGTAAGCCTCGATTATCTCGTGGGGAGAACGGACGAATAAAAGGAACACTCGGTCGGGTGTTCTTTTTTTGCGGCTTTTGGGAAAGTATAATTGCGGGGTGGGGGGCATATATTTTTACAAAAAAGGAAGGTGGACGGGGATGACGAGGCTGAAAAAATATCTTGCGAACGGGATCTTGACGACTGCGGCGGCACTTGCACTCCGTGCGCTGTCCGTGCTTTTCAATTCCTACGTTTCGAAAAAGCTCGGTGCGGAGGCTCTCGGGCTTTACACGCTGCTCGGGAGCGTTTATTCGCTTGCCTTGACGCTTGCACTCTCCGGAATAAATCTGACCGCCACCCGTCTTGTTTCCGATGCGCTCGGCGAAAATGATCTCGGGGCGGTGCGTGTTGCGATGAAAAAATGCGTCGGGTATTCCCTTTTCTTCGGCTGTCTTGCCTCCGCTCTCCTGCTCGCACTCTCCGAGCCGTTGGCACTTCGGGCACTCGGGGACGCAAGGACGCTGCGCCCTCTGCGACTCTGTGCGGCGACTCTGCCGCTGATTGCCCTGTCGTCCTGCTTCAGCGGATATTTCACCGCCGTGCGACGAGTTTACAAGAACGTTGTCGTCCAGCTCACCGAGCAGGTCGCACGGCTCGGGTTTTGCGTGGCACTGCTTGAGCTTGCGATCGGTCGGGATATGGAATCGTCCTGCACGGCTCTCGTGCTCGGCGGTGCGCTCTCGGAAATGCTTTCATTCACTATTTCGCTGACGCTTTTTATTTTTGACGGGCGTTCGTCGGGACGGAGGCGGTCGGAGGTCTGCGAGAGGCGGATCACCAAAAAGATGCTCTCCATCGCTCTGCCGCTTGCGTTTTCAACTTATTTTCGCTCCTTTCTCCTGACGCTTGAGCACATTCTGATCCCCACGGGGATCGAAAAAAGCGGCTCGGACCGTGCCTCTGCCCTTGCCTCATACGGTGCCTTGCAGAGTATGGCAATGCCGCTCGTTCTCCTGCCTGCCGCAATAATTCAGTCGTTTTCGGGGCTTCTCATTCCCGAGCTTGCCGAGCTTAAGGTGAGGGGAAACCGACGGGAGATCCGATACGTTGCGGATCGGGTTTGCCACCTCGCTCTGCTCTTTGCGATCGGAAGCGCCGGGGTGATGATCTGCTTTTCCGCAGACCTCGGGCGTGAGCTTTATTCGTCGGAGGAGGCAGGGATATATATTCGTCTGCTCGCCCATATCGTGCCGATAATGTACCTCGACACCACCGTCGATTCGATGCTCAAGGGGCTCGGGGAGCATTTGTATACCATGACCGTCAACATAATCGACACCCTCTGCTCGCTTGTGATGGTGTGGCTCTTTATTCCGAGGCTCGGGATATACGGCTATATCGCACTCATTATCATAAGTGAAATTTTTAACGCCGGTGCGAGCGTTTTTAAGCTTGCGAAAATCACCGGAATGCGCCCCGACCTGCGTAAATGCGTCCTCCGCCCTGCCCTCTCCGTCGCTATCGCCGTAACGCTCGGGAAGGCTCTTTGCACCCTTGCCCCCGTCGGCACGCTCGGCGGAATCGTCGCCGCCGTCGCCCTGTATCTTGTGCTTCTCACGCTCACCGGGGCACTCGATCGGGAAGATATTTCTTGGATGCGAAAAATTTTCTGAAAAGTCAATAGTTATTTTAGAATTTTTGGTGGTAAAAATAAATTTTGTGATAAAATCACAAAATGAGGCGGTTGATTGGAGAGTAGGGGTGGCGTTTTTTTGTGAAAGATGCCGAAAAGGGCATGCAGAAAGGGAGGCGTTGGGTGGAACGTCTCGATGGGAGGAATATTTAATTTCGGAATTATTGAAAATTAATGATTTGAATATTCACGCCGATTTTTTCGAGTTCTTCACGGAACAGCTCCTCGCTTGTTGCGTAGCCGAAGATTTCACGGGGGTATGCGTTCACCCAACCTTGAACACGGCGGATATCGTTTGTCGGGAGTCGTCCGATATTCGTACCCTTCGGAATAAGGCGGCGAACCTCTCGGTTCATTCTTTCGTTACTGCCTCGCTCCCAGCTTGAATACGGGTGGCAATAGTACATTTTCGTTCGGATGCCGTTAAATATTGATCTTTCCATTCCGGTACAGCTCGCAAATTCCGATCCGTTATCGACGGTGATCGTTTTGAAGATCCTCTTGAAGCTCTTCCCGGATTGCTTTTCAAGCTTATTCAAAAACCTTATGACGTTCCCGGAGGACTGACTCGGCATATAGTGCAGGATCATTCTTCTTGTCCTGCGCTCGGTGAGTGTGAGAATGACGGAACGTCCCTTACCACAGACGCAATCCATTTCCCAATGTCCGAATTCCGATCTGTCATTGATATGCTCCGGGCGTTCCTCGATGCTCGTGCCTCTCGGGGCTCGCTT
>CAZONA010000139.1:0-2715 GCA_964581025.1 uncultured Lachnospiraceae bacterium
GGTTCTACTACCATTCTCGTTGCAGTCGTTAAGGGACACGACATCACCAAGGAGGGCATCAACGCCGCCATGAAGGCAGCTTCGAGCGAGTCCTTCGGCTACAACACCGACGAGATCGTTTCCTCCGATATTATCGGTATGCGTTACGGTTCTCTCTTCGATGCAACTCAGACGATGGTTGCAAAGATCGACGACGACACCTATCAGGTACAGGTTGTTTCGTGGTACGACAACGAAAACAGCTACACCAGCCAGATGGTTCGCACGATCAAGTACTTCGCAGAGCTTGCTTAATCAAGAATATGAAAAGGCTGAGTCCATGACTCAGCCTTTATTTTTATTTCAGATATTTATATATCTTTATTCTATCCCTTATTTTCGCAAAATAGATCGTGATTAGCTTACTTATTGCGATATCGTACATCACGAATGCGATAACGCCGAGAATGTACGTTGCGATGACGAGCCCCTTCCCGTCAAACTCCTCGGGCACGAGCAGGCTCGTGAGAAGGATCATCAGAATTATTGCGGCGTTTCCCACGGCAAGCTTGATTATCCATCTCAAAAGTCCCGAGCCGAGCCGCTCGACGTAGGATTTTATTATCGGGTAAAAGCCCATAAAGCAGGCATAAAACACGGCGGGCGTTTTCTGCGGCAGGATCAATATCGAAAGGATCGACGTTGCCACGTAGGTGAGCCACGCATACGAATAGCCCATTTCAATTACGATCACCACCACGAGAAGCGAAACTATTGCGCTCATCGTGAGATCCAGCACCTCAATGGCACAGCCGAGGTACAGAATTATGACCGAAAGCGCAACGAGTACTCCCGAAACGACTATTCTTTTATCAAAGGCAGGGCTTCTTTTGTTTTTTCTTTTCGGCATACCGCTTACCCGTCAGCAGCACCTTATAAGGTCGCCGCCCATGCATTCACAGCAGCAATCCGCACAGATTAGCGAGGTGCAGCAATCGAGATCGCAGCAGCCGCCGGAGTGCTGATAAGTTCTGTACGCACCGTTTTGCTCGCTTCTCGCACGGAATGCGTCCCGTGCGGTGCGATATTCTCGGTTGTCCGGCTCCATACTGCAGGCAAGGTCGAAATATCTTTGCGCATCGGCGTAATATCCCTTTTTGACCATTACGCAGGCGTAAAGGTAATTCCACTCCGCACCTCTCTTTTCGTTCGGCGTGGATACGAGCATCTGCTCCGCCTCAAAGATACTGCCCATATTTATAAACTGTCTTACTCTTGCGTAAAATTCCGAGGTCGAGCGTGAGCCGGGGTTGAAGCCGCCCCCTGCGTTGCTTCTGCTTTGCGAGCCGCCGCTCCTCTGCTTCTGAATCTCGTCGTAGGCGGCGTTGACCTCTTTCATTTTTTCGTTTGCAAGCTCCGCAAGATCGCTGTCGGCAAACTTGTCGGGGTGATATTTCTTCACGAGGGCTCTGTATGCGTCCTTTATCTCCTCGTCGGTAGCACTCGGGGAAATTCCGAGCACCTGATATGGATCTTTCATTTCGTATCTGCGTCTCCGTTCCGTGTAGCTTTGTTGCGCCTCTCGCATATCCGCTTTACGTTTCCGGGCATACCGAGGCACAAAATATTTCTTATTATCTCTCTCCTGTTGACGTCCCCGTCGGTCTCGAGCAGATCAAGCGCATCGAGGGCGAGAGAGAGCTCCGCCTCGAGCATGCTCGATATTGATTTGATATTGTCCTCGTCAAAGCCGTCCTTGCCGTAAAGCTCAACGAAGGGATTGTAGCTTCCGCTCTTTGCGTCTCGCTCGTAATCGTCGAAGGCGTCCACTATGTAGATCCAACGACCGAGCCTCTTTCCGACACTGCGTGCCACGATCTCACGCTCACCCTCAAGATCAAGCGCAAGAAGCCGAGACATTATCTCGCCGAAGGCGTCCGCCGGCTCGTCGATCGAGGGAGTCTTCTTCTTTTCTATATCCGAGATCCTCGCAAGTCCCTCCGCCACAAAGCCTGCGGCGAGCGGAAGAGCCTTATCCGAACGCTTCTCCGCACCCGAAAACAGCGCATGAAGCAGAGCCGCCAGCGCACGCTTCGCACCACGCTCGTCGTTTACGTCGTCGGTGAGCTTGCGTGAGGTAAGTATTCCCCCGGCGTAAGCGGAATATTCGAGCTGCGGATTCGGAAGCACCGTGTTCACGGCTCGCAGAGGGTGGCGAATGCACCTCTTCTTTTCGATCTTTACCTCCGTACCGTCAATACTCTCACGCAACAGCGCAAAAAACGTCATATCGTAGCTCAGGCTCAGGCGTGAGATGCAGCCCGTGCACTTGCCCATCGCATGACAAAGTCCGCAATAGGTCGCCCTGTAATATTCGTACTCACGAATGCGGAGCGACATCTTGTCGACTAAAACGTAACCGAACACGGCTTCTCATCTCCCCCTTGGCAAAAGTGTCCGATATTAATAATACATTATATTTGCCGACAATTATAGATATAATTTGTAAATTTTTTTGATATTGACATTCATTTAGCTTTGTGATACAATATTTTTAAGCTTTTGGGGCGTTTTTGCCCCGAAAATTAAAGAAAATTCCGCCGTTTGAGGCGTTGTTGGGGGAAAATTTATGTCAAAAAAGCAAAGATGGAGCATCGAGATCGAAGGCGAAATGCATAGCGTCGAGTTTAAGCCGAGAGGACTGTTTTCGAGGGCGAGCATCTGCATCGACGGCTC
>CAZONA010000140.1:0-2675 GCA_964581025.1 uncultured Lachnospiraceae bacterium
TGGGCGAGTAGCCCACAAAACGCCGTTTTCTTTTTGCAAAGCTTTTTCTTTTGGGCGTGTTTCGTCAAAAGAAAAAGCGTCAAAAGAGTCTTGCTACCTATCCCCCCGTCGCCTTTCCCACGAAATTCACCTAATTTCTGCGGAAATTTAGCGACTGCACCCACGGAGAGAGTGTTCGCAGAAATTTAGTACCACGCATCTTTTGTAAAAATTCGTGCGGTGTGGTGTTTTTCGAAAAAGTTAGTTTAATTCGGAGCGGGCGACCACAGGTGCGCCCCTACGGGTTGGTGGGTAATCGGGCGTGCGGCAACGGTGGTGAAATTTGAGGTGCGTCGGTTGTTTTTCGGTCAAAAGCCTTTCAATCGTGCGTCGCTCAAACTCCGTAGGGGCGTACCTGTGGTCGCCCGCTCCGGATTGAAGTTGCTTTTCGAAAAAATGACGATTATTGCAAACGATATTGCCATTGCTCAAGGCGTACCATACGATAGGCTCCCTCCGGGAGGGAGCTGTCGCCGTAGGCGACTGAAGGAGCACGCGCGACAAGAAAATTTGTGCAAACTCAAAAGTTGCGCAGGCTCCTTCCGTCTCGGCTTCGCCGATCCACCTCCCTCTCGGAGGGAGGCTTTCCTAAACCCGAGCCTCGTACAGTAGCAATTTTGTTTGTGTAAAACCATCGAATTTTCTAAAAATCTGCGTGGCATTAATTTTCTGCGCCCACTCTCTCCGTGGGTGCAGTTGCTACACCGTCGCAGAATTAGGTGCATTCCGCGGGAAAATCCGCACGAAATCAATCTCACGTATTCGGCGAGACCTCTTTGATGATTTCCTTGATCTCGAAGTCGAGGACGGCGTCGGTGATGAGCTTGCGCTCGACCGTTTCTATCGAATTTATGATCGTCGAATGATCCCTATTGAATATCTTTGCGATATTGGGCAGGGACATTTCGGTAACCTCGCGGATTATGTAGATCGTAATGTGCCGTGCAAGTGCGACCTCTTTGTTTCTCTTTGCGGAAATGAGCTCTTCCTTTTTGATACCGTATTTCTGATACACCGAGGTGAAAATCTTGTCAACGGTAACGCTCGTGGGCTCTGCTCCGCCGAGAAGCTCGCTTATGCAGCTCCTTGCAAGATCCATATCCATTTTTTCGCCCGAGAGGAACACCCTCGCACCGAGCTTTCTGACCGCACCCTCGATCTGACGAATGTTGGAGCGGAGATTTTCCGCAAGGTACGTGAGAACGTCGTCGGGAAGATTAACGCCGACCTGCTCCGCCTTGATCTTGATTATCGCAATTCTCAGCTCAAGATCCGGGGGCTGTATGTCCGCAATGAGTCCCCACTCGAAGCGTGTTTTGAGTCTGTCCTCAAGCGTTTTGATCTCACGGGGCTGGCGGTCGCTGGTGAGAATTATCTGCTTTCCGCCCTCGTAAAGTGCGTTAAAGGTGTGGAAAAATTCCTCCTGCGTCGACACCTTGCCGGCGATGAACTGTATGTCGTCGATGAGCAAAACATCGCAGTCCCGGTATTTTTCACGGAACTCGGGCATCGCCTGACGGGACAGGCAGTCGATCATCTGGTTCGTGAAATCCTCACCCTTGATGTAGATGACGTTGATGTTCGGATTCTGTATCTTAAGATAATTCGTTATCGCATAGAGCAGGTGCGTCTTGCCGATTCCGCTCGGTCCGTATATGAAGAGCGGATTGTAATTTTTCGCAGGCATTCTCGCAACCGCAACGCACGCCGCATGTGCAAATTTGTTCGACGAGCCGACTATGAAATTGTCAAAGGTGTATGCAAAATTGAAGGGCGGCATCGTCGAGCCGACGTGGTGCTCGTCCTCGGGGGGCAGGATCAGGGACGCAATGCGAGCCCGTCTTTCCTCTTCCTCACGGCGTTTTTGCTCCTCCTCGTCCTCACGACGCTTTTTCTCTTCTTCCTCACGGCGTCTCTGCTCCTCCTGGAGCTTCCACGACGGATCTCCGACGGAGACACGCTCCATAATGTTGCGCCTTGCCTCCTCCTTGTCGATCGGAGTGCCCGTGAATATTACGTTTACGCTGACGTCAAAGCCCAGCTCGTCCGAAAAGCGTCGGGATAGCTCCCCGAGGTACTTTTCGTTAAGCAGCTTGTGCCTGACCTCGCTCTTTATGCCCATTGTGATGACGCCGTCCTCGTAGTCCTCAACGGTGAGCTCTCCAAACCAAAGCTCTCGTATGTCTGCACTCATGCAGTCCGCAAAGGAGTCGTAAACGGCAGCCCAAACAAGGCGTATCTCTTCCAGATGTGCGCTGTTTGACACGGTGAATAATTCCTTTCGTGATTTTTTGTTTCCTTGTGATGCTTATGCCTTCACTTCGTTTTCGTTTTCATTTTTATCATCTCGCACGCGCGATATAATAAATATAATAAATATACAGTATATTATACCATATTATCGCCCGATTAAAAAATAATACAAGTAAAATTTACATTTTGTTTACAATTTCGGGGGCTTGCGGTGAACAAAATCGCTATTGGTAAAGCTCGGCTCAAAGGAACCTTCTCCCACTGGAGAAGGTTGCCGTGCGGTATCGCTTTGGCAATGCTGGTATGGTGTGAGCGAAGGCTTACAGAGAGGCTCCCTTGCCTAAAGGGAGCTGGCTCGGCGAAGCCGAGACTGAAGGATTCAC
>CAZONA010000141.1:0-2670 GCA_964581025.1 uncultured Lachnospiraceae bacterium
ACTTTTTACCTCCGTATTTCTTTTCGTATTTTTGCATAGCGTTTTGATAATGCATCCGTGCTTCTGCTTCACGCAGTTGCTTTTCGAAATATGCTTCTTCGATAGGCTTGATGGGTTGCAAGGTATACTGCAGGCTGCCGTTGTGAGCACGACCATCACGAGTGCGAACCATCGTCGGCTCGGTGTAGATGAAGCCCTTGCGCTCAAGGCTATCTACATATTTCTTAACGGTGTTGTTGCTCATGCCGATGGCTTCGCCAATGGTAGCGTAGCTCGGGTGGCACTGAAAGGTTTTTCTATCCTCGCAGTACATGAGGAAGCACAGGAGAGCGATCTCACCGTAGTCAAGTCCGAGACGGAACACAGCCTTGGGCATCGGAAAGAAATCGCCGGGGTTATCTCTGCGTTTAGGATCGTAGTATCTCAAGGCAGTACCTCCTTTGCAAAGATTTGATTGCATTTTGAATGTTTTTCATGGTAGTAGAATTCCTTTTGTAAAATTTAATTTTAATTTGAGAATAAAAAAAGTGCCGAGATTTTTTCTCGACACTCAGTGTGTTGTGATTGTTATTTGGTTTCTTCATCGTGCATCGGTTCTGTACTCCAATACACCTTTACATGAGGATAATCGTAGATGCGGTCTATATCATAGAATTCCGTAGAGTCGGGATCTTCTCTGTAATAGACCAAGTCCTCCGGGTAGTATCCGTCAACCTTTTTCACTCTTGAAAGCAGTCTGCGTTCACCGCCGTACAGCATACATGCAAACAACAGCGACCTGCAACCGCGCAGAGAGTATTTGGACTTCTCCGTGGGCTTTTTATCAAGCTCGCGCAGAAGCATGGCAAGAATATGATCGTTGACGATGTTTTTTGAAACGATTGCAAGGCATTCCGAGAATATCGCTTCTTGCTTTTCAGCGTATATCTTATGCTCTGCATATCTGTCGTTTCGCATCTGCATTTTGAGACGAAGGATTTGCTTTTGCGCCTTTTGCACCGCTTCAATAATATTTTGCTTTTTGTGCGTATCGTTTTCTCCCTTGTCGCTCTCATCAAGCTCGAACATTTCCGACAGCGGTATTCTTTCCGTGTAGGCGGAACGGTCGGAGTAGGAGGACACGATATCGTAGAGGAAGGATAGAGGCGAATTGATAACGGCATCAAGCTCTACGGTATTATCACGCTCGTCCTCGGTGATATACTTGAAGAACTGCGGCACTTGACCGCCGTTTTCTTTTTTGAACTGCTCCTTGCGTTTTTTCACAATGCGGAGAACCTTGTTCGTATCCACACCGTACATTCGCTTGGCTTTGTCGATCTCCATGCCTGATAGCACGGCAAGCTTGCACACGTCGTAATAAATCTTCTTAATATCATCGACGGAAGAACCGCACAAGAAATCGTGCCATATTAAGCTGTTGAGAAATTGCGAGAGGTTGACGATCTCACCAATCTTATTATTTGCAATCACTCGGTCAAGTCTTGTAAGATCTGTCGGCGTATTCTTGTAGTCTGCCTTTCCGCTTGGAGCAACACAGCAGACGGGAACGCCAAGGACTTCGTATGCTCCCAAGGACGCTCTCACAATCCAACGGTTGCTCGTCACGAGCATTGAGTCGGAATCATAATCACAGCCGTTGAGCCTTTGCTGAATATTGTTGCCGATAGCATTTACGCAAATGATATTCTCCGTAAGATTGAAATACTTGTCGATCTCATCGCAGGCGGTATTGTTTCCGAGAAACAGATTTCCCATAGTGATATGCGGACTTCGCACACACGCAAGGGTGATACCTGTTTCAAATCTCGTGGTATAGACCTGCTCACCCGATAACAAAAGCGGCTCTGTCGGCTCATAACTCTTATCTATCGTAGCACACAAGAACTCGTATGGATTGCCGAAGATGGTTTCATAGTTACCTGCTACGGCAATACGACCTCGCTTCAGCTTTTCCTTAAAACGCTTTACGACATCGCTACGCAGATTTTTATAAAAATCCGTGTGTGCGAACAGCGGTGTGCGGTTTAGCATATCCAGCGTTACTCGCCTGCGGTAATTTTCAAGCATTAGGTTATCTCCGCCTATGCCGTCAAGATAACTCTTGCTATTGATATGAAAGCGGAGATACATGGGATCGTTCTGTATTCGTCCAAGGTATTCAAATGATTGCTCAAGAAGTTGCCCAATACCGTCGCCGCTAATACCGAGCGTATTGATAAGCTGATAATTGGTATACACCATATTACCGTACATAAGCGAAGGATATTTGTCGGTCTTGACCACGCCGAAGGTAGATGTGGTCTTTCCTTCATACACAGCATCAAGCCAAGACTTGAAGGCTTCGCCGAGGTTCATACCTTTCGGCATAAATTTGAGATATTTGAGGCTGCTCTCGGTGATAACGAGCTTGATATCCTCGACCTTTCGTGCGGTGGTGTAGCCTGCAAGCTGTCCTACGGTGGTGATGCCGTTGTCGGCAAACCATTTCTGCAGGTTCGTGTTAAACGCACAGGTCTTGAAGAAGCGGTTACGAAGGAGCATCATGCCTTTGTCGCCGTAGCCTGCGTTCTCAAACTCGCTCACGTCAAGGAGAGCTTCGCCATCCCATATCACGTTCTCGATTTCGGTTTCTTCTTCCTCTGCCGTAAGTCCTTCGGTTGCATCTTC
>CAZONA010000142.1:0-2629 GCA_964581025.1 uncultured Lachnospiraceae bacterium
CCCACAAAAAAATAGTCAAGCCACAAACTTAACTATTTTTTTAATTTTCCAAACCCAACAAATAATCCGCCGTTACACCAAAAAATGTGGCAATACTCTTCAAATAAGATATCTTCGGTTCATTAATCTCATTTTCCCAGTTAGATACCGCCGCATCAGTCGTGTTGATTGCTTTTGCAAGTTGTTTCATTGACAAATTACGCTCAGTTCGCAACTCTCTTAATCGTTGTGCAAATATTTTCATAAGAATATTTTACTAAGTTTTTTTAGTAAAATACTTGACACTAAGAATTCTTAGTGGTAAAATGTAAACATCAATCATATAGGAGGAAAAATATGAACAAATTTAAGAAGATGTTGGTAGCCGGACTTGTGTGCACAACTGCCATAACAGGCGGATTGTGTTTGACAGGTTGCGGAAATACTGACAACAATTCAGGGGAAACAGAAATCCACAAAATTTATGACAAGGCTGTTGCCGCTGGTTATGAAGGGACCTATGAAGAATGGCTCGCTAGTATAAAAGGTGAAAAGGGTGACAAAGGTGAAGCCGGCAAAAAAGTGGAACTCAATGTTTCTTCAACACACATTCAATGGAGATATGAAGGCGATGCTGAGTGGACAGATTTGATTGCATTGGATGACTTAAAAACTGGTGTAAAAGGCGACAAAGGTGACACTGGTGCCCAAGGCGAAAAAGGCGACAAGGGTGATAAAGGTGATACAGGTGCAACTGGTGCCCAAGGTATTCAAGGAGAGAAAGGAGAAAAAGGCGACAAGGGTGATACTGGTTTGGCCGGTGCTGACGGAAAGCAAGTTGAATTTAATGTAACAGAAACACATATCCAATGGAGATATGAGGGCGAAACAAATTGGACTGATTTGATAGCATTAAGTGAATTGAAAGGTAGCAAGGGTGACAAAGGTGATACAGGTGCAACTGGTGCCCAAGGTATTCAAGGCGAAAAAGGTGACAAAGGCGATAAAGGTGACACTGGCGCCCAAGGTGAAAAAGGCGACAAGGGGGATAAAGGAGAGACAGGAGCAACCGGTGCACAAGGTATTCAAGGTGACAAAGGTGATGCTGGACAAAATGGCAAATCTGCTTATGAAATTTATTGCGGATATAAAGTCAACTATGAAGGAAGCGAAACCGATTGGCTCAATGATATGATTTCTGGCAAACTTGTTTTGGTTGCAACCAAAGATTTTGGTGACGTAAATGGTGACGGAGTAGTTACAAGTAAGGATTTGATAAGACTTTCAAAATATCTCAAAGGAACTCTTGAAGAAGGCGAAACTGTAAATCTAGCTGTTGCCGATGTAGACCTTAGCGGAAATGTCGATGAACGTGATTTGGATATATTGTCAAAAAGTTTGTCGGACTGGGATATTTCTCTTCCTATTACATATAAATGGGGTGATGTAAATATGGACGGCAAAGTTGACGAAACAGACTACAATTTGGTGAAGGACGACACAAGTTACAACAAATTTACCGATTTACAAAGAGTTCT
Source organism: uncultured Lachnospiraceae bacterium (assembly GCA_964581025.1). Classification (GTDB taxonomy): domain Bacteria; phylum Bacillota; class Clostridia; order Oscillospirales; family CAG-272; genus RGIG4608. Next base: position 1,518 of record CAZONA010000142.1, read on the forward strand.
TGCAAGTTGTGGCCGTGATTATACAAGAGAACAATCTTTGAAAACTTATGAGGCATATTTAAACAACAATCTTCCATCAATCAATTTTGTGTGGGGAGATGTAAATGGTGATGGAGTAAGAAATTCAAGGGATATAGTGAGACTTAGCAAATATCTTGCAGGATATGATGTTGAAATAAATCTTGCGCTAGCAGACCTTGATTTGAATGATAAAGTTGACGAGGCTGACTTGACTTTATTGAGAAAAACTTGCATTGGTGGTTATGGAATATCTCTCCCATTAATGTATCAATGGGGTGACGTCAATATGGACGGAACAGTAAATCAACAAGATACAGTTCTATTGCAACAATATTTGACTGATAACAACACGCAAATTAATTTAGCATTGGCGGATGTGGATTTAAATGATGAAATTAATGAAGCCGATGTTGAATTGTTGAGAAAATATGTTGTTGGTGGATACAACATTACACTTCCTGTGATTTATCAATCTGGTGATGTTAATATGGACGGAACAATAAATCAACAAGATACAGTGCTTTTGCAACAATATTTGGCTGACAACAACACCAAAATTAATTTGGCATTGGCAGACCTTGATTTGAATGGTGAAATCAATAAGGCAGATGTCGAATTGTTGAGAAAATATGTTGCGGGCGGATATGACATTACACTTCCTATTACTTATCAATGGGGAGATGTAAATGGTGACGGAGAAGTTACAAGTAAGGATTTGGTAAGACTTTCAAAATATCTCAAAGGAACACTCGAAGAAGGAGAGACTGTCAATTTGGCAGTTGCAGATTTAGACCTTAATGGTGAAATTGATGAGCGTGATTTGGATGTGTTGGCAAAAAGTTTTTCTGATTGGGATGTTACACTTCCATTATTATATCAATGGGGTGACGTAAATATGGACGGCAAAGTTGATGAAACAGACTACAATTTATTGAATAGTGAAGAGAGTTACAATGAATTGACTCAATTACAAAAATATCTTGGAACATTTGGATATGATTATGAAAGAGAAGAAGCAGTGACTTTGTTTAGACAATATCTTGACGGAGAAATTGATACAATGGCACCAGCAACAGAAGAATAATTGTAAA
>CAZONA010000143.1:0-2626 GCA_964581025.1 uncultured Lachnospiraceae bacterium
CAATGAAAAAAGCACGCTTTCGCGTGCTTTTTTCATTGTTTGATCGCTCCGGCTGCCATGCCGTTGACGAGGTATTTACTGAGGCAGAAATACAGCACGACTATCGGCACTGCGATGAACACCGAGCCGGCGGAAAATCTTGCGAATTCCGTTTCCGGCAGGCTCATAAGTCCGACGGCGACTGTCCAGAGGCTTTTATCCTTAAGGAGCAGCTTCGGGAGGATATAATCGCTCCAGGGCCATGCGAACTGTGTGAGCAGGGTATAGACGAGCATCGGCTTCGAGAGGGGCAGGGTTATTGATCTGAAGATCTTAAAATTACTTGCTCCGTCGATGCTTGCCGCCTCATAGATTGATTTCGGTATAGTATCGAAAAATCCCTTTTGCACGAGGTATCCCATTGGTGCGCCGCCGGCGTAGATGAGTGCAAGTCCTATATGGCTATTAATAAATCCGAACTGCGTCATCAGAAGATAAACTGCGGTCATTCCCATAAAGGACGGGAACATACCGAGGACGAGTGCGCCCTTCATAAGAGCCTTCCTACCCTTAAATTCAAAGCTGGAGATGGTATATGCGGTAAGGATCACGAGCACCGTACCGAGCAGGCTACTCACGACTGCGACGAGCAAGGTATTAAGAAACCAGCTCATATAATTATACATCACGGTATCGGTAAACAGGAGCTTAAAGCTATCGAGCGAATATTCGCTTGGGAAAAATCCGTTGAAGCTATACATATCTCCGCTCTTTGAAAAGCAGCTTATCACGAGCCAGAGGCACGGAAAGAGGAATATTATCGACACTATGACGAGTATTGCGTAGGTGAGAAATTTATCCGCAAGCTCCCTTGCGTGCATGCTTTTCTTTTTCATCTGTACGTATCCTCCTCTCTGTACGCCGTGCTCCTCACGTAAACGCAGAGGCTCACGGTCGACGTTATTGCGAAGATCACGAGGCTTATCGCCGCACCGATGGCGTAATAGTTATTATCTATCGACATTCGATAGAGCCAGTTTATAAGTAGGTCCGTATCGCTGGCGAGAAAATATCCGTCGCTGAGGACGTCGCTGCGCAGGAAGAAGAACACGCCGAAATTATTGAAATTTCCGATAAACTGGTTAATTAGCACGGGCGTCGTCGAGAAAATGACGAACGGCAGGGTGATCTTACGGAACTGCAAACTTTTAGGTGCGCCGTCGATATCCGCCGCCTCGTAGAGGTCGTTATTGATATTCGAGAGCACGCCGGTTGCGAGCAGCATTATCGACGGAATGGAGAGCCACGCATTGACGAAAAATCCGATCCCTCGTGCCATCCATTTTGAATTTATCCCGAGGAAGTCGATTATCTCACCGCCGCCCTCGACGATGATATTATTTATAGGTCCGCCGTTGCTGAACATATATTTGAAGGCGAGCAGCGTGATAAATCCCGGTATTGCGTAGGCGAGTATGGGGAACGAACGCCAAATCGCCTTGCCCTTGACGCACTTTTTATTATAAAGGAGCGCAAGTCCGAGTCCGCAAAAGTAGTTAAAGAGCGTCGAGGCGAGTGCCCAGAGCAGATTCCAGCCGAGAATTTTGACAAACGACTGCGAGAGCTCCCCGAGCACGACGAGCTTCTTAAAGCTGTCGAGCGTCCAATCCACGAGCTCCGGGGGCACGATCTTGCCGCCGTAGTTCGTGAATGCGATAAGTATCATAAAGATTATCGGCAGAACGTTGAATATCGCCACGCCGAGAAGCGGAAGGAAAAGTGCCGCACGGTAGAAGTTTTTATTCAATAAGGAGGAGAAATCGTCCTTCAGCGTGGGCAGCCCCTTTCCCTGCCGCTTTTTCTCGGCGTATTTATGCGCATCCCTCACGCAAGAAATATATATCAGGACAAGGCATGCGAGTGCGATCCATGCGAGTATTCCCCGAAGCAGCATAATGACGGAGTTGTCGCCGGCAATTCCCGCCCAAGCGTCCGCCTTTTCCGTTCCGAGAGTGAAAAAGCCGATGATGTCGGTGATCCCCGACGTGCCGAAATAGATGAGGAACGCAATTTCGGAGAGCATATAGAGTATTCCCTTTCCGAACTGCCCGTTGAGCAGCTGTCCCGTTCCCATCAGCACCATCGAGGCGTAGGTCTCCTTGCCGCTTTCGGCAAAGAATTTTTTAATTTTTCGGAATAAGCTTTTCATAATTTTTTATTTTGAAAAGGTATGTATTGCCTTATAAATGTTTTCGTCCATCGTTTCGAGTATTTTCTGAAGGTCGGAGAGCGTCATTTCTCTCTTTCCGCAACCGTCGGTTGCAATCTGCTTGAGTCCCGAGGAGATCGGCGTCCAGATCTGCTTTACCGAGGAGATCGACGGCATTACGACGAGCGTTCCGTCGTCAAGGTTCTTATAGGTGATCTCCGTAGCTGCACTTTCGAGCTTCTCAACCACGTCCCCTCTTGCCGGGACGATACCGAGCATTTCGGCACGGATCTCGATCATCTCCGCACTTGTTGCAAACTCTATAAATTTAAGTGCCCAGTCCTTGTGCTCGGAATAGCTGCTGATGCCGTAGCCGTTGATTCCGCCCATGGTCTTTTGGTCTATCCAAAGGCTCTCGTTCGTAACGTCGACCTCGGC
>CAZONA010000144.1:0-2617 GCA_964581025.1 uncultured Lachnospiraceae bacterium
TAAGATTTGACCACAGATTTGACCATCTACGACTTCGGATTACGTGGAAACAGTGATTTTAAGAGCACACGAAAGCATCGTTTTCGGACTAAAAATCCCTAAAGATGCGTGAAAACAAGCGAAAAAATCAACTAATCGCTATTTGGGACGTCGATGCCGCAGGTTCGAACCCTGTCACTCCGACCATATCGAGTGTTCATAACGAAAGTGATGAACACTCGATATTTTTGCCTATTTTTTGATTTCGTTTGTTGTTTTGAGCGGGTTACCGCTCTTTTGTTTTTTGTTACGCCGTTGTGGGCAGATATTTGACCGCGACGCCTTGGCGGCTCTCAAGCGTGACCTTGCGTTTGCGGTACCAATCGGGAATCTGCAGGCAGCCGACGAAGCGGTAGTGGATGACCACGCGCTGAGTGCGATCCTTTCCCGTGCCCTCAATTTGGTAAACCTCGATCTTGTCGATCAGCTCGCGCAGGATGATCGGATTGAGCGTTTGCATCTCCATAAAACTCCGCACCGCCTTGACGAAATCCTCCTTGGCTTGCCGTTTGCCCGCCAGACTGTCCAACTTTTCACGCAGGGCGAGGATGTTTTTCTTCGTCTCGTCAAGTTCTGTTTCGTACTTGTGAGAAAGTTTCATAAACCACTCGTCCGAAACCTTGCCGTTGACGTTATCCTCGTAGATGCGCTCGTACAGCCGTTCGACCTCTTTAACACGCGCCTGCGCGGTGGCAAGCGCGGCTTCGGTGAGTTTTTGCTAGGCGGCAATAGGCCTCTACTTCTCTTAATTCGTGTCCATTGGGTCACGTCCTTTCCGTTTTGAGTTTGTGTAGGTTGATTTATTCAAAGTTTTGCGATAAACTATTACTGCAAAAATTAAAGTATGAGTTGAATTATATTCGTAAAATACTTGGTGTAAAAATTCCGAAAAGATTCGTATAATTAAGGTACAAAAGCACTTTTGAATTATCAAAAAGGAGAAACATTATGTCTATTGGAACTACAATCAAAAAGCTGCGCCGTGACAGAAATATCACGCAAGAGCAACTTGCAGAATTGCTCGGTGTATCTACCAACGCCGTTTCGCAATGGGAGTGCGACAAGACAGCGCCCGACATTTCGCATCTTCCTGTATTAGCAAACATTTTTGAAGTCAGCGCAGATGTCCTGCTTGAAATCGATATTGCCAAAAGCAAAAAACAAACTGAAATCAAAGAATTTACAACAAAGTACGCAGAATTTCACAGCCAAGGAAAAACAGCGGAAAGATTAAAGCTCTCCCGCGCTATGCAGAAAAAATATCCAAACGATGAAACTGTACGTTACTACTTGATGCGAGTTTTGCAAAACGGATACATCGATGAAAGCTTTGACGAAATTGTTATGCTCGGCGAACAACTCGTGGAGTCAACAAATATGGAATATAGGATGGGAGCTATTCGCGGATTGTGCTTTACCTATTTGCATAAGGGTGATAGAAGCAAGGCTTTACAATATGCCGATATGCTTCCGCAAACGCAGGATCTTCATGCGCACGTCCTTGAGGGGGAGGAGCTTATAGAGCATTGTCAAAATTATTTTTGGAATATGTGCGGAAGAATGTCTTTTTACCTGAAACGCATGATTGATTGTAAAGAATCTGGCTATTCCCACGAAGAAAAACATTCTATGTTAAATACAGTGTACAATGTTTCTCAAATGATCTTTCCGAACAAGGATTTTGGTTTTTGGAATGATCGCCTTTCAAAGATCAACTTCTTCATGGCACTTGAAAGTGCCAAAATGGGCAACTCCGAAAAAGCTATAGAAGCACTTGAAAATATGCTCAAATATGTCGAAGATTATCAATCCTTTGCAGAGATCTCACATTCGTCCTTGTTGGTGAATAGAATAAAAATAAGTAAAGACAAGATCGCAAAGAGTAGCGAAGAAACACCTGCCCATTGTTGCTTAAGATATCTCAATAATAATGACAACGTATTTGAATCGATAAGGGACGATCCTCGCTATACCAGCATCAAAGAACATCTTGCGGCATTGTAAGCAGAAGCACATTCTTAGCAGCTTTATGATCAATGATGGGAGCAGTATTTATTTTACTGTATAGGCATTTGTCCGTACGGAGTGGTATGGGTCATTTTGTCCCATGCCGCTCCCGGGGCGCGACAAAGCGCGTCGCGCGCGAGATTATGTAACCGATACTTGCCCTAAATCCATGCGGATACGGACGGATCCCAAATGTGTGATATTCAATTGCGGCAACTTTCTGCCTTTAGTGAGGATATTATACCATATTCGACAGCCGTTGTCAGGCTCTCAGAGAACATTTGTTTGAAGCTCCGCCAAAATCACTTGGTCAAAACGGACAAGTGATTTTTCTCAAATTATCCAATACCGAAAAGCCTTTCAAAGGATTTCAAGAGTTTTGTAAATATTTCCATTCAAATTTTCCGAGCTATATTTGTTTGTCCCCAAAGGTGAAGATAAGGGCTTGTATTCTCCGCAGAACAATTTTGTGTTTAACTGCGTATGAGAGCCTGCATTTGCCTCACTTTATGATAAAATGATAATTATAAGCCGAATACCAAGTCGTCGCCATCCATTTCGGGCAATTGAC
>CAZONA010000145.1:0-2572 GCA_964581025.1 uncultured Lachnospiraceae bacterium
CGTAATCGAACGCCGCCTGCTGATCTGCCTGAGATTCCTGAGATACCATTCTGATGGCGATCTTATCCGTGCCGTCCTTAGCCGCCTTATTGTTTACGGGGCAAGCCTTGACGCAAAGGGTACAGCCCATGCAGTCGAGGGGCGAGATAGCCATTGTGAATTTATAATTCGTCTTGATTACGGGCTTTGCGGCGAACTTAGTGGACTTGGGTGCGTTAGCTGCCTCCTCCTCGGTCATAGCGAAGGGACGGATGGTAGCGTGGGGGCACACGAATGCGCAGCTGTTACACTGGATGCAGTTTTCGGGAATCCACTCGGGAACGTTGACCGCAACACCTCTCTTCTCGTAAGCCGCAGCACCCTGAGGAAGAGTACCGTCAACGTAATCCGTGAATGCGGAAACGGGAAGCTTATCGCCGCTCATCTTGGAAACGGGATTTACGATCTCGTTTACGTACTTAACGAGCTCGGGTCTCATTCCCTCAACGCTCTCGGGCTCAACGGTCGTATCAACCGTCTTCCAGCTCTCGGGCACGTTGACCTTTACGAATGCGTCTGCGCCTGCGTCGATAGCGGCGTAGTTGAGGTCGACCATAGCCTGTCCCTTCTTAATGTAGGACTTGTACGCCATCTTCTTCATATATTCGATAGCGTCGGCTGCGGGAAGAATGTTCGCAAGTGCGAAGAATGCGGACTGAAGCACCGTGTTCTTTACCTTTGCGTTACCGATCCTCTTCGCTGCAAGGCTGGTAGCGTCGATGGTGTAGAAGTTGATGTTGTTGTTTGCAATATAGGACTTAACAGCGGCAGGAAGGTGCGTTTCGAGCTCCTCTGCGTTCCACTGGCAGTCGAGAAGGAACGTTCCGCCGGGAACGACGTCCTGAACGATCTCATAGCCCTTAAGAATGTAGGAGCTGTTGTGGCACGCAACGAAATCTGCCTTTGTGATATAGTAGGGGGACTTGATCTTGCTGTCGCCGAAGCGAAGGTGGGAGATCGTTACGCCGCCCGTTTTCTTGGAATCGTACTGGAAGTACGCCTGAATGTTCTTGTCGGTGTGGTCGCCGATGATCTTGATGGAGTTCTTGTTAGCTCCGACCGTTCCGTCGCCGCCGAGACCCCAGAACTTGCACGATACCGTGCCTGCGGGAGCGGTGTTGGGAGCGACCTTCTCGGGAAGGGAGTGTCCGGTTACGTCGTCTACGATGCCGATGGTGAAATGTCCCTTGGGAGCGTCGAGAGCGAGATTTTCGTAAACTGCGAAGATGGACGCAGGAGTCGTGTCCTTAGAGCCGAGACCGTAACGGCCGCCGACGACCTTGATCTGTCTGCCGACCTCGTTGAGAGCCGCAACGACGTCAAGGAAAAGAGGCTCGCCGAGAGAGCCGGGCTCCTTCGTTCTGTCAAGAACGGCGATGCTCTTAACGGTTTCGGGAATAGCCTCGGAGAGCTTTTCTGCAACAAAGGGACGGTAAAGTCTTACCTTAACGAGACCTACCTTTTCACCCTTTGCAAGAAGGTAGTCGATAACCTCCTCGGTTACGTCGCAAACGGAGCCCATAGCAACGATGACTCTCTCTGCATCGGGAGCACCGTAGTAGTTGAAGAGCTTGTAGTTAGTGCCGAGCTTTGCGTTGACCTTGTCCATGTATTCCTCAACAACAGCCGGGAATGCCTCGTAATACGAGTTGCAAGCCTCTCTGTGCTGGAAGAAAATGTCGCCGTTCTCTGCAGAGCCGCGAAGGACGGGGTGCTCGGGGTTGATGGAGCGTGCACGGAAAGCGGCAAGCGCATCCTTGTCAACCATCTCGTCGAGATCCTTGTAATCCCAAGCCTCGATCTTCTGTATCTCGTGAGAGGTGCGGAAGCCGTCGAAGAAGTTGAGAACGGGAACTCTGCCCTTGATAGTAGCAAGATGTGCTACTGCGCCGAGATCCATGATCTCCTGCTGGTTCGTCTCAGCCATCATCGCAAAGCCGGTCTGACGGCAAGCGTAGACGTCGGAATGATCGCCGAAGATGTTGAGTGCGTGGGAAGCTACCGCACGAGCGGAAACATGGATAACGCAAGGAAGGAGCTCGCCGGCGATCTTGTACATGTTGGGGATCATAAGAAGAAGTCCCTGCGATGCCGTGTAGGTCGTCGTGAGCGCACCTGCCGCAAGAGAGCCGTGAACAGCACCTGCAGCACCTGCCTCGGATTCCATTTCGATCACCTGAACGTTCTGACCGAGAATGTTCTTGGCAGGCTCGCCGAAGATGTTCTTGTCAGTCGCAGACCAGGTGTCCGTAACCTCAGCCATGGGGCTTGAGGGCGTGATGGGGTAAATAGCGGCAACCTCGGTGAACGCATACGAAACGTGCGCAGCGGCGGTGTTGCCGTCCATTGAAATTTTCTTTCTCTGGATTGCCATTTTTGATTTCCTCCTAAAAATTTTAGAAAATTGTTCGTAAAAGCTTACTATCATTGAACATACATATTTATTTTAGCACAAATTTTCACGATTGTAAAGAGTTTATTGAAAAAACTTTTATTTCTTTGATAAACCGACGCCGAAAACCACGATTTCGAG
>CAZONA010000146.1:0-2563 GCA_964581025.1 uncultured Lachnospiraceae bacterium
TCTGCTATCTCCTGCAATTCCTTTTCGCTGAAATTATCACGCTTGAATTTATTATATACGTTGCTAGGGCTACAATTCAGTTTCTCTGCAAGAGTTGACTTGCTCATTTTACGCTTAACTAATACTAATTCTATTTTTTCTGCCATCATAGGTCATTTTCTCCTTTTTTATGGGTAAATAATAGTTTTATAGGGGGTTTAATACCATTATTAAACCATTACAAAACCCAATATAATAATTTATAATACATTAAAAAACATTATAATAAATTATTTTAACGGGTAGTTTTTTTGTGGTTTAATAATAGTTTTTTACTATTAGAAAACTACTTCTTGTTGCGTTTCTTTTCTTGGCGTGTTTTGTAAGTTTCCAATATTTCCGCAGATACTTCTATATCTGCAAGATTAATGCGGTTTTCTTTGCAATATACAGCGATTGCATCATCAATCAATCTGGAAAAGTTACCGCCACACTTGTCTAGTGCTATTATGCGTAATTTCTCATAGGTTTCTGGGTTCATGGTTAATGAAAATTGCTCATTTTTTAAACCCTGCTTGATAGGGCGACCGCCTGCGTTCTTTTTCGCAGGTGTGCTTTTCTTTTCTTGGGGTGTTGCTTTTTCGGCAGGGGCTACAATCTTTTCGTTCACTACCTTTTCTTCATCCGTTTGGGATGCAGGCTGTGAAAAGAAGCCCGCCGCAAAATCAACGTCTTTTGGTAATTTCTTTCCTGCCATTGTCTATCCTTTCTTAATAGTTTTATAGGGGTTTAATACCATTATTAAACCATTACAAAACCTATTAAATAATTTTTTTCAAGTCCTCTACAAATGCCATGTAATCAACAATCGCAGAACATGAAGCATCCCAATCTATAAGAGGTTCTTGTTGGCTTTGTGCTTCTCTGACTTTTACGGTTTCTCTTATTTTATTTGTAAATACTTTGCTATCCATCTTTACAGCCATTTTTTCAAGCCCACTTAATACAGCGTTGTTGAGATTTGCCCTTGAATTGTATTTTATGAGCAGGATGCCTGCAATTTTAAGTTCTTTATTTGAATGTTTGCGTACACTCTGGATAGTATTATGTAATTGGTCTAGTCCGACCATAGCCAAATAACTACATTCCGTAGGAATGATGATTTGTGTACTTGCTGTAAGGCTCATAATGTTAAGTAGTCCGAGTGATGGTGGTGTATCAATTAAAATAACGTCATAGTCAGCTTCTTCGATGCACTCTTTTAATAGGTATTCCCTGCCGAGCTGATTAAATTCGGTATCAGCATAAGCCAGAAGCAAAGAACCAACCAAAACATCATAATATGTTGATTTGGCGATACATTCTTGAAGCGTGCTTTCTTTCTTTAGCAGGGTATATAGGTTGTGTTCCTGCCATTCCATTAAATTTATGCCAGAAACGGTTGTGAGGTTGCATTGTGGGTCAGTATCAACGCATAGAACCCTTTTTCCTGCTTTTCCGAGTATTTCTCCTATCATTTGCACCGTGGTAGTCTTGCCACAGCCACCTTTTGTAATGTTTACAGAAATAATTTGCAAAATTTTTATCTCCTTTCAAAATAGGTTTTATAATGGTTTTAAACCCGTTTAAAAGGGGTTTAAAAGGGGTATAATAGGGGTTTAATACCCCTTTAATACCATTATTATATCACTTTAGAGGAAGAATTGGAAGTGCTATTTTGCGATTTTATAGCTTTTGGGTGTGAAAAATTGCTTGATTTTATAAAAAGAATAGAATACAATATAAGATAAGTATTGAGAACGAAAAAACCGCATCCATTTGGCGGTGGATACGGTTTGTGATTTCGTTTTTGATTTCCAAGAGAAGTTGGCGTTCCTCTTGGTGCGTATGTGCTTGGAACACATACATAACTAATTTTGAAAGGGATACATATATCCTTGCTCGAAAAGTGAATAAACACATATACCTTTCTCTTATAGCAATAATTATAAGGGTTTTATTAAGTGTTGTCAATCGCAACATCTAGTAAAATCAAGGGTTTTAGGCTCAATATGAACGATTTTGCCCTAGGGAAGTTGAAGTGTGTATGTGTTATTGGTGTTCTCATACATACTTTTTTTACGCCCTAATTTCATATTGAGAGAGTGGAAATGCCCTTGATAGGCTCTATAAATACTATGGTGGTGTGGCTAAGCCTAAGCAATGAATTAGCCCGTAGGACAAGCAATTCCCCTTGTTATGATACTTGTTCTCCGTCAAGGAGCTGACAGCACTCCTTAAAATGCTATGCGGAGGGATAAGCAATACCGAAAGGTAGACAATTTGAACCTATGTCATGGGTTGCTCGTGACTTAGTGGTTCATCTTATGCAACAAGGGTTAAAGCGAAGAACCGAGACTATACGGTCTAGTTATAGGCTTTGAGCAGGCAGTCCGAGTGTTTTTAGGACTGCTTTTTGCTCTGCTTCCCTCAACTGCCAGTCTAGTTTATGCTTCGCCTTGGTAAAGTCAAGCGTTTTGATAGAAATATTTGAAAAAGCAGGGCGAAAAGAAAGAAATTGTGTTATGTTGGAATTATCAAGAAG
>CAZONA010000147.1:0-2518 GCA_964581025.1 uncultured Lachnospiraceae bacterium
ATCGTTCATCACCAGGCAGTCACCGGGCTGCAGGTAGTCAATGATGTCATAAAAGTGTTTATGTGTCCGTGCTCCCGTTTTTCGATCCAGCACCAGCAGCCGGGAAGTATCCCGCTTCTCCAGCGGAGTCTGGGCGATCAGCTCTTCCGGAAGATCATAATAAAAATCTTTTGTTTTCATAGTTCCAATCCTTCATTTGCACGTAAAATTTCAACCGCTCCGTCCTTTTTGCAAAAGAACACCGCCTTCGTACAGATTTTGATATTATACCATGCCCGGAAACAAAAATCAATCTGTAGAAACTGTCAACCTGAAAACCTTGTATAGGTTTGTCAATAACACACTGTATTTGTAAAAATGCCCGAATTACATAAATTTTAGCCACCGCAATATAGCCATTTCGTCATTTTGGTGATAACCTGAATTTGCGAATTGGCACACGATATAAATTACGAAATTTATCATCCGTGTCACTCGATTTTGACGAGCACTGTTTGTACACATCACACCGGAAGCACAACTGCTGTATTCCGGCAAAGGAGGACAATTCATGAAATTGACAATCAGCGCAAGAGACTTTGACGCACGTTTTTTACGTGAAATGGAAGTAAAGTATAACTCGCTTGCGGTCGGTGAAGACGGCGGTGTTGCCCCGAAAGGCGTCTATCGCTGGCTTCTTGAGCCCACTGCTGCAATGAGTGCTTCGTGGGATATGGCACTGGCGTATCATGTCAGTGGCGAAGAAAAATACCGTGAAATGGCTGATGCGCTTCTAAATTACCTTGAGCAAAGCCTGATCCGTCAGGACGGGTATATTTACTGGGCTGTGCCGTTCCCCCCTAGCCTTTGCCAGCAGGGCAGATGGAGTCGGGAGGCTTTGCGTGCGGCCCAGCTTACGGGTAATAAAAAGGCACTCGGCTGGATGTGCGAGATGTACAACGCATGGCCATATGACAAAAAGGGGCACCGTTTTGTCGAGCGATTCATGCCGGGCACACATCTGCCGACATCTGTCAATGGCTTCCTCACAACGTATAACATGATCGCTGACGGCACGGTCAACAGCTGGATCCTGGCAAAAGAAACCGGCTGCGAAGAACTGCTGGAAAAAGCACGTGACACGCTGTGTAACTTCATTCTACCCGGTCAGCGCACAGATGGTCTTTGGTCTTACCACGCCAAACGTGATGTGGATATGGGGCTTTTCAACGACGGAGAAGATGAGTATAACTACAACCTGTATCTACTCTACATTCTGTCGCACCTGCTCTATGACGAAGAAGCAAGGGCACTGATTCAAGAGCCCCTGCGTCGGTCGTTTGACGAGCTATACCGCCGATTCAACTTCGGTGATGGCAGTATGTATGCCCCCGTACACTGGGGTTGGGATCATATTTGGGAAGGTGCAATTTATTCGGCGGTCATCTCCTGGCGGCTGTACCATGACTGCGGCATCAAAGAGTATGAATCGCAGTGCGCCAGATCGCTAAACTGGATGATCGAAGCAGATCTCGGTGTCGGCAGACATTGCACCAGAAATTCCGCTGTGGGATTATACTGGGGCTCGTATTTTGAAGACCTCTATACGGAAGATTTCTGTGTAACAGGTGAGGTAGCACCACGTGAGGATATCATCCGCACGCTGGAATATGTGCTTTCGCAGTTCCGCATTGTCCGTTCCGATAGCACACACCACGATATCTTTTTCAACAGAGGTCTGTTTCAGACCGTGCTCGACATTGAGCGCAAAATTATGCGTATGCGCAAGCCAACTGTTGATGAGACGGCGGTAATTGCAAGAGCTCCTGAAAAGACAGTGCTGGAACTTCCGTGGAATTATGAGCAGACCTGCTATGCAGGCAGGGCCGAAGTCAGCTATGATGACAAAGCACTGTATCTGCGCATACAGACTGACTGCAAAAAGTATGTGCAGTCGTATGAAGGTGCGTCTTTGTTTGCCGGCGACGGTATTTTGCTTGATCTGAGTGATTCGGACGGTAAGCATGCACGCATAAGCCTTGCTTGTGAGGGCGAGAAAGAGGTTGTGTATCTCTACAATGACAAGATTCCGTTCCGTGGTGATTTGCGTCTGTTTGTGCACAGCGAGCCTCGTGGACAGTATCTGGAAAAGAGCAAACTGCAGATGACAATGGAACCAAGCGGTCTCGTCTACGACGCAACACTCCTGTGGAGCGAGCTTGGTCTGAAACCTACTGCTGGCGAGAAATTTACAGCAGGTCTCGCCATCATCCGCCAAACCGCATACGGTCCGCAGTTTAACCAGTGGGGCAAGACGGGTATGGAAGATCTCAACAATGAGTACTCCGGAAGTTGGATGTTCTAAAAAACAAAGATGGCAGCAAACGGCATTTCGTATCATTTTTTGTTTGAGCACCATCCTACGATTTTTTCAAACAGTTGAATTTTGCTCAATGTAGCACCGCCATTCCGGCGACTGACCCATCTTTTGATCCTTTTGACAAAAGTATCCCGGGCGTTTGTATTTCAAACGCCCGGG
>CAZONA010000148.1:0-2509 GCA_964581025.1 uncultured Lachnospiraceae bacterium
TGGCTGATCCCACAACCTTTGAGGTCTGCCGTTTAATGTATTGGCCCTCTTGCAGCTCGGACAGTGAATATGTGTATAAGACGAAAGATGCACCGTTTATCAGTGCTGACTTCCTTTTGAGTACATACAAAGACTGGCACGATCTCGCAAGCTGGCCTCAAGTCCCCGGCGCTATCAGCTATGCAAAGCTGGCTATGAAGCAGGGAGATCCGCTTGAGAAGCCCGGCATTGTCGGTGCGTTCTGTCGCACTTACGATGTGCTGACGGCTATGGATGCGTTTCTACCTAAGATTTATGAGCCGGTAGACAATGACGAAAACCGTTATACTTATCTCGGAGGCTCTACAACAGGCGGCGCAGTTATCTATGATGACGCAAAATTTCTGTTCTCGCACCACGCAACCGATCCGTGTGGTGGCAGGCTCGTAAACGCCTTTGACCTTGTACGCCTTCACCGTTTCGGTGATAAAGACGAAGATGCCGCACCTGATACACCGATTATCAAATTGCCGTCTTATAAAGAGATGTGCAATATGGCGGTTGCGGATAAGGCGGTAATTGCTACACTCAACAGGGAGCAGCACGAAGCGGCTATAAAAGATTTTGAAGGCGTTTCCAATAGTGATAATGGTAATAACCCTGTTCCCGATTCTGATCCGCTTGATTGGGCTGAGAAACTTCAGCGTAATCAGAACGGTGCGGTAAAAGGTACTATCGACAATATCCTGATTATCCTTGACGGTGATCCTGCACTCAAAGATAAGTTTGCTCTTAACCTTTTCGCTAACAGAGGTGAGGTGCTGGGGGCGTTGCCGTGGTCGAATAACGCCAAACGCCGTCTTTGGTCTGACACGGACAGCAACGGTCTGTACTGGTATCTTGAGCGAATGTGGGGTATCACACAGAGAGGCAACATTGACTCGGCTCTCGATATTCACGCTTCCGTACACGCCTTTAACGAAGTGCAAAAATACCTTGGCACTTTGATTTGGGATGGTACGCCACGGCTCGACACTCTCTTTATAGACTACCTCGGAGCGAAAGACACGGCGTATAACAGAGCGGTTTGCCGTAAGAGCTTTACGGCAGCGGTAGCCCGTGCTATGACACCCGGTTGCAAATTTGATAATATGCTGATCCTCGCAGGTCCGCAGGGCGTTGGTAAATCCACGCTGATTGACAAGATGAGCCGTGGATGGTTTAACGATTCAATCCGTACCTTTGAGGGCAAGGAAGCCTCGGAGCTGTTACAGGGCGTTTGGCTCGTAGAAATCGCAGAACTTGATGCGTTCAGGCGTACCGATATTGCCCGTATCAAACAATTTCTCTCCCTCCGTGCTGACCGTTACCGTGCGGCTTACGGCAGGCACGTGAAGGAATTACCCCGTTGCTGTGTATTCTTCGGAACTTGTAACGAAATGGAGTTTTTGCAGGACACCACCGGCAACCGCCGCTTCTGGCCTGTTGATGTTATGACCGACACACCAACGAAGAGCGTGTTCACCGATTTGACGGATGAGGTTATCAATCAGCTGTGGGCAGAGGCAAAAGCCCGTTGGCAGCTCGGTGAAACCCTGTATCTGACTGGCAGCGTTGAGGCAGAGGCGAAGATCAAGCAGGAGGAACACCGTGAGGCTTCCGTCCGTGAGGGCTTGATAATGGAATTTGCCGAAAGACAAGTACCGTCCGATTGGGCGAAATGGAGCATTGACCGCCGCCGTGATTTTTGGGCGGGAGCTGCACACGCACAGGAAGGTACAACAATTGAACTTGTTGACAGAGATAGAATATCCGCTATTGAGGTTTGGTGTGAACTCTTAGGCGGCAGTATGCGTGATATGAAATCCTCTGATACACGGGAAATCAACGGCGTTCTGTCTATGATGCCGGGATGGAAACGCAATAATAACCCTTTGCGTTTTGGGCCATACAACCTGCAAAGAGGGTATGTGAAAAAGTGAAAAACCATTATAGGCGGCAGTTACAAAAGCCGTTACAAAGTTTGTAACACAGCCTTTTTTGTAACACCTGAAGCGTTACAACGTTACAGCCTGTTACATCGTTTGTAACACCCGAAAAAACCTTGATATATAAGGCTTTTTGGGCTAAACGTTACAATGTTACAAACTTTTTCTATTAACCTATAAAAATAAAGGGCGTATGGGCGTAAAAACGTCATAGCGCCCATATATGCGTATAATATACGCGCGTAATCTGATTTTTGTAACAGGAGGTGATTTTGGTGCTGGAAAAGGATATTGAGAAAAAGCTACACCGTGGCGTTAAAGAACTGAAAGCAGGTGCTTTGTGTTTGAAGTTTGAAAGCCCCGGATTTACGGGAGTACCCGATAGAATGATATTGCTTCCGACAGGTAAAGTGATTTTTGTGGAAACGAAGAAGCCCGGCGAAAAAGAGCGTGTAAGGCAAGAGTATGTGCATGGGTTGTTCAGAGCATTGGGGTTTGAGGTGTATTCAACGGTTGACAATCCGGAATATGTACAAGAGATA
>CAZONA010000149.1:0-2452 GCA_964581025.1 uncultured Lachnospiraceae bacterium
GGAAATCAGCCTGCAAAGTTATATGTTGTCCCTTCGACTTTCAAAAAAGTTGTTATGTTTACTCCTGACGAATATGGAGAATATGTCACGCGCCTCCTTAACCTTGTACAAAACCAATTTCCCAACGGCGAATCTTTTATAGACGGTTTTTTAAATGATAACACGTAATCACTAACTTTATTTTGTATACTTAGCTAAGGCCCACCGGTCGTGAGATCGGTGGGCGGTAATATATCATTCTATCGGAGCAAAGCTCCCATCAGGCTGTCGGATTTCAATCAAGGAAACATCCGAAAGGGAAATTGGCTCCTCGCAGACGTACCAGTTCTTCCAATCCGAACCACCGGACTGCTTCAAAAAGCTTGCCTGATCCGGATCGGCATGGTACTTGGTCAGAAAGACCGTTTTCGTCAGCCGCAGCCTCTGCGTTTGCAGTCAGCCACACAACAGGATGGTGATTGGAATATTTATTGACGGCGTGTTCTCCGATCTTCTCGTCGCCACGATACAGCGGTTCGATGCGATAGGTCGCACGATCAATCTTCAAATTGGAATCGGTCAGCTTCAGGAAGCTGTCCTCACGGATAAATTCCAAATGAATCGGGGATGTAAAATGATATAGGTTCTTCGGTAGTTTCTTCATAGGCATCTCCTTATACAATCGCACTATTTGAACCCTGAGTTTTTCACTTCAACTGTTCCAGCAGTTCGATTTTCTTGTGATAGCCCAGCAAGATTGTATCCACGCAAGGAATCAGCGGATCCATTGCGTAAATCTCACGCAGTTCGTCTTCCGTCGGCAGTTTGGAAAGATCTAACCGTGTCTTATCTTGAACATAATGCAAAAGATCCATTTCCGTTTTACGGAAACTGTTCACTTGGATCTTTTTCAGTTCGTCATAGGCAGGAAGTTTTGGATCACTCCAGAACATGGCATTGCCGGAGTCGAAAATAGGAGCCATGCCGATAAATTTCAGCGTTTTTGTATTCCGCAGTACGCCAAAATTATTCAAATGCCGGTCGGTATTGGTCAAAATGAAGTCCGCCAGAATTTGATACTCCAGAAAATCACGTACCGTTTCCTCTGCCAATCCACGCTCCGCACAAACGAAGATAAAATGCTCATACAGAGAAACCGCATTATCTTTCTTCTTGGAATTCACGATATCGATGGCCGGAATAAATTCCACCTCGTCCGATGTAAAGCTTTCGCAGGTGCAGTATATCTGGGATTCTGCGTCCAAACGGATGGGACGATACAAAACATAAGGTTGTTTCCCCTGCTTTTTATGAAGTAGAGAGGCAACAACTTCATTTAGGCTTTCCTGAGAATTGCTACCGTGGTTCCCCTTTACCAGATACCGCTTTCCGTCTGCGATGATCCATTTTTTTTGCAATTCGCCCTGGACAGAGGAACTGGGAGAAAACGCATTGGCAGGTAATTCCGTGGTTTGGTCAATTTCCTGTCCGAACTGCATATCGCCTACCGGATCTCTGAAATCGTTGGTAAACAAATTCACATCTGCCCAACCAAGTTCCATATCGATGGGCTTGATCCAGTAATGGTCCGTCAGGCTCAATCCAAGGTTTCTGACCAGATACTCCTGAGGGGTTGCGATCCCCAAATTTTCAAATATCCGCCGTATCTTTCCCTGCCCGATGGGAACGGCACGGTGCTGCCACCATTTTTTCAGCATGGCAGAATCCACGCAACCGCCCAAGGGCAGTAATTCCGGATCCACCGGTTTTGAAACACGATGAATGGCACCGGAGATGGGGTCGATGGTGATCGTACAAATCGGATCATCCCGATGCATCAGGCTATACAGTTTTTCTTCCATACCTTTCACCAACTTTCAAATCCATTTTCTCGGAATAGAATATCCTCAATTTTTGCTTCCATCTGCAACACCGCCGCTTCTCTTAAGCAAGGCAGCATCACCGGTGTGAATACCGCCTTAAACGGAAGGGCGTATTGGTTACCATCATAGTAAAACAAGGTAGATACCCCACGGTCGGTACATACCCATTTTCCGGCGGTCTGGTATTTTTCACAATAAAACCGCTGGTCATTGATTTCACTCTCGTCTAACTTATTGGCAGGTAGCAAGGATGCCGCCGGAATTTCATCCAGCAACAGTTCTTCCGTTGTACAGCCCAGAACCGTAGACAGTCGAAGCAAAATATCGCCGCTGGCAGAAGTAAGTTTCTTGTGTCCCTGCTCGTAGTCTTGTAGCGAACGGAAATTTACACCGCTTTTCTGCGCCAGTGCTTTCTGTGTCATATTTCTGCTCTTCCTGATTTCCTGTAAACCCATGGTATCCCCTCCTTTGCTACTATTATACGCATTTTTGCGTATAATAGTCAAGAACTTTTTTGCAAACCAATGCTGAAAATCGCCCACCGGTCATAATGATCGGTGGGCGTGTCGTCCTATTCCCTCAAACCATCA
>CAZONA010000150.1:0-2433 GCA_964581025.1 uncultured Lachnospiraceae bacterium
TGCAACTATGGCAGAAAGTATCATCGTTGTTACGATAGGCTGCAATTCATTGTTAGCCACAGCTTTCTGGAAAAAGATAATACCCAAGCCCCAAACACTTCGTCCGATAAACACATTATAGGCATTTAATGAACAGGCAAATGCGAATGTTGCAATCATAAAAGCGCATACAGAAATCAATAGTATAATTTTATTTTTGGATGTACACACCGTTTTCCTGCTACGAATCAGATAAGCTATATCTATTATAATTAAGGACAAAAGAATTGCTTTGCTGATATATGGAAGAATAATAAATAGTTTATATCTAATATGGATACCTTCAGTGAACAGGAATCCCATTCCGTAAAGACTGACAGTGAATTTGAATTGTACAAAAGAAAACAACACGCCCGCAACAGTAGCGCAGAGTATCAGTATTTTATTTTTGGGGATAGACGTGGCTTTGTGCTTTACATTCAAATAGAAAGCGTAAGATGCACACAAAATCTCCAAAATGAACTCCAAAATAGAATAAATAGGCGCATAAGGAATGTACCATATGCTAAAAATAGCAATTACTACAATTGACAAAACTAAGCTGAGCCATCTGTGTTTCTGCGTATGCTGTTTTGTCCAATTCTCTTTTTTCTCCTGTATGTCCGGGAGATTTTGATTTTGTGCGGAATGACAATAAGGACAGGTTACGGCAAAATCGGAAATTTTCTTATCGCAAACATTACATTTTTTCATCGCTGCATCCGTTCCTTTCGGAGAGAAGTTGAATGATTTGCTGATTCTGTTCCTGCTGGATTTTGTCGGGCAATGCTGCGACGTAGATGCACCCAATTATACCAAGCCAAAAACACATGGCGAAGGCGTGTGCCTCAGTTCCATAGCCTTTATCAGCAGCGACATTTTCCATCATTCGACCGATAATAAAGCCGATAACCAAGTAAATAACAATTACTAAAATAATATAACCAAACATATCTTTACATCCTCTCTTGCTTTTTGTGTTCTTTTGAATTTTGTTATCAATTTAAATTGCGCTCAACTCATCAACTATTTCCTCAAATTTCTTCCTTTTGATTTGTGCCCGTGTGCCATTCCATAGAATATAGTCTGCATCAGGGTTTTCGTTAATGAGCCTTCGGAGTTTGTTTTCTCCAATCCTGAAATATGATGCAGCTTCTTCAATGGAAAGTGTGTACTTTTCCCAAATAGGTATATCTATCATTGCAATACCTCCAATATCCATTACTCTGTAAATTGAGAGGTAAATTGAGTGCGTGCTTTTTCGATAGATTCAACAATTCCACTGTATATACTTGTATTTAATTCGCCTTCGAATTTTATACCATCCATTTCTGGCTTTTCAACAGCAAAATAGTTATCTGCGTTATAACTACTAACTAAATATGCTGTTGATAATAATGTTGCTTGTAATTCAAGTATTTCCTTCTGTGTAGCCAAATCTTCAATCGAATTTTCTAGAATTTCACATTCTTCTACTGCTACATCGTGATATTTTTCTAAATTATCCGATTTTAATAATATCCCATAATCGCTTGCAATCAACTCATCGCAAAGCATAATAAGTTCATTATAATAATTACAAAATGCCTCTATGTAGTCGGAATATTCTTCGTTTATATATTTTCCAGAAGCATCCGCAGGGCTAAATTTTTCTATACCTGCGGATTTGTTCTTGTTATCTGCACAGGCAGATAACAACATCATAACGCATATCAAAGCCAGCATAAAAACCAATATTCTGTTTTGAAATTTCACCTTCTACACCTCCTATACCCATTTACATAAGATACGAACACAGTTTATGTGTTGAAATGCGTCCCATAAATACTGTTCACCGCCTTTAATTCATCTTTATATTCTTATTATACCACGTAAATTCTCAAATGTCTACATTTAGATATCTAATAATATCCAATAGATAGCCATTCCGGGGTTATAATAAAATGATAAATAAAAGTGCTTGTAAAGGAGGGATATGGTGATTCTTGGTGAAAAGTTAAAGGCATTGAGAACGGCTAAAAAAAAGATGAGCCAAAAAGAGTTGGCAGAAAGAATCGGTATTGCGAAATCGGTAATTTCATTTTATGAGAGCGGAGACCGTTTTCCCTCATATGATGTGCTTATTAAAATTGCTCGAATCTTTAATGTTACAACTGACTATTTACTGGATGTCGAAAGAGAAAGAACGGTTAGTGTTTCTGGTTTATCAGAAGAAGATATTGCAGTGGTAACGACTGTTATTGATGCACTCAAAAGGAAAAGCGGCGGATAATTAGACTCTTGCAATGTGAAAATGCAGGAGTCTTTTTTGTTGCGAATTGGAGGTACATATGATTATTGTTAAAAATTACACGGTGATATTTAAAAAAATTGCTACTTCATAAAGACGGAGCATAAGCCTATATGCCCTGACTG
>CAZONA010000151.1:0-2411 GCA_964581025.1 uncultured Lachnospiraceae bacterium
GAAGCCATTCTAAAACGCGGGAACGATGTGGAAGTCAGGCGAAAAGGAGACGGATACATCGTTCTGGAAGTCAAGAAGACAATCAAACATACGACTTCTGCATAATTGGGTGCAGGAAAGGGCAATTGGAGCCAGCTTCCGAGGATTTCTCGGCGGTTGGCTCTTTTGTTTATCAAAACTTGTCCGACAGGACGTTAAACAAGGAGATTTGAATTATGGCAGACGAAACCAACGTGCCTAGCACGGAACCCATCACTGCGCCGGAGCAGGAAACTACGTTCACTCAGGCTGATGTCGACCGGATGATTTCGGCGCGGCTTGACCGTGAGCGGAAAAAGTACCCCAGCGAGGAAGAAATGAACGCATACCGCAACTGGAAAGGTGACAGGGCGGCAGAGCAGAAGCGTGAGCGGGATCTCGCTCAGGCACAGGCTGACCTTGCCGAAAAGACCTCTGAGCTGGAACAACTCAAGCGCGAGAAATACGTGCTATCCAAAGGTCTGACCGGTGACGATGCGGAGTTTATTGCGTTCAAGGCATCCAAGTTGGTGGACGACAAGACCACTTTTGAACAGGCCGTTGACCAGCTTACAGAGAATCGGCAAAAAGTCACTTTTGACTGGACGGCCCCCGTTGGCGGCGGCAACAAAGAAGAAACCGTAAATGCCGCAATGAATCAACTGATTCGCGGCGCATTGAAGTAAAGGAGATAAATCAATTATGGCAAACAATATCATTGACCGTTCTGCACTGTCCGGTCTTATCCCCGAACCCGTAACCCGTGAGATCATGCAGGGCGCTATCGCCGAGTCTGCTGTCCTGCGCATGGCCCGCAGACTGCCCAACATGTCCAGCAAGACCCAGACGATCAACGTTCTGGATGCTCTGCCCACTGCCTATTTCGTGACCGGCGAAGCCACCGACAGCGGCAACACCGATGCGTTCAAGAAGACCACCAACATGGCGTGGGATAAGAAGAAGATCCACGCCGAGGAGATTGCCGTTATCGTTCCCATTCCCGAAGCGGTTCTGGCTGACTCCAACTATGATATTTGGGCAGAGGTCAAGCCTCGCCTGAATGAAGCCTTTGGCAAGGTTATCGATAAGGCTATTCTGTTCGGTACCGACAAGCCCAGCACTTGGCGCGAGGGCGTGGTCGCTTCCGCTACTACCGCCGGCAATACCGTCACTGCCACCACCGATGTGTTCGCTGACATCATGGGCAAGGACGGCCTGATCTCCAAGGTGGAGCTGGACGGCTTTAACCCCAACGGCGTTATGGCCGCGATTCAGATGCGTGGTCAGCTGCGCGGCCTGAAAGACACCACCGGTCAGCCCATCTTCAAGACTGACATGCAGGGTGCTACCCGTTACGCACTGGACGGCATGGATATGTACTTCCCCATGAATGGCGCGTTCGATCCCACTCAGGCACAGATAATCGTAGGTGACTGGTCTCAGCTGGTGTATGCCATCCGTCAGGATATGACCTTCAAGATCTTCACCGAGGGCGTGATCCAGGATCCTACCAGCGGCGACATCAAGTACAACCTGATGCAGAACGATATGGTTGCTCTGCGTGCCGTCATGCGTCTGGGCTGGGAGATCGCCAATCCCACCAACGCGTTCAATGCTGATCTGAACAATCCCTTCCCCTTCGCCGTGTACAAGCCGGGGGAATAAGCGAACTGCTGAGTGAGCCTGACTCCTCTGGTGCCGATCTGCAAAACATGACGAAAGCCCAGCTGCTGGAATATGCGGAGCAGAACGGCATCGAGGGGGTCAGCAGTTCCATGAAAAAGGCTGAAATCTACGCCGTTATCGAGGAGGCGCAAGGATGATTTACGCCGACTATGCGTTTTATCACGACAAGTACATGGGAGTGCTGCCGGAGGACGAATTTGCCCGGCTTTCCGTTCGTGCCAGCTCTTACCTCGATTACTACACGCAGAATCGGGCGGAAGGCCATGCGGAACTGGAAGCGGTAAAGATGTGCTGCTGCGCGCTGGTTGACCGATACAAGATCATCGAAGCGGCGCAGGAACTTGCGTCCAAGAAGCTCACGGACTCCCTTGCTTCCGACGCTGATGTAAAGAGCGAGACGGTAGGCGGGTACTCCCGAACGCTGGCCAGCGGTGCGGACGGTGCGGCGGCAGCTCTGAGCACGATGGATGGCACAAAGAAGCTGCTGGCCGACACTTGCCGCGAATACCTTGCTCACACCGGATTGCTTTACCGCGGAGGTGCTTGCAGATGTACGCTCCCCACACTGTAACCATTTACAACGTGCAGACGGAGGAACGCCCGGAAACGGGATTTACTTCCGTTGAGAGACTTTATATTACCGTCCTGCGCGGAGTATTCCTCGAAGCGGCAAAGGCCGTGAACGTCCGCGAGAGCGGTCTGGTGAG
>CAZONA010000152.1:0-2406 GCA_964581025.1 uncultured Lachnospiraceae bacterium
CCGCTGAAATGCGATCGCCTCACGATGTTTATCGACGTCCAGAAAGCGCTGCTTTTCTACGTGGTGATCGCATGGGCGGAGGACTTCACCGGCGCGGTCATCGACTACGGCTCATGGCCGGATCAGCACCGGCACGAGTATTCGCTTGCCGATGCGAATCCGAGCATTCAGACGCTCTTCCCGAAAGCGGGCTTCGAGGGCGGCTTGTACGCCGCGTTGTCCGCGCTGACCGATGAATGCCTCGGGCGCGAGTGGGAGCGCGAGGACGGGGCGGTCTTGAAAATCGAACGTGCCCTTGTGGATGCGAACTGGGGACAGTCAACCGATGTCGTCTATCAGTTCTGCCGCCAGTCTGCACACGCCGGAGTGATTCTGCCGTCGCATGGCAGATACGTCGGCGCATCCTCGAAACCCATGACCGAATACCGTAAACAACAGGGCGACCGGCTCGGGTTCAACTGGATGATCCCGAATGTCGCCGGGAAAAGGGCGATCCGGCACGTCATCTACGACACGAACTACTGGAAGAGTTTCATTCACGCGCGGCTCGCGGTTCCCGTCGGCGACAAGGGGGCGCTTACCCTCTACGGACGGATCCCCGAAGTTCATCAGCTCTTCGCAGAGCATCTGACCGCCGAATACCGCGTCAAGACGCAGGGACGCGGCCGCACGGTCGATGAGTGGAAACTCAAGCCGCAGTCCCATGACAATCACTGGCTGGACTGCGTGGCTGGCTGTGCGGTCTGCGGATCCATGCTCGGCGCGTCTCTGCCCGAGACGCTTCCCGCGAAGTTTGACCGCAAGCCGATGATCCGCCTTTCCGACAAACGCCTTGGCGGGATTCCCCAAAACGGCAGACTCAAACTTTCCGAACTCAGGAGACAGAAAAATGGATAAACGGGAACTCCCCGAAAATATTCGTCAGGCGATCGATCTGATTGCCGCAGTTCTTCGCAGAATCAAGGCAAAAGGACTGGATAAACGCAGAAATGAATGCTTGTATATGGCGAAAACCAAAGGAGTTGCATTAACATGAGCGATCAAGGGATAAAACGACGGATTGACAGGATCAATCGTATGAATCTTGCCGAACTTCGGGAAAAGTTCAGTGAACTCTTTGGATTTGAACCGGGGCAGACCAATATTGTAAATCTGCGACGACGCCTTGCATATCGAATTCAGGAGCTTCATTTCGGGGGGTTGTCCGATAACGATAAGGAAATTCTGACCCGGATTGCAAACGGCGACCCCATGGCCAATCTTCAAAATAAGGCGAAGGGAATGATTTCCAAGTTGCGCGGGACTCGTTATCAAAGGGTCTGGAAAGGCAAGAAATACGAAGTGATTGTCCTCGGGGACGGAACATTTGAATATGACGGAACGGTTTATCAATCGCTTTCCGCCATCGCCCGGGCAATCACGGGAACTCGCTGGAACGGCAAACTCTTTTTCGGGGTGAAGTGATGGTGATGCAAACGATTCCAAAGAAGAGATGCGCGATTTACACGCGCAAGTCCGTTGAGGAAGGGCTGGAGCAGGAATTCAACAGTCTTGACGCTCAACGGGAGGCTGGCGAAGCCTATATCGCCAGTCAGAAAGCCAACGGATGGGTCTGCCTCCCGACTCGTTATGACGATGGAGGATATTCCGGCGGCAATATGAAACGTCCGGCGCTTCAGCAGCTCCTTGCAGACTGTGAAGCCGGGCTGGTCGACATCATCGTGGTTTACAAAATCGACCGACTCTCCCGATCCATCTGCGATTTTGCCGACCTGTCCAAGAAATTTGACGAATGGGGTACACAGTTTGTCGCAGTGACGCAGGAAATCAATACCGCCACCAGCGCCGGGCGCATGATGCTCAACATTCTCATCACCTTCGCCCAATATGAGCGGGAGGTCATCACTGAGCGGGTTCGCGACAAGATGGCCGCCAGCCGGAAGAAAGGCAAATGGGTCGGCGGCAGTGTTCCGATGGGATACCGTGTGGAAAACAAGAAGCTGGTTGTTGAGCCGGAAGAAGCGCGGATCATCCAAAGAATTTTCCAGCGGTTCATCGAAATCCAATCCCCCAAGCTCATCGCAGGGGAATTGAACCGTGACGGGATAAAGACAAAGCAGGAAAAAATCTGGGATACCGGACATATTTACCGGATTCTGGAAAATCACACCTACATCGGGGAAGTGAAATACAAGGGCACCATTTGCGAAGGAGAACAGGAGGCCATTGTTGATCTGGCCGTTTGGAACCGGTCACGGGAGATTCTTACCACAAATGATCGAGTTCCAGACCGGAGCAGAAATGTCGAAATTGTCGCCCCGCTCAAAGGAATCCTGAAATGCGGGCACTGCGGATGTTCCATGATGCCGACCTATTCCAGGAAGAATGGAAAGAAATACTTTTATT
>CAZONA010000153.1:0-2385 GCA_964581025.1 uncultured Lachnospiraceae bacterium
TGCGATTTTGGCAGAGGGCAGCCGCTATGGCGATTGCGGCGGTATAATAGAAGCCGGAGAAGATATGGAAGACGTAATTATCGAGCATACTTTCGGCAAGGAGCATTGACGCACCGAGCAGGAGCATCACTCTATTAAGCGTGGGCTTATAGAGCAGATATTTCACGGTACATACTCGGTAAAACGCATAGCAAGCCGTGCCGAAGATTCCCGTTACGGACAGGAGCTCGAACACGGTATTATGTGCGAATTCGGGCACGATCGAGGTTATCAGCCCGTCCCCGAGCCCGACCTCAAGCCCGAAAAATCCCACGCCGAACACGGGATTTTCCTTGAAAATTTCAAAGCACCTTTCCCAAATTCCGAATCTTCCCGAGTCGCCCATCCCACGATCGAGGTAATGCTCGACGACGCTCATCACCGGCTCACGAAGCAGGAAAAGAGCCACGGCGCAAACGGCAGCGCAGACGGGAATTATCCGTCTCGCCACGTGCTTTCTGTCGCCGAAAAGCATGATTAGAGCAACGCAGAGCACGAAATACGCACTTCCCACGAGCACGGAATTTCTCGACGTACTCAAAAGCGTTGCGGAATACACCGCAAATGCGGTGCACAGCGAGAGGTAGGGGCGTTTGCCCTTCATAAAGCCGTAGAAATTCATCGGAATAAGCATGGAGAGGTGAAATCCTATCTCGTTCGGTCCTCCGAAGCCGAGTGCGACCGCACCCCGATTCACGCTTCCTGCGTCGTTTATGTAGTTGCCCGAGAGGATTATTCCGGCAAATTCGACGAGCAATATTCCCGAGAGCATGAGGGTGATATCGGAAAACCAATCGACCGTGTCGCTCATATCCTCGCTCGATATTCCGAGATAAAAGAGGAAAAACAGCACTGTATAGGTAACCGTCAGAGCAAGTCCCCAGAGCAGGCTTGAGAGGCTGTAATTTTCCGAAAACAGACCGTTTGCAAGCAGTCCTGCGGTGAGCACCGCCGTCGGAACGAGGAGGGGGATTTTCAAAAATTTCTCCCTTGCGAGAAATTTATTTTTGAAAACGTAGACGAAAACGCAGACGACGAGAATCGCCGCAGACGCAACGAGGAGATACGGGCGAACGCCTGTGGAGTAGTTATCGCTCGGATTCGGGAGCGTCGGCGAATTTGCCGTCGTGATCTGATAGAAGAAGGTGAGCACGAAGAATACGAGAGGTCTTACCGAGTTTGAATACAGCAGTGCGAACGACACGATGAGCATATTCAGTGCGGCGGTGTAGACCTCGATCTTCAAAATGTAGCCCAAAAGAATGAGCACCGACATTGCGAGCGGATACCACCGCCCACGGAAGAAGTCTTTTGAGATTTTTAAGCTTTTCATAACCGTTTCCCGTTTTTTGCACGCAAATGCGTGTTATTTTGAAACAATTATAGCATTCTGCGCAAATTTTGTCAAGTATTGCCCCGTGCGTGATATTTTGCGAAAAATGTACTTGAATTTTTCGCCGTATATGATATAATTGTTATAGAAATCATTTTTTCGGAGGATTTTACAATATGGAAAATAAGCTTTACATCGGCATAGATCTCGGCGGAACGTTCATTAAGGGCGGTATCGTCAACGAGGGGGGCGAAATTCTCGCCTCGGACAAGGTGCCCACGGAGGTTGAGGGCGGAGCGGATACCGTTGTCGGAAATATCGCTCGCCTTGCAAAAAATCTGCTCTCGGGGCTCGGACTCACGACGGGGGACGTTTGCGGTCTCGGAATCGGCTCGCCCGGAATGATCGACAGCGAAAACGGCGTGGTCGTTTACGCAAACAACCTCGGCTGGAAGGATCTTGCGGTCTGCGAGAGGCTTTCCTCCCTGCTTGACGGGATCGAGGTCAGGATCGGAAACGACGCCAACGTTGCGGCTCTCGGAGAGGCGAGATTCGGCTCGGCGAAAAATTACCGCAGCGTCGTAATGATCACGCTCGGCACGGGCGTCGGCGGCGGCGTTATTACAAACGGCGTAATGCTTGAGGGCAATAAAGGAGCGGGTGCGGAGCTTGGGCACATGGTGATACGTAAGGGCGGAGAGCCCTGCTCGTGCGGAAGACGGGGATGCCTTGAGGCGTATGCGTCCGCAACTGCGCTCATAAGAAATACAAAGCGTGCAATGGAGGCTCATCCCGATTCGAAAATGTGGGAGATCGGCTCGACCGACGAGGTAACGGGCAAGACCGTTTTCGATTACGCAAATACGGATGCTTACGCACGTGAGGTGGTCGATACGTATATCGAGGACCTCGCCTGCGGACTTGCAAACTACGCAAATATTTTCCGCCCCGACGCAATATTGCTCGGCGGAGGAGTGTGCGCACAGGGCGATAACCTCGTCCTGCCGCTTAAG
>CAZONA010000154.1:0-2359 GCA_964581025.1 uncultured Lachnospiraceae bacterium
TTTTTATTTTATAAATTATCAGATCTTATATGCTTTATCGACGGGCAGGGCGACAACGACGCCGTTTGCGTCGCTGAGCACGCCGTGGATACGGTTGACGTCCTCCATTATATGTGCCGCCGTTCCTGCGAGTGCGAAGATTGCGATTATCTCTCGCTCGGAATGCACCTCCGTATTACTGAGCTGCTCCATAACTCCGCTATCGAGCAGTCGTGCACGGAGCACCGTTCCGCCCATAGCACCCGCACGCTTTGCGGTCTCCATTACCGCATCCGTATAGCCCTGATTTACCGAGATCAATATAAGTTGATGCTTCTGTGTGCTTTTCACCTTTTTCTTACCTCCTATACCGTCCTTATCAACGCTCGCACGTGAGACGAGCTCTGCGCTTATTCTGCCTATTGCCGAAAGTCTTACGCAGATCATAAGACCGCCGTATTCGAAATTTCCGCCGATGTTCTTTGAGAGATCCGACGCATACGAATTTATCGCATCCTCGGGTGCAAGGCTGATAACGATATCCTTATCGTTAGTTCCGAGTCCGAAGATATCCATCATTTCCGAGGGGGCTGTTCCGAACGCCGTCGTTTGAAAATGGAAGCCTATTCCCCTTGCGTCGAGCATGCTCATATACGCCTTTGCTTTTCCTCGGTTGATTATCGAGAGCATTGCAACTATTCTGTTATCCGTCTCGGGCATTACGCCACCTCCTCGTAGCAGATTATATCGTCCTCGAGAGAAAGTATCTCGCTCTTTGCACGTGCGAGGCGTTTCTTACGCTTGATCTCCGAGGAAAGTCCCATCACCTGTATTGCGATGAGCGGTGTCATTGCGACCATTGCGACGATGCCGAAGGCGTCCGTCATAATATTTCCGCCGAGCGTTTCACATGCTCCGATCGCAAAGGGCAAGATGAAGGTCGTCGACATCGGTCCGGAGGCAACTCCGCCCGAGTCGAATGCGATACCCGTATAGATCGGCGGTACGAAAAAGGTTATCACGAGCGAGATTGCGTATCCCACGACAAGTATCGGAAGAATCGGTATTCCCGTGAGGACTCTGATCATTGCGATTCCGACGGATACGCCGACGCCTATCGACAGCGCAAGTCCGATGGATTTCTGCGAGACCGAGCCGTTCGTTATCTCCTCGACCTGTTTCTTCAAGGAATGGACTGCCGGCTCTGCGCTTACTACGAAATATCCCATTATCGCTCCGATCGGGACGAGGAGGAATTTCATATTGCCCTCGGCTATTCTCGAGCCGATAAGGCGGCCTGCCGGCATAAAGCCGACGTTTGCGCCCGTAAGGAAGAGGACGAGTCCTATGTACGTATAAACGAAGCCGACGCCCATTTTCGCAAGTCTATGACCGTTAAAGCGGTGGGTGATGAGCTGGAATACGAGGAGCACGCCGAGTATGGGCAGGAAGGCGATGAGAACCTCCTTTGCGTACTGCGGTATTGCCTCGACGAATGCGAGGAACGCTTCCCTTGTCGTCTGTGCGACGGTTATCGTGGTCTGCGTCGTATCGCTCGAGGGGTTGAAAACTATGCTGAGTATGAGTACCGATGCGATCGGTCCGATCGAGCAAAGTGCGATGAGGCCGAAGGAATTTTCACGTGCGTTCTTTGCCGTACTCATTGACGCCATACCTGCACCGAGTGCCATAATAAAGGGCACGGTGATAGGTCCTGTGGTAACTCCGCCCGAGTCAAATGCGGTCGGTATAAAATCATCCGGTGCGAGCAGGGCAAGCACTATCACGCCGCCGTAGAAGATCAGGAGCAGCGTATTGAGCTTGATTCCCTTCCTCGAGCGGATCATCGAGATCACGAGGAATATTCCGACGCCGATCGCAACGGAAATTATAAGCAAAAGATTTGGGATCGAGGGCACTTGCTCCGCAAGCACCGTAAGATCGGGCTCGGCTATCGTGATTATAACACCGAGAACGAAGCAGACCACGAGCGGAATGCCCATTTTCTTGGACTTTCCGAGCGTTGCGCCGATTCCCTCGCCGAGTGGCTCCATTGAAATACCCGAGCCGAGGGTGAAAAAGCTCATTCCCACGATGAGCAGCAGCGTTCCGAACAGGAACATTACAAGCACGCCGCTCTCCATCGGTGCGAAAGTAATGCTTAAGAGCAAAACTATGGCAAATATCGGAAGCACCGACTGCAGGGACTCCTTGAGCACCTTAAAAAGATTGTTCACAAATATCCTCCTTCTTGTTTTCTTGGGGAAATAGTATAATTTATTTTATTATATAATAAAAACGCCGATTCGTCAATATCTTTTTCGTAAAATTAACAAAAGTTAACAAAGTTAATAAAATGGGGCTGAGATTTCAGCCCCGT
>CAZONA010000155.1:0-2328 GCA_964581025.1 uncultured Lachnospiraceae bacterium
TTTAGATTCCTGTATTTTGCCCGTACCCACGCTGTCCTTTACGGTAAGCGTACCGCCGCGAATACAGATTTTACCCGTCAAGGTCTGACCGTTAAGGTCCAGCTCTCTTGTAACATCGGAATTAAGGTCAAAATCAGCACCGCTTGTAAGCGTTAAATCAAAGCTGCTGCCGAGCTTTACGCTTTTACCCGCTTCAAGCGCTTCATAAAGCGCGTCCGCATTTTTTACCACCACCGTGTCGTCGTCCGAGGAAAGGGTTACGGTGATAGTGCCGAGCTTTTGAGAGCCGGCAACGCCGCTGCCGCTGACACCGAAATACATAGTGCCCATAGGTGTAACGTAGCCTACGCCGTCCTCGGTCGTGTCCTCGCCGCTTTCAAGGGTGAGGAACTGCTCGTCCGCGGAGAGGGAAACGTAGCTACCGTCCGTATAGGAATAGAACGTACCCGTTGCGGAAATGCCGTCGGCTTGGGTAAAGTCAAAGCCTGCGTTAATGTCCACATTGGAGTGGTTGATAAGGGTTATCGCCCTTTTTGCATCCTCCCAGCCGCCGGGAGTTGTGCCGATTTGATGCGTATTGGGGTTGTACTTTGAAGTGCCTTCGGTATAAGTGAAACGCATATCATCCCAAGTGATGTCAACGCAAATTTCCTTTTCCGCCTCTTCGCCCTCAACATACTTGCCCGTAACGCCTATTGAATAGTCGCCGTCGGTTTTGCCTGTTGCGGGGCTTTCGTCAAGCTCCGTTGCCGCAAAAGCGGTAAGCGACATGGTAAATGCCGTTACTATGCACAGCAGTATAGCCAATATCTTTTTCATGGGCTTATAGTCCTTTCTGGTAATTAAACCGCACTTGCCGTTATGCTTACGGTTATCGTGCCGATATCCGTGTCCTCACCGATAGCGGGGCTTTCCGTGTCAAGGCTGAACTTTGTTGCGCCCGTCGGTGCTGGGCACTTACCGTTATCGCCTACGGTTTGGTACTCCTCGCTTTCGGCGCTTTCAAGCGTCAGTCTGTTTTCGGTAAAGCTACCGTCCATTCCGCTGATTTCGGAGGTGAAAACAAAGGTTATGTCAACCGCCGTGTTGGAATGGTTGGTAACAGTAATGGTCTTTTGCTCATCGCTCCAGCCGCCGGGGATAACCGTTGTTTTGTGGGTATCCGTGTCGTAGCTGCTTTTGCTGCCCGTATAGGTAAACTCCATACTTTCCCAGGAAATATCAACCGAGATTTCGTTGCCGGAGTTGCCGCCCTCGGCATACTTGCCGGTAACGTCAATGGTGTACTGCCCCTCGGGGATATCGTTAACGGGGCTTGAGCTAAGCTCCGTTTCCGCAAAAGCGGTAAGCGACATGGTCAGCGCTGTTGCCAAACACAACAGTATAGCCATTATCTTTTTCATGGGCTTTCGTCCTTTCCCGCTGTTAAGCTGCGTTTGCCGAGGCTATCTTTACGGTTACCGTGCCAACGCCTGTAAAATCGGTCATAGTGTCGGCAGGTGTGCCGGTAAGGGTGAGTGTTGCCGTAACGTTATCTGCGATTTCGGGCTTATTCTCTTTCCCTGCCGTAAGTGCAACCGCACCGTTTACCTCGGTCTTGTTGTTGTCGTAAGTGAACGCGCCGCTAAGCGTGTTGTTTGCGCCGGGCGTGTAGGTAAAGCTTGCCGTAATGTCGATGTTGGAATGGTTAACCACCTTAACGGTGTTGCCGTTTTCCGTCCAGCCGGAGGTCGGGTTCTTAATGGTGTAGGTGTGGTCTTTTGCGTTCCACTCCTTAGTACCGCCGACGGAATAGGTAAACTCCATAGCGCCCCATGTAATGTCCGCGCTGATGGTTTCGGAGGTGGAAATGCCGTTAACATACTTTGCGTCAACGGGTATCTCTTTCTGTGCACCGTCACTTGAAAGAGTGTCGGACTCCGCAAATACGGTTACGCTCATCGCCGCAACCATAAGAAGAGCGAGAAGAATGGAAATTGCCTTTTTCATTGTGTGTTTCTCCTTTTTGTTTTTTATTTTTGTATATTTATCGCCCGCACAGGCGGTTAAATATCGTTAATCGGTTACGACAACGTCTATGTCATAGCCCGTGTCGATATAAGTTGTGCCGCCGTCGTTTGAATAAACCAAATCCAACGTTCCCTCTCCGCCGGCATTAAACGCGCTAAGCGTGTTTGTCGTTATAGTCCCGTCCGTTTCGGAATACGAACCGTCGGATATCCAAAGATAGGCGCCGGTGGTTTGGCCGGTGGCGTGTTCTTTTGTGCCGATAATGAATTGATACCCTTCGCCTATGTTCTTTAAATTGTTGCCGTATACGGTTACGGT
>CAZONA010000156.1:0-2293 GCA_964581025.1 uncultured Lachnospiraceae bacterium
TAGTACGCCCATGAGCTATCATCGTAAAGCCATGTCTTGCGCTGCTTCACTCGATTCTCATAAAAATCCAACAGATCCTCTGCTGGAAGCTCGGCAACCATTCTTTCGAAACTTCCATAGGTTTCCGCATAAGACCAACTAAGCAAATCTGCAATTTCCTGTACGCCCTGGAGCTGACTGCGCACAGCCCAATTTTCTTCGATATCGGTTTCTCCCGAATCCATGGAACCATAAATACGCTTGATTTCCTCCAAACCTTTTTCCAGCAATTTCGGATCCAGTGCCCCACTCCACTCCGCTTCTGCTTGTTGCAGCTTTTGGGCAGCAGAATAGCCTGTCTCCCAATTTCCCTGTGTATCCACCCATTCCACACTTCGTATGGCCTGCCAGGAAGCATATCCAATCAGAGCAAACAGTAACAGTACCACGATCCCATTGGAACGCTTGGTATACAGCTTTTGTAACTCAAAACGCATTAGCATATAGATCCCCCCTTTTCAGCGGACTTGTTTGCGTTTGTATACCTGATAACAGAGAATCGCCAGTATGATCGTAAGAATGGGGTATAAAATTCTCTGGATGGTAATCGGGGTCACGACCTTCCCAAAAACGGTATACAATGTAATAGATTCATTCGCAAACGTTGCAAACATCTTATAGGGAAGCAAGCGAACGATTCCCTGGGCGGTATGCAAAATGCTGCTGCTTTCAAAAAATCTGGGAAGTAACATCATCAGGCAGGGCACACATACAGCCAAAGAGATGGATTGAAACAAGGCCGACAGCAGCATGACAGCAGAGGAAAGGAACAGCCAGCAGAGAAAACCATCCGCCGCACCCAATAACGTCCGCTGGAGGAACGTCACATTATAAATACATTTCCACCAATTGCTGCTTGACTGGACAGGACAGCTTGCCCCCTCAAAGCCCAGGCATCCAAGGACAAACAAATTTGCTGCGAGCTGAATCATCCAGTAAACTATCGCTGTCAGCAAAAAGCCTGCGGCCAATTTTGCGGCATTGCCACGCTTCTTACCGTTTGCAGTGCTGAAATAGACAGATTCTGCCTTCCAGCGGAATTCTCCCGCAAATAACTGTGCCACAAGAAATGCCATGATCACACTGCCCCAGGTGGCGATCGTCATGCTCACCTCGTAAGACATATCCCAGCCCAGGGTATATCCAACTTGAAATGGCGTATCCAGTGTCTCATAGCAACGGAGAAGATATTGCTTTTCCTGCTCAGAAAAACGGGCATATGCACTACTACCCTCGTCGTACAGCCAGTTTCTGAGTTGATCGATCCGGTTTTCATAGAAATGGGGCAATTGGTTTTCTTCCAAAGTTTCTGCAAGGAAATAGTCGGCGTATTCCCACTGATAATCGTCTTTGAAGGATTGGTTCAGCAAATCACGAATGACCTTTAGTTTCTGTCTTTGGGAATAGAGCAACGTATCCGATTTTGCAGTAGCATCCAGCCGTTTCAACTCCGTTAACGCTTTTTTCAACAATTCCTGGTCTAATGTACCGCTCCATTCTTTTTGGGAATAACGAAGTTTTTTTGCCGCCGTGAGACCTGTCTCGACGGTTCCATCTTCATTCGTCCAGTATAGTCCGTTTCCGATGCTTCCGCTGACAGCCTGAAAGCAGGAAAAGGCTGCCATGGCGACCAGAAGCAGCAGAGCGATCCAGGAACTTGGTTTTAGCAGTACTTTTTTGATTTCATAGAATACCAACATCCTCATTCCTCCCCTGATTTTTCGCCAAAATAAGAAAGGAATACATCTTCCAGCGTTACCGCCTCCGGCACAGAGTCCAGCGTTGGGGGTTCTGGTGACAAAATACGAAGCTGCGCCGACGCACCCATTGTTTTCACGTTGGATACTTGGTATTTTTCGTGATAGAAAAGCAATTGCTCCCCAGGCACCTTCGTGCTCCACGCTTTATCAGGAACAGAAGCAAGGATTTCGTCAACGGTTCCTGTGGCCACAAATTTACCGTCCTTCATAAGCAATATCTGACTGGCCACGGATTCCACGTCGGATACGATATGGGTGGAAAGCAGTACGATTCGGTTGGATGCCAGCTCGCTGATCAAATTGCGGAAACGGATTCGCTCGCTGGGATCAAGGCCAGCTGTGGGTTCATCCAAAATCAGAATTTTGGGGTCATTCAGCACCGCCTGGGCAATTCCGACTCTGCGTTTCATGCCACCGGAAAGGGCTTTCATTTTCTTGTTCTTATGTTGTGTCATGCCCGTAAGATGCAACATCTCCTGGACTTTTGTCTTTGC
>CAZONA010000157.1:0-2259 GCA_964581025.1 uncultured Lachnospiraceae bacterium
CCCTCGTTGCCGTTATCACGGCAGCAATCGTAACGCTGATTTCTTGAATCAAAAATCCACCTCGGGACTTGCAAATTCCGGGGCGATATGTTATACTAACTTTGGAAAGCGACGATTTCGGATCAAGGGGAGGCTTCAAATGGAGACGAAGGATTATTTATCAAGATTTTACGAGCAATACGACGAGGACGGGCGGCTGACCTCGAGGCACGGATCGGTGGAATATTTGACGACCATGCGATACGTTCACAAGCATCTCAAGCCGGGGATGCGCATTTTGGAGATCGGTGCGGCGACCGGTCGTTACAGCCACGCTTTAGCACGTGAGGGCTATAGGGTGGACGCCGTCGAGCTGCTCGAGCACAACATTGAGATCTTCAGGCAAAACACCGCAGAGGGTGAGTCCGTTACAATCACGCAGGGCAACGCAGTTGATCTCTCAGCATTTAAGGACGAAGCATACGACGTAACGCTGCTTCTCGGACCGATGTATCATCTGTTCACAAGGGAGGAGCAGGAAAAGGCTCTGTCGGAGGCTATTCGGGTTACCAAAAGGGGCGGAACGGTTTTTGTCGCCTACTGCATGGCGGACGCAAGCGTTCTGTCTTACGGCTTTATCCGCGGAGAAATTCACAATATAATCGAGCAATGCAAGATCGA
This sequence comes from uncultured Lachnospiraceae bacterium, assembly GCA_964581025.1. Lineage (GTDB taxonomy): Bacteria > Bacillota > Clostridia > Oscillospirales > CAG-272 > RGIG4608. Next base: position 661 of record CAZONA010000157.1, read on the forward strand.
TCCGGAAACCTTTGCGACGTTTTCGGAACCGTGGGATATTTTCGAGCTGTACAGAAAGGAAGATATCGAGGCTCTCCGTTCGAAATTTGACGTTACTCCGCTCTGTCTCGTCGCCTCGGACGGCTACACGAACCACATTCGCGAGGTGGTGGACGGAATGGACGATCGCACATTCGAGCTCTACCTCAAATACCATTTCGCCGTCTGTGAAAGGCAGGATCTGCTCGGCTACTCCCATCACACGCTGGATATTTTCAGAAAAAATTGAATTTAGGATAAATTTTAGGTTGACAATATCCTAAAAAAGATGTATACTATATATGATCTAAAAAGCGGAGGTGGGAATATGAACGTCAACACAAATCGGATCGTTTCCGTTTCGGAAGCAAATCAGAATTTTTCACGGGTGGCTCGCATGGTCGACAACGGCGGCGAGGTCATCATATTCAAAAACAACAAGCCGAAGTACAAGCTTATTGATATAGAAAACGACACGGAGATTGAGATGAGCGACGATGAAAAGATAGATTTCGTTGCCGCCCGTGTCCTGAAAAAATATCGCCGTGCATTTGAGGAGCTTGCAAAATGATCAAATTCAGTAAGGAAAAGGTTTTATTGCTCCACAAGCTGCTGACCGAGGAGACCGGCGGAGATCCCAACATAAGAGATCTTGCCCTGCTTGACAGTGCCTTGGAATCGGCTTTTCAGACGTTTGACGGTAAGGAGCTTTACCCCACGAAAGAGGAAAAGGGCGCTCGCATCGGCTATGCCCTCATCTCCAATCACGCATTTGTTGACGGCAATAAAAGAATAGGAATGTATGTGCTCCTGACGTTTCTCGAAACTAACGGAATAAGAATACAGCCGACCGTCGACGAGGTGGTGCGTGTAGGTCTTGCCGTCGCCTCGGGCGACATGAAATACGCTGAGCTGCTTGAGTGGATAATCGAAAACGAATAAATAAAAAAGCACGCATTGCGTGCTTTTTTGCTATTTCAAATGCTTCCGAGGGCGTTTTTCACGTTTTCGTAGGTGCACCGATCCAAAAAATCGGACAGCTTCATCCATTCGACCGAGAGGATGCGCTTTTCCTTGACCGTGGGCGTGCCCATGCTCTCCACCTCAAAGAGAAACGGGGTGATCGTTTTTCTGATCCGCTCGCCCGACGGGGTCAAAAATTCATAGGAAAACGGCGGCAGCTCCCTTTTTGCGTCCGCCTCGGAGATGACGATGCCGGTCTCCTCAAAGCACTCTCGGATCGCCGTTTCGATCAGCCTCTCGCCCTCTTCCCTGTGCCCCTTGGGCAGCGAAAGTGCCGCCTTGCCGTAGATCCATTCGTTCGTCGCAAGTATGCTTTCGCCGCATAAAACCACCGCCATCGCACTGAATTCTTCGGTTGTGCCCTCGCCCTCCGTCAATTTCTCATCACACATGAAAACACCTCCGCCTTGCTTGATGATTAATTGTAGCATAAAATCGCCGGATTTGCAATACGGTTTGGGGATTTGTTCAAATTTACAACCCGAGCGTAGCGAGGATTTCATCGTGAGCGCAGCGAACGATATCACTGTAAATGAAGCGTTCGCAAGCTCACATGAA
>CAZONA010000158.1:0-2240 GCA_964581025.1 uncultured Lachnospiraceae bacterium
GCAAGTGCTTTTTTCTGGCTGGGGCACTAGGATTCGAACCTAGGTAATGACGGAGTCAGAGTCCGTTGCCTTACCGCTTGGCGATGCCCCAATATTCACGACTTTGATATTATAGCACAGGTTTTCGTCTTTGTCAAGCAATTTTGAAAATTTTCATAAAGATTTTTGAAAATATTCGAAAAAATGCCTTTTCGATATTGAAAACACGCCGCAAATGTGGTACAATAAGCAGGCAAAAAACAAAGAATGGAGTAAATATGAAAAAAGCAAAATCAATTTTCGGTCTTTTTCTGACGATGTTTAAGATCGGTGCGTTCACGTTCGGAGGCGGCTATGCGATGCTGTCCCTGCTCGAGAACGAATTCGTTTCAAAGAAGGGATGGATGGAGAAGGAGGAATTTCTCGATATGGTCGCCATAGCGGAGTCGACGCCCGGACCTATTGCGATAAATTCCGCAACCTACATCGGCTACAAGAGAGCAGGCGTGCTCGGCTCGGCGTTCGCAACGCTCGGCGTGGTGCTCCCGTCCTTCATTATCATTTACGTTATCTCACTCTTCCTCGATGCGTTCCTGAGTCTTACTCTCGTTGCGAACGCATTCCGTGGAATACAGGCGTGCGTGGTGTACCTTATCGGCTCTGTCGGCATTAAAATGCTTCGCCAAATGGAGAAAAAGCCCCTCCCGATCGCAATATGCGTGGTGGTGCTCGTCCTTCTCACGACGTTCTCCCTGCTCGCAGTCAATTTTTCCTCGATAATATATATCGTCGTTTCGGGTGCGCTCGGAGTTGCGGCGTTTTATATCGGTAAAAAGAGAAGGGAGGATAAAAAATGAGCATACTTCTTGAACTTTTCCTCGCATTTTTCGAAATCGGCGCTATGACCTTCGGCGGCGGCTATGCAATGATCCCCCTCGTTCGTGATACCGTGCTCTCACGTGGCTGGCTTACGGAGGAGGAGATGCTCAATATGATCGCCGTTTCCGAATCCACCCCCGGTCCTATCGCAATAAATATGGCGACCTTCGTCGGCTCAAACGAGGCGGGAATTCTCGGCTCGGTAGTCGCAACGCTTGGCGTGGTGCTCCCCTCGTTCATAATCATACTCGTCATATCGGCACTTCTCAAAAACTTTCTCAAATATAACGGCGTCAAGGCGTTTCTCGAGGGCGTCCGTCCCTGCGTCGTCGCACTCATTCTCGGAACGGCGATAACGCTCTTCCTCAGCGTCCTGCTCGGAATCGGCTCGGGCAATTTTGAATTTTCCGTCGATCTCATCGGTATATTGATCTTCGCTCTCGTTGTGGCGATCGCCCTGACCTATAAGAAGATAAGAGGCAAAAAGCCCTCGCCCATCCTTATGATCGTGATCTCGGCAGGGCTTGGAATGATATTCTATTCACTTCCGATGTAATTTCCAATGAAAAAGGAGAAAAAATTATGAAAAAAACAGCATTGATAACGGGCGCATCGGGCGGACTCGGGCTCTCGTTCGTGAATATTTTCGCCGCCGACGGCTACGATCTCGTGCTCGTCGCAAGAAATGCGGAGCGTCTTGATGAAATAAAGAAGGAGATCGAGGCAAAATACGGCGTCGCAGTTCTCACAGTTCCCAAGGATCTCTGCTCGGATACGGGCGCATCGGAGGTTTTCGAGGCAACGAAGAGCGCAAATATCACCGTCGACGTGCTCGTGAACAACGCAGGCTTTGGCGATTTCGGCGAATTTTATAAGAGCGATCTCGCAAAGCAGGTGCGTATGGTCGACCTCAACTGCATAGCTCTTATGGAGCTTTGCCACCTTTACCTGCCCGAAATGGTTAAGCACGGAGAGGGAAAAATCCTCAACGTCGATTCCATCGCCGCATTCCAGCCCGGACCGCTTATGAGCACGTACTACGCAACGAAGGCGTTCGTTCTCAGCTTTTCACAGGCACTCACCCGTGAGCTTAAGGGCACGGGCGTCAGCGTAACGGCACTTTGCCCCGGACCTATCAGAACCAATTTCGATACCGCCGCCGAGCTTGGCGAATCGGGACTTTTCAAAAATCTTAAGGTCTGGGATCCCGATACCGTCGCACAGTTCGGATATAAAAATATGAAGAAGGGCAAGCCCGTCTGCGTCTGCGGCTTCGTCAATAAGATAATCGTCTTCTCGAACCGCCTCGCCCCCCGTGCCCTCGTCCGTAACGCAGTCTATAACCTGCAGAAGATACAGTAATTGATCTTTTGAAAATAAAA
>CAZONA010000159.1:0-2216 GCA_964581025.1 uncultured Lachnospiraceae bacterium
CTCACCGAGGAGCAGGCACAGGAGCTTATCGACGACCTCGTTATCAAGCTCAGAATGGCACGCCACCTCAGAACACCCGAGTACAACGAGCTTTTCGGCGGAGATCCCATGTGGATCACCGAGGCGGTCGGCGGAATGGGTGAAACTCACAAGACGCTTGTTACCAAGACCTCTTACAGAATTCTCAACACGCTCTACAACCTCGGTCCTGCGCCCGAGCCCAACCTTACGGTGCTTTGGAGCGAGGCCCTCCCCACTCCCTTTAAGAATTTCTGCGCTAAGATCTCCATCGACACGGACTCCATCCAGTACGAAAACGACGATCTTATGCGTCCCATTTTCGGCGACGACTACGCTATCGCCTGCTGCGTTTCCGCAATGAAGGTCGGAAAGCAGATGCAGTTCTTCGGTGCGAGAACCAACCTTGCAAAGCTCCTCCTCCTTGCGATCAACGGTGGCGTTGACAATGTTTTCGGCACTCGTGTAGGTCCTCAAATGGAGGTAATGGACGACGAATATCTCGATTACGATAAGGTCTACGACCGCTTCAAGTCCTATCTCGCATGGCTGTGCGAGGTCTACGTCAAGACGATGAACATAATCCATTACAGCCACGACCGCTATTCCTACGAAAAGCTCCAGATGGCTCTCCACGACACCGAGGTCGACAGGCTTATGGCGTTCGGTATCGCAGGATTTTCCGTTATCGTCGACTCGCTCTCCGCTATCCGCTACGCAAAGGTCAAGCCCATTAAGAACGACGAGGGCATCATAGTCGACTTCGAGATCGAGGGCGATTTCCCCAAGTATGGCAACGACGACGACCGTGTTGACGAGATAGGTCAGAAGATTATTCACAGAATGATGAATGAGCTCCGCAAGACTCCCACCTACAGAAACGCAAGACATACCCTTTCCGTCCTTACCATCACGTCCAACGTCGTTTACGGTAAAAAGACCGGCTCGACTCCCGACGGAAGAAAGAAGGGCGAGCCCTTCGCTCCCGGTGCGAACCCGATGCACAACAGAGAGCATTGCGGTGCGCTTGCGTCCCTCAACTCCGTTTCCAAGATGCCCTACAACGACGCTATGGACGGAATCTCCAACACGTTCTCCATCGTTCCCGACGCACTCGGCAAGGATAAGAGAACCAGAGTTAAGAATCTTACCAATATCCTTGACGGATATTTCGGTCATAACGCACACCACCTCAACGTCAACGTTCTCAACAGAGAAACGCTCCTCAAGGCTTACGAAAATCCCGAGCAGTACCCCAACCTCACCATTCGTGTTTCGGGCTACGCCGTAAACTTCTGCCGCCTCACGAGAGAACAGCAGAGAGAGGTCATCTCGAGAACCTTCCATGAATCAATGTAAAAGCGAGCCGCTCGGCAGGATCCACTCGTTCCAGAGCCTCGGAACGGTGGACGGTCCGGGCGTCCGCTCCGTGATATTTATGCAGGGCTGTCCTCTGCGTTGCGTTTGCTGTCATAACCCGGATACGTGGAGCTTTGAGGGCGGTACGACCGTCGGCGTCGACGAGCTTGCCGAGAGAGCTCTCAGATACCGAGCGTACTACGGCGAGGACGGCGGCGTTACCGTTTCGGGCGGCGAGCCACTCATGCAGGCGGAATTCGTGGCAAAACTCTTTGAAAGGCTCAAGAAGCGTTGCGATCTGCATACCGCACTCGATACCAGCGGATATTTGCTGAACGACGGCGTAAAGGAACTGCTCGAGAAAACGGATCTCGTCCTGCTCGATTATAAGTACGCCACCCCCGAGGAGCACCTCAAAAATACCGGCTCGGAGCTTTCGAGAACGGTTGAATTTCTCGATTATCTTGAGAAAATTTCAAAGAGAACGTGGATTCGCCACGTCGTCATCCCCGGACTTAACGACAGCGACGAGAGCGTCGGACAAATTTTCAAGCTGAGAGAACGGTATACCTGCATCGAAAAAATCGAGCTGCTGCCATTTCGTAAGCTCTGCCTCGAAAAATACCGTGAGCTTGAGATCCCCTTCCCCCTTGAGGATACCCCCGAAGCCTCGCAGGAACGCATCGAGGAGCTCTATCGGAAATTTGAATAAAAATAAAACGGACGCCCGGCGTCCGTTTTTTTGTGTGGGTGAAAAATATTTTGCGATTAGGGGACAAATTTGGATTTTACGGCGACGGTTAGAACTTTAATGAAGCGTTCGCAAGCTCACATGAAGC
>CAZONA010000160.1:0-2207 GCA_964581025.1 uncultured Lachnospiraceae bacterium
GAAAATATCCGAAATATTCCCCGAAAATCGCTTGACAAGGGACGAATTTTAGTTTATAATATTTAGCGTTGTTTTATTTGAAGGTATTTTGAAAGGAGCGGGACCGTGGTCATAGATCTTGGCGCAATGCTCAGGGGCGAGATATCGACGATTGATATCGACTTCACGCTCACCCCCGAGATAATAGAGGACGTTACGTTCGAGGAGGACGCTCACGTAAGGGGCAGTCTTACCAATTCCGCAGGATATATGCGACTTTCCCTGAATGCGGAGCTTCCGTACATCGGCGAATGTGCCCGTTGTCTTGACGAGGTCAGAGGAGTGTTTTCTCTGAATTTCGAGAGGACGGTCGTTACCGAGGGAATGGTCAGTGAGGAAAAGCTCGAGGAGAGTGCGGACGAATACATCGTCATCGAGGACGGAATGCTTTATCTTGACGACGCCGTGCGTGAGGAGCTGCTCATCGAATTTCCAAAAAAATTGCTTTGCTCCGAGGATTGCGAGGGACTCTGCCCGAGGTGCGGAAAGCCCAAACGGGACGGAGAATGCGGCTGTGTTACAAAGGAAATAGATCCTCGACTTGCAATTTTGAAAAAATACTTGACAAATGAAAAATAATGTAGTATAATACCATAGATAAGTCGTGTATCACACTAACAAGGAGGTGTAGGACAATGGCAGTACCAAAGAGAAAAGTATCCAAGGCTCGCAGAGATAAGAGACGCTCTAACAACTGGAAGCTCGACCTTCCCGGTATCGTAAGATGCCCCAAGTGCGGAGAGTTCGTTCTTGCTCACAGAGTTTGCAAGAAGTGCCGTTCTTACAATGGCAAGGAAGTAATCAAAGAAGAGGCTTGATTCAAAGCGTCTTTGTCGCCCGAGCGGCGGTCAAAATAGGGACTTGCTCTGTTAATTCTTCAGGGGAGTCCCTTTTTTACCCCAAATAATTAAAAATATCGGAGAAAATTATGAAAAGATCAACAGTAATCACTATCATAGCCTTCGCAGTCGGAATAATAGCTCTGACTCTCGGCTTCGTTCTTCTCACGGATAACAATCTGTTCCCGAAGGACACCACCACCGAGCCGACCACCACGACGACCACGGGAAGCGGGAGCATCGAGCCCGAATACGAGCCGATGGACTTTTCGACCGTCGACGTCAGTAAGTACGTAACCCTCGGCGCATATAAGGGGCTCAGCGTCAAAGTTGACGTAACCGAAGCACCCGAGAGGGAAGTGGAGCTCTATATCGCTCTCCAGCTTTTTGACGAGAAAAAGTTCACAAAGCGTGAGGAGGGCACGGTCGCCGAGTGCGATATTTTCAATTTCGACTATTCCGGCTGGTACTATATAATAGATGCGGACGGCGAGCAGACCAAATATAAATTTGACGGCGGAACGGCGCAGGGATCTGATGCATATATATACGACGGCGATTTTTGCGTCATCACGAGCGACGGCGTCAGCACATTCATTGAGGGCTTTGCCGAGGGAATGCTCGGTGCAACGGTCGGAGAGGAATTCGATATTGTCGCAACCTTCCCCGAAACGTATACAGCAAGTCCCGAGCTCGCAGGCAGAAAGGTCAATTTTACCGTTAAGGTGAATTACGTCGCAGAGCCCGAAGCAACGGACGAAAATATCAGCGAGTATACGAACGGAGATTATACGACCTTTGAGGCGTACAGAACGTTCGTGTCCGAATACCTTGCGTATAACGTTAAGCAAAATAACATTTCGAGCGTCTGGAGCGAGGTTAGAAATAACGCAACCTTTGCAGAGCTTCCCGAGCAGGAGGTCGAGTATTGGTATAATGCCTTTAAGGATCAGATCGAGTATTACGTCTATATGTATTCGCTCTACGGATATAGCTATACGTACGAAACGATGCTTGCGGAGCTTGGATTTGAGAGCGACGACGCACTTAAGGAATATGCGGAAAGCATCGTTAAGGATGAGCTCATAACCTATGCCGTTATCCAAGCCGAGGAGATCGAGATCAGCGATGAGGAATATGAATATTACCTCAATATTAAAGCGAAATTCAGCGGAAGCAGCCGAGAGGATATACTCAAAAATTATACAGAGGAACAGCTCCGTGAGGAATTTGCCGTCGATAAAGCCGGCGACCTCCTCCTTGCCGAAAATACCCTCGTTACGAAATGAATGAAAAATTAAAGGTCGGATCATAGATCCGACCTTTTTG
>CAZONA010000161.1:0-2206 GCA_964581025.1 uncultured Lachnospiraceae bacterium
AGTTTGAGCGACGCACGGTTGAAAGACTTTTGACCGAAAAACAACCGACGCACCGAAAATTTTACTGCTGTTGCGACGCAACCGACGCCCATAAACCCACAAAAAATACAGCACTCAAATTGAGTACTGTATTTTTTATTATTTCAAAGAAACGTTATTCTACGACTCGACAGCCTCTGATCATCAAATTATATATTTCAATCTTGCCGCACGTTCCTTCGATTGTAACGATTTCTCCTTTATTTAGATTTGCAAGGGCTTGGGCATTTTTCGAGTTGAAGTTACACTGAATACACCCCCAAGCTCCTCCATATCCATCAACTTTCAACAAAACATTAGCACTTTTGAATGTCTCGGCACTGTTTATATCAATAACCACCCCGGTAATTCGTACCGTCCTGCCATTGTATTTTTGCTCTGCCGCCACTTCATTTTCATGAAAAGCATTCCACAGCTCATTGGCAGTTACCGAAATATAGCTAACCTTATCTATGCTTGCATATTCGGTATAATGGCACATCTCGCATTCTCTCGTTTTTTGTCCTTCCTTACTTTCGGTAGCTTCCACAACGATCTTCCAATCTCCAAATGAGTGGGGCGTTGTGCTTCCGACTTCTACCGACTCTTCGGCATGGCATACCGAGCATTCTCGAGAAATAAGCTTGGGAGTTGAACAGGTTGCTTCAATTACCGATTTTTCTATCCAAATATGAGATATGGGCGAGCCTGTTTCTACTGTTTTCGTAGCATTGCACACGGAGCACCGCTTTACAATTTGCTGACCGTGCGAGCACGTTGCTTCAATTTGACTTTCGTCTATCCACGCATGTCCTGCGTCAATCGTTTCCGTTATCTCGTTTTGACACAATGAACACACCTTTTTCACATATCCACTATCAGTACATGTTGAATCTTTTGCTTCAACGATATGATATTCGTGATCGCACCACCCGACAGGATCTAATTTCGGTCCTACAATCAGGATTGTAACAAAGGCAAACATACATGCACCGAGGGAAATTAGCGAGATAATAATTCGCTTTTTTCCCCGCTTTGCTTCATCACGATTTTTTCGGATTAAATGAATCAAGCTCAGGACAGTGCATATTATAGACGCACCTATGCTTGCAAAAATCCCAAGTCCGAAAATCACTATCAATACGCTTAACATTTTATTTATTTGGATTCCTTGGTAAGAGTAAACTTGATAATATTTTCTTGATTTTCATCAAGCAAGCCTTCATCATAGATGATTTCCAGCTCTCTCCAATCGGTTGAAGCTTCAAAAAGGAAATATCCTTTTACCTTTCTGCCGGAATCAACAGAAACAGACGTGAGCTGATAAGAATCATCTATAAGACCGCCATATACCGTTTGAGGAGTTTTTATTCCGTCAATATAAAATTTCTCCCACATAATGCTGAAGCTTTGTTCCTTATCCGAAATGTTTTCAAGCTCAAAGAAAGCAATAATAAATTCCTTTCCGTCCCCTGAGGTATTATACCAATCGAGTTTATCTTCAATCTTGCAGCCAGTATAGGTCATTTTCCATACGTTATTTTCTATTTCCTTTGTATCCACGGAAATTTTTGCGCTAACACTATTATCGGTGTTTGTTTTTGTTGTAGTAGTTGTTGTCGAATTGTCGGAATCGGGATCAGATCCACTGTTAGCAATACAAGTAACCAAAATCAGTAAAAGAGCTACTACGATCACAACGAGGATTGTTTTTTTGAATTTGTTTTTCATTTTTTCTTACTCCTTATTTTATAATTGACATTCACTAAATGTCATTATCGCCATTATAACATAGTAAAATGATTTTGTCAAGCACTAAATGTCAAAAAGGAGTAGAATATGTTCAAAAACAAAACGGCGCAAGGCAAAAATAACATAAGCGGATCAAAGATATATCGATTGAGGAAGCTTCAAACTCCCAAAATGTCGCAAAGAATTTTAGCCGATAAAATGCAGTTGTTAGGCATTGATCTTGACAAAAATGCAATTCAAAGAATCGAAAGCGGGCAACGCTTTGTAACAGACATAGAGCTGTTGCATTTTGCAAAGGTTTTTCGAGTTTCGTGCGACGAATTATTGGACGGCGAGGATCTTTGATCCTTTGTTCTTTTCTTCACATTTTTTGCCCCAAATTAAAGCCTTGCGAGGATTTCGACGGCGTGGGAGGGGCAGAGGCGTTCGCCGCGCT
>CAZONA010000162.1:0-2203 GCA_964581025.1 uncultured Lachnospiraceae bacterium
TCCATATATATTCTTGAAATTTCTTTGTCATAATTTCATCACTAAGCTGTTTTCTTTTTGTTATATCGTCTAAATAAATAATATGTCTTTTTTCTATATCGTCAGAATAATATAATTGTCCTTTTTCATTCAATCTTAAAATATTATCATCAAACAATTTATGATGATTTTCACATAACCATAATCCATTTTCTCCATCCGTAGCAAAATTCAATTTTTCATCAAAAGATAACAATACCTCTTTCTTTATATCCGCCACAGACCATATGTGTGCACCTTGAATTAAAGAAGGAATTTCACAGTTACAAAAGGCACAATGTTTCTTTCCTAATTTCATTCCCAAATTATAGATATACTTAGGAGAACGTAAACTATTATTTTCCTCAAAGGCTCTTTTTTCTAACATTCTATCCGTAGCAACGACATCAATTCCACCCATTAAACGTATCACATTTAAACTTGCTTCTGGTAGTTCTTTTAAATCTCCCTCTAAAATCTCATACAAAGTAATTTTTTGTTTCTCATTCCGAAGCATTGACAACGCATAACATATCATGCTCGTTTCGTATTTATTCGCACCATATGTTTTTCCATATACTTCAATTTGAGAAGAATTACTTTTTGTAATATAGGTAGAATTATTACTTTTATTTTTTCCTGCATTTATCCTTCGATTAAACATAATATCTTCCACAGAATTATAAGCTTCTATCTTGGAAGATAAAGTTTCATCTGCATTCAAAAAGCAACAACCTACTGTATTCATAAGTCTATACATTAAAATCTGATAATCCGTTTCTGCATTTCCAACAACATTTAAAAAGTAATAGTATAATCTTTTTTTCGGATACGGATTTGCATAATAAATATTAAATGCAGTTGGAACACTTTGTACGCTAGAATTTCTTCCACCTATTTCCTTTTCAGAAAATGTTATATAGCTTACATCATCTTTAAATTGCATAATTGCCAATCGACCTTTATTATAGGACTCTGGAACAAATTCATCAGAATAATCATTTTCAACATATTGATATGTAAATTCTTTCTGATTCGTTATACGATAACATACATCTTTTAATATACTTGGTGTTACAATATCACTAAAATATATACCTGTTTGTTTTGACTTTTGCAAATTCTTTTTAATAATGAAATGTGGTTTTTCTCTATATATCATAATTTGTAATTAGCACTTCCTTTCTTTTGCTACCAGAAATTCCTAATACTTCTCCCAATGGGATTAAATTATACCCTTTATCTTGCACCCATCTAATAATATTTTCATTTTTTCTCCCTTTATGTTCTACCACATATGATAACATAAATTTAATTTCTTTTTCATTCAATATGTTTAAATTTTTTAATAAAGAATTTTCTAAATCCTCATTCCATCCATTAAATCCTCTTTTTCCATCATTATACGAACCCGTTGTTAACTGATATGGTGGGTCAAAATAAATGAAAGTATTTTTATCAGCATTTTCAATAATTTCATTGTAGTCTGTACTGCTAAAAATAATATTTTTTTCTTTTATTATTCGAGAAAAACTTATCATTTTTTCAAGTACTTTATCATTAAACCACCGCATTCCAACTGGATTATTAAACTCATGTTTGCTGTTAAATCTAATTTGTTGTTGATAACCATATAAAATAATGGTAAACAACATTCTTGGGTCTCTTTTCTGAATCGGCAGTTCATTATAATAACTTCTAGCTTCCCTATAAGCATCTGAATTAGCTTTTTCTAATCCAAATTTTTTTATAAATTTTTTCATATATAATAAATATTGGTAAGTATCATTCTCTTTAAATGACCTTATTATTTCTTCAACAAAATAATTTATGTCATTATATATAACCATTGGTGCATTACTATTGATTCCCACATTAAATCCTCCACCAAATACATCTGCAAACATTTCAACACTATCAGGAACTTTTTCAAATATTTCATTTACAATTCTTCCCTTGCTTCCAATATAGTTCAATGGAGATTCATAATATATCTCCTTTACATCTTTCATTTCAACAAAAAATAGATATTCAAAATGTTCTTTTGAATTATTTGATTTCCAATTCTGATATTTTTTATAAGAAATATCAATACACTGATATGTTTCTGGTTTTCCATATCGTTTCATTGAAGCCTCTATAAATTCTTTTGACATAAATCCATCGTTATTATAACTAAGCACTA
>CAZONA010000163.1:0-2189 GCA_964581025.1 uncultured Lachnospiraceae bacterium
AGCCGTACTGCTCGCACATGGTGATGAACCAGTTGGACTCGGAGTCGTAGCCGAGCGGTATGCAGGTTTCTGTTCCGTCTATCTCAAGGATCTGCTGGCAAAGTGCCTCGAGCTCATCCCAAGTTTCGGGAACCTTAAGGTTGTTAGCCTCAAAGAACGTCTTGTTGTAGTAAAGAACCTCGGTAGACTTTACGAGAGGAAGAGTGTACATCTTGCCGTCGCCGTAGGATCTGCCTTCCTCGTAGTAAGCGGGGATGAAGTCATTGATCTGCTCCTGAGTAAATCCGAGCTCGGGGCTGTTGATGAACTGGTCAAGAGTTACAACAGCGTTAGCGAGGTTGTAAAGAGCAACGTGGTCGGGGTAGCAGTAAGCGATGTTGGGCTGTGTTCCTGCAAGAATCTGCTTGGAAACAGTATCACGAACGTCGTCATATCCGCCTACCTGCGAGTGGGTGATGTGGATGTTGGGGTAGATCGTGTTGAATTCCTTGATATAATGATCAAGAATGTCGCGAAGTGTCTGGCTCATTGTGTGAGAGAATTCGATCTCTACTACGGAGCCGTCGTATTCTTCGCCGTCTGCGAGAACGAAGGGATCTGCAGTAGCTCCTGCACTGGAGTTACCGCTGGGATACTTACGCTCGCACTCTGCAATCGCGTTACTGAACTGTTCGTTGATGTAAGCGTCGATTGCGCTGTCGCCATCAGGATTGGGGTCCGGGCAAGCCGTAAGACAAGCACCGATCATAATGACAACGAGAAAGAGGGAAATAAATCTTTTCATTTGGTTGCGCATCCTTTCTTAATTTAAGATTTATATTTATTATAAGCCTTCCGGCATATAACCGTGTGTATCAACCCTTGATACCGCTTCTCGATACACCCTTCATAATGTACTTGCGAAGGAAGAGGTAAACGAGGAAGAGGGGAAGGGAGATCATTGCGACCGCCGCCATCTGAACGGGGTAGTTGGTCTTTGACGTATCATTGTCAACGATGTAGTTAGCACCGCGGATAGCGTTCGTTACGAGGAGGTAAGCATTATCAGTTCTGTACTTACCGGTAACGACGAGGTTGGGCCAAACGTACGTGTTCCACGAGCCCATCATCTTAAGTATCGTAATGGATATAAGAGTCGGGAGTGCAAGGGGTATCATAACCTTCCAAAGATACTTGATATCCGACGTACCGTCGACCTTTGCCGCAAGGTAAAGCTCATTCGGTATCTGCAGGAAATTCTGCCTCAAAAGGTAGATATAGAATACGCTGACGAGGAACGGCACGATGAGCATCGTAAAGCCGTATTTGTCCATGTTGATCCAGTCGAACGCCACGACCGTCTGATAGTTGGTGATCGTGAAAAGCTCGCCGGGGATCATCATCGTTCCGAGAAGTGCCGCAAAGAGCGCATTCTTACCCTTGAACTCAAGCCTTGCAAATGCGAAGGCACAGAGAACGGTAATAACGAGCGAGAGCACCGTCGATACGAGACCTACGAATATGGTGTTTGCGAAAACTCGCGTGAGGTTAGCCTCTGTAATAGCGGTTATGTAGTTTTCCCAGTGGAACGTCTCGGGCCAAAGAGTCGGAATGGCACGAACGTACTCATCGTAATCCTTGACGGAGGAGATAAGCATCCAGTAGAAGGGGAAAAGCACTATAAGAGCCATAAAGAACAGGAATGCATAGATTGCTATGTATCCGAGAACCTTCATTATCTTTGCGGTCCTCGTTACATCCTTCATATCCCTTTCCTTCATCACCTGAAGGGAGGAGGCGGTATTGACATTATTTTCTGACATTTCCGTTACCTCCTTTTAATAATGCGTTGCTTTGTCGCTGAGCTTGAGGTTGATCATCGTAATAATGAAGATTATGACGAACAGGATAAGTGCGGAGGCTGAAGCCATACCGGTATCCATACCCTCAAGTGAGTCGTATATAAGACCGACCATTGTGTTAAGACGTCCCGAAGCACCGATGGGACCCATGTCCTCACCGAATATACCGACGATGCTGGTATATTCCTTAAATCCGCCGATGAAGCCCGTGATAAGCACGTAGGTGATCATCGGAGAAAGAAGCGGAACGGTTATTCTTGTAAACGTGCGTACCTTAGAGGTGCCGTCAACTCTTGCAGCCTCGTAGTACTGCTTGTTTACACTCTGAAGTCCTCCGAGAAGAATAAG
>CAZONA010000164.1:0-2144 GCA_964581025.1 uncultured Lachnospiraceae bacterium
TCCGCATAAGAAAAAACGCCCGACGTCAGTCGGTCGTTTTTACCCCGTACACCTCACGGTAGAGCAGGTCTCGAATAGTCTCGTATTCCGACTCCCCGATCGTGCGCCCCGAGGTCATGATCCGCAGCGGAATCGGCTCTCTCCCGGCAGAAATCGAGGGCTGAATGTACGGATATCCGTTCAAATGCATTCCGCACCGCTCGTAAAAGCCCACACGCCGCCGTGTCAGCTCGTCCTCGGGCACCTCAACCTCAAGACAAACCGTCTGCTCCGATGAAGAGCATATAAAATGCACAAGCTCCGCCCCGATCCCACGGTTTCTCGCCTCGGGAAGAGTCGCAAGATGCTCGATAAACGTAAGCGTAGGGAACTCCCAAACGGCAATAAACCCAATCGCCCTGCCGTCCTCCACGTGCGCAAAAACACGGTAATACGGCTTTTCGAAAAGCGCCGCCTGCTCCGCCTCCGTGCGATATTCAGTCAGCGGAAAGCTTTTTTCCATAATTTCAAAAATTTCCCTCGCCCGATCCGCAAAAATCTGTTCGATCATATTATTCACCGCCTTTCTAAGTAAGTATACATTAAATTTCTCGCCCTGTCAATAATTGCACAGATAAAATCGCAAAAAAGAGCGATAATATTTACGAGGAGGAAAGAAAAAATGAAAATAAACGCATTTTTCAAAGCACTCACCCTCTGCCTTGCCGTCGCCGCCCTCGCTGCGACCGTAAGCGCAAAGGGAAGCGAAAGCTATTGGTATTGTAAACGAAATTCCGAGCATAAACAGCCTGCGTGCGATCCCGACCTCGCATATATCGAGGACGTCGGCGGCATCTGGATAGATAGAAATCACGGCGACGAAAACGGGGAAAAGGTCATCTACCTCACCTTCGACGTCGGCTACGAAAACGGCAACGTCGAAAAAGTCCTCGATACACTCAAGGAAGAAGGGGTAACCGCATCGTTTTTCATCCTCGGAAACGTCATAAACCGCACTCCCGAGCTTGTCATGCGAATGGCAAACGAGGGACACGCCGTCTGTAACCATACCGTGAACCATAAAAATCTCACCTCCGCCGACGAGCAAACGCTGAATGACGAGATCCTCGGACTCGAGCAGGCGTATGAAGGGCTCACGGGCAAGAAAATGAGCAAATTTTTCCGCCCGCCAGAGGGCACGTTCAATAAGCAAATGCTCGAGCGAGTCGAAAAGCTCGGATATAAAACGGTCTTTTGGAGCTTCGCCTACGCCGATTGGGATAATAAATCGCAAATGAGCGAGAGTGCGGCACTCAAAAAAATATGCGATAATCTGCATAACGGTGAAATAATGCTCCTTCACCCCACGGGCGAAACGAACGCCAAAATAATGAAAACGCTCATAGGGGAGCTTAAATCGCAGGGCTACCGCTTCGCCACACTCGAGGAGCTTGCGTGAGAGCGGCGGCACTTGCCCTTGCGGCAACGATCATAGCCCTCGCCTGCGCCGCCACCGTGCCGAACGTCCCAATATACCGTAGCGTGCCCAATGACGATAAAAAGATCGCCCTCACCTTTGACGACGGTCCTCACCCGCATTATACGGAGCAAATACTCGACCTGCTCGACCGGTACGGCGTCAAGGCGACCTTTTTCGTCATCGGCGAGAATATAGAATATTACGATAAGGGCATAATCGCCCGTATCATTGACAGCGGACACGAAATAGGAAATCATACCTTTTCCCATACCCACGTAAAGCAAACGGGGGAGAGAAGCTTCTGCGACGACGTCCGAAAATGCCATAAAATCATGCTCGAACGCTACGGCTATGAAATGAAGCTCTTCCGCCCACCCGAGGGAGCGGTCGACGCAAAGGTGCAAAGCATCGCAGACGAGCTCGGCTACTCAATAGTCCTCTGGTCGATAGATACGAGGGATTGGGAGCATACCGCACCCACGCTCATAGTGAGTAACGTCGAGGAAAATATCGACGGCGGCGATATCATCCTTATGCACGACTACGTCAGTAAGCCGAATACAACGACCGAAGCCCTCCGTGAGCTCATCCCACGCCTCATCTCCGAGGGCTACGAATTCGTAACCGTCTCCGACCTCATCAAATCAAAATAAAATCGGGTGCATTAGATCTCTAATGCACCCAA
>CAZONA010000165.1:0-2132 GCA_964581025.1 uncultured Lachnospiraceae bacterium
GTTCGACACCTACAGTATACCACCGCCTGCGGAAAAAATCAAGTGCGATTTTCGGTCGCAAAATTCCCCTCGCCGCCCCAATTAAGCCGAAAAATCGCCCCCGAAAGCCGAAAAATAAGGCGCATTTGCCACCCACACGCCGCTTTGCGTCATAAAAGGGCGAACACTTTCAGTTGACAGACAAAATATGGAAATGCTACAATATAACTACAAATCCAAACACAAGGAAGGACAAAAAAATGGACAAAAAAGAACTTCAATCAAAGCTCGTCAAGGGCTTTACCGTAGCCCTGCCGATCCTGCTCGTGGCAATTCTCGCCCTCTTGGTCGTCGTTGCAATGGATATCGCAAGGCAGAATTCCTTGCCTGCGCTCGGCGGCGGAGTCGACACCACCACGACGACGAATAGCGACTCGGGCGAGGGCGAAAACAAAAACCCCCCGGATGATCCTATCGAAGATCCCTCAAGCAAGGGACTTGCCTTTGTCAGCAACGGCGACGGTACGTGCTCGCTCGATGGACTCGGAAGCTGCGAGGATTCCTTCATCATCGTTCCGATGGAAAGCCCGAGCGGCGACATCGTAACCGATATTGCGGATAACGCCTTCAAAAATTGCAATTCCATCCGAGGAATCGAGCTTTGCGAAACGATCAGACGCATCGGAAGCTATGCGTTTTATGGCTCGTCGATCCGTGAAATCGAGATCCCGGCAAGCGTTCGGGAAATAGGAAATTATGCCTTTTCGGGCTGTAAAAGCCTTACGGAGATCAACGTCGATAAGTCGAGCTCCAAATTTTCCTCATCCTCGGGAATACTTTATAATAAGGACGGAAGCGTTCTCATCACCTACCCGGCAGGGAAAACGGATAATAGCGTCGTCATCGGGCGTGAGGTCGTCGAGATCGCAAATATGGCGTTTTATAAATGCTCCTACATAAAGCGAGTAACCTACCACGGCACGAGCGCATCGTGGCGTTCGGTCGAGATCGGCGCAGGCAACGACGTCATCGAGGAGGCGATAATCTATTGCTCCGGCGATAGCGATAAATAATGAAAACGGGCGACGCTCAGCTGAGATTGAGCGTCGTCCTTTTGCGATTTGGACTTGAAAATATGCCGAGCCTGTGATATACTGTGTACGAAGAAATGAAATTCAGATCGGAGAGAATATGAAAATCGCACTTGCCTCGGCACGAATCGTTGACCGAGATATAAACTATAATCTGTCGCAGATGGAGCGGTATATGAAGCAGGCAAAAGCAGAGGGAGCAGAGCTCGTTTGCTTCGGAGAAGCCTTTTTGCAAGGATTTGATGCGCTTTCGTGGCAGTATGATGAGGATAAGAAAATAGCACTTCCCATTTCATCACGGGAGCTTGCCCAAATTAAAAATCTGACAGAAGAAATCGGCATTGACGCTTTGTTCGGGTATAACGAGCTGGAAAATGAGTCGATCTATTCCTCCTGTGCCTTGATCTCCGGCGGTGAAATCGTTCACAACTACCGCCGCATTTCGAAGGGCTGGAAGGAATACACAAGGACGGACGAGCACTACAAAGAGGGTGCGTCCGTCGAGGTATTTGACTATAAGGGCAAAAAATGCGTGATCGGTCTGTGCGGCGACCTTTGGGAGTATCCCGAAAGGTTTGCCCTCGGCGAGGATATCCTTTTCTGGCATGTTTACGTCTGCTGGACGGAGGAAGAATGGGAAAACGGCGGTAAAGCCGAATACGCCGAGCAGGCAGGGCTGTGCTGCGAAAATACCCTGTACGTCAACTCAATCTGCGACGGCGACGCCTTCGGCGGTGCGGCGCATTTTGGGGGCGGAAGGGTTCAAAAAGAGCTGCCGATTTTCACCGAGGGCTTGCTGATTACAGAAATTTGAATCGGTAATTGCTTGAAAAAACGCATATTTTTTCGATTTTCATTTGTCATATATTATGTACGGCGTCTCGAAATCGTGTCCCCGAAACGCCCGAAAAAATCCGCACACAACCGTGCGTCAGACACACAAAAAACAGACGGCTTGCCGCCTGTTTTTTGCTTCTTTTCCCACGAAATTCACCTAATTCTGCGACGATATAGCGACCCTTTCCCCGTAAGAGAGTGCTCGCAGAAAATTAACAACAGCAC
>CAZONA010000166.1:0-2124 GCA_964581025.1 uncultured Lachnospiraceae bacterium
AACTTACCAGTGGTATAAAGAAGATAAAACTGCAATTGCAAATGCTACGCTGAATGCCTATTCCCCCGATACTGAAGAATCTGGAACAAATAGTTATTACTGTGTTGTAACAAATACCGTAAATGGAGTTGCGCACAGTATTTGTAGCCGCCATGCAAAAGTAACGGTTTACGATGCTGGATCGCTTACACCTGTAATCATCAAACAACCCCAGAGCGTAGTATGTAACAAGGGCGATGATGTGTGGTTCACAGTTGAAGTTGCAGAACCAGTTGTAGGAGAAATCTCTTATCAGTGGTATGCTGTTATTTATCCTGACACTGCGCTCGAAGGAGAAACATCAAATACATATAAAGTGCAAACATATTACCCCAATAGTGCGACAAAATATTATTGTATTGTCACAAACACTATTGACGGACAAACATACGAAACAAAAAGCGATTTAGTGGCTGCTCCTGCCAAAATTACATACCTAGATGTCCCCGTCATTGTTAAAGATCTTGGCAGTTATACAGTTTCCGGAAGTTCGGATACCTACAAAGAATTCCCGAAGGAATACACGACCGGAACGGCACCGGGACGCATTTATTTCCAATATCGCCAGAGCGATCGTCCGATCAAGAAAACCTATAAAGTATATCATAATACAGTAGAGTCATACGATGGTGCCGAATTACTTTCCTCTGTGGAAGTACAAAATAGTACTCAATGGTCGTTATCTGCATTTACTGATCCTGAAGGAATTACAGCGATATGCTACGAAGCATATGTAGACCTTACTGAGTCGTTTTCAGTAGGTAATCACTACTTCTTTGTGGAAATTCAAATTGAGGGAATCGAGGAGATTGAATCACTCACTCCTGTTTCAGGCCGAACCGGCATATTAAAACTGACCTTTACCGAAAGCGGACTTGGACTTGACGGAGACGGAACAGAAGAGTCCCCCTACGAAATTAAAACCGCAGATGATTTTGTAAAAATTAAAAACTATGTGGAATCTGGAAACAGCATGGCCTCCAAGTATTTTGTTGTTAAGAACGACAAAATAACATTGCCAGACGACTGGACTCCTATAGGTACGCAAACGACGCCGTTTAGTGGAAATATCGACGGAAAATTGAGTAACGGTGAAAATGCAAGACTGAATATTCCAGCCGGTGGATTACCGCTCTTAGGGTATATTAGAGATGCATCCGTTAAGAATCTTGATATTTATGGCGAACGGATTGAAGGAGCGGGGCTGGTCAATAATTATACCGGCGTAGGACTAAGCGGAAATGCAATAACGATTGAGAATGTCCGGCTATTAAGTGGTACGCAAACGTTAAAATCTGGCCTTGTTGCATCTTCGGGAGGTAACGGCTTTGCCTGCGCTAGTGCAAATTTCACTGTTACTATTAAAAACTGTGAGATTGAAAGTGGCGTAATTGTTGGATATGATGCCAGTCAAAATAAGATTGGATCGTTTGCTGGCAGAATCAATGGCGTTATCGAAAACTGCACCAGTGCAGCTACGGTCAAAGGAAAACGGTATGTAGGTGGAATTCTTGCATCTCGTGACAACGCTATGAGCCAATGTGAGGTCAAGAACTGCACCTTCAGCGGTACGATTGATGCAACCGGCTCCTACGTTGGCGGTATCGTTGGCGGTGGATATGATAACGCCACTGCGCCTAACGGAGCAAGCCCGACCATTGTTGCTTGTACCGTAACCGGAACTGTAAAGGGCAGCGAATGTGTTGGCGGTATCTTTGGTGGTGACGGTTATGTTGCTCAGACATGGGACAACGTTACCGGATCTATCAGCGCAAACACCTTCACCGGAACGGTAAGCGGCAGTAAGTATGTTGGTGCTATTATCGGCTACCGTAACAGCCTGAACAGGTACGACAATATTTCCGGTAATACCTACTCTGCAAATTGCGGTGCTGACAAGGGTATTGGCTTCGTCAAGTACCTTGACACCAACTACCCCAATCCTAAAACGATGACGGGTACCATCGTTATCAACACTGCCAACGGTACAGAAGGATTGCCCACTGTGGAAGGTTGCGCATGGAAAGCTGACCACAACCGCACCGATGACCCTCTGGGCAATGATGCCGCCAAACTGTGCAAGAA
>CAZONA010000167.1:0-2109 GCA_964581025.1 uncultured Lachnospiraceae bacterium
TCAAATAGGAAAGCACACTGCCGTGGAGTCCCCGCCGGGAACCATAGTTCAAAAATGCCTGCACATCCGCATCCACGGCAATATTGCGGATCCGGTCCAGCGTCACAATATCAAATGGGCGGACGGATTTATTATACTCCGGCGGATTTCCCGCTGCTACGATGACCCACCCTTCCGGCAATGCGTGATTGCCAAAGGTTTTGTTTTGCAAAAATTGCAGCATTGTTGGTGCCAGCGTTTCCGATACACAGTTGATTTCGTCCAGAAACAGGATTCCTTCCCGTTTGCCCGTTTCCTCCATGGCACGGTAGACGGTACCAATGATCTCACTCATGGTATACTCCGTGATGGAAAAGGTTTCTCCACAATAGGAACGCTCCCGAATTTGAGGCAGACCAACGGCACTTTGCCGGGTATGGTGGGTCATGGTATAGGCGACCAACGGCAGATCCCATTCCTGTGCTACCTGCTGTACGATGGCAGTTTTTCCCACGCCGGGTGGCCCCATCAGCAGGAGGGGTCTTTGCCGTACTGTTGGGTAGATATAATTTCCTTCCGGATCCCTTTGCAGATAGGCCCGGAGGGTATTGGAAATTTCTTCCTTTGCTTGCTGGATATTCATATATTCTTCACTCCAATGTCAGAGAACAGGCCCATTTTGGCACCAGTTCCGGGTGCCGATTTTCGCCTGCCAGAACAAATACGGTTTCAAACTCCGGCTTTTCCGGGTAAACGCCGTCCCCGTCGGTAAAGTACAGCAGTGCTCTTGGTTTTCTAATCTCGCCTTGTTCCGTCAGCTCCTGAATTTTCCGGAATACCGGGGTATAATCCGTACCGCCCCGGCCTTTGATGGTCAAAGTATCCCCATAGGCAAACCATTCTTCCGGACTGCGAACGATTTTCCAGTCCTGCAACCAGCAGTCGCATTGAAAAAATATCACTTGCATTTTTCGGAAGAAATTTTCCCGGCTGCTGAAAATGCCGTATGTCTCCGCCAGAAAACGACTGACCAGTGCCTTGTCACAGGAAGCGGAGGTGTCGATGGCAATGGCCAGGGTATCCAACCGCCAGACTTCTTTGGATTCCAGCGGTTCCAGCAGGGGAATGTTTCCGTACTGCTCCAGACCCAGATGATAGAAAATAGGATCGATACTCTCCGTATCCAGTTCCATTTCTTCACCGGGGATCATATATCGCTGCAAAAAGAAATGAAAATCCTGCTTTGGGCTGACATCTCGCTCCGGGTCTTCTTCCTCGTCAGGGGAGGAGCTGCCACGCAGTCCGCATTTTCCGTCGATACCGGCTCCTGCAAGGGATTGCCATCTGGAAAGTAACGATTCCGGTAAGCCCGATGACCACAGGCTATGGTCATCAAAGGCCACAGCGGTCTCTGCCCGATATCTGGATATCGGCAATTGGGACAGGGAACGCAAATTTTCCCAGACAGTTGCCTTGCTCCATTGTGTCAGTGTATCCAGTGCCGGATCCTGTTTTTTCAGCCGGGGATCTTCCAAATGCTGTAAGTATGCTTCTATCCAGATATCACAGGCAAGGCTCCAATCTTCGGAAGGAATTCCCTTCGGTACCTGAATGTGCAGAAACAGGCAGTGAAGCAGGATATGCAGATACCCCCGGCGAACAACTGCCGGATCGTTTGCGTACAGGGGAATCAACCTGTTCGTCGCATATAGCCGCTCTCCGTCAGTTCCCAGAAGCGCCCCTTCTGTTTGCGGAAGAAAGGCGAAGGCTCCATGAAGTGCCGGGTAGGCAGAACAAAGTTCCCGGCGGCAGGTCAGGAATATTTCTTCACACAAAGTCATAGCATTATCTCCTATAGAGAAAGATCCCTGTCATAGAAACCATAGCGTGATTCTTTTTGTTTCAGCAGCCAAATAATCGCCTCCGGGCGATTTGCAGCAATGGCCTGGGTAAGGAAGTCATCGATCTGGCTGGCAGTAAGCGCCACCAACTGATCCAGCTGTGCCAATTCCAGCACCCGATTGTCTTCCAGCAGTGCCAGCACCGCTGGACGGATCCGGCGGCGCAGATAGGCTTGGTAATCCTCTGCTCCCACAGTTTCACCATTGGAAAAACCGTGCAGAGCCACGG
>CAZONA010000168.1:0-2089 GCA_964581025.1 uncultured Lachnospiraceae bacterium
GGCATAACGGAGACTACATAAATGTTCTTGGGATCAATGCCCATCTTCTCCGCATAGTACGACTTGATAATCGCGCCTTCCATCTCGTGAGGAGATTTGCATGAGGAGAGATTCGGGATGAATTCGGGATAGAATGTTTCACAATATTTAATCCAACCGGGAGAACAAGAGGTGATCATCGGAAGCGTTCCGCCGTTATTGAGACGGTTGATAAGCTCTGTTCCCTCCTCCATGATTGTGAGGTCTGCGGCGAAGTCTGTGTCGAACACTTTATCGAAACCGAGACGACGAAGCGCCGTAACAAGTTTTCCGGTAACGGGAGTTCCCATCGGAAAGCCGAATTCTTCACCGATCGTAACTCTTACCGCCGGAGCGGGCTGAACAACAACATACTTATCGGGATCATTGATAGCCGCCCAAACATCATCAATGCTTTCCTTTTCACGGAGAGCACCGACAGGACACGCCAAAATACACTGACCGCAATTTACGCACGGTGTATCTTTCAAGGATCTGTCAAACGCAGCGCCGACGGTAGTTCCGATACCTCGCTGAGACACACCGATAGCACCTATCTTCTGCACATTATTGCACATTGCTATGCAGCGGCGGCACGAGATACATTTGCTGTTATCGCGAACGATCGAAGGAGAAAGATCGTCAAATTTAGTCACGATCTTTACTCCGTCATAGCGAGAATCTTCAACCCCATACTCACGGCAGAGCGACTGAAGCTCGCAATTACCGGAACGGACGCACGATGTACATTCGCGGTTATGATTTGAGAGCAAAAGCTCAAGCATTGTTTTTCTGTATTTTCTGATCTTTGCGGTATTTGTATGTACGACCATTCCTTCGCCTACGGGAGACACGCAGGCAGCTTGAAGCGATCTTGCGCCGACTATCTCAACAAGGCAAAGACGGCAAGCACCTATCTGCTGAACATCTTTAAGATAGCAGAGCGTCGGTATATTGATGTTCGCTTCTCTTGCAGCTTCGAGTATGGTATATTCCGCGGGAACGGTAACCTCAATACCGTCTATTGTAAGTGTAACAGTACTCATTTTAATTCTCCCCCTTGATTACTTCTTAACGATCGCACCGAACTTGCAAGTTGAGATGCAAACGCCGCACTTGATACATTTATTTTTGTCAATCGTGAACGGGCTCTTGATCTGACCGCTGATAGCACCGACGGGGCACTTCTTAGCGCAGAGAGAGCAGCCCTTACATTTATCCGGCTCAATGGAGAAGCTTGAAAGCGCCTTGCAAGCACCCGCAGGGCATCTTTTTTCCTTAATATGAGCCTCGTATTCATCACGGAAGTAGCGGATCGTCGAAAGTACGGGGTTCGGAGCTGTCTGTCCGAGACCGCAAAGCGCCGTTGCCTTGATATCCTCACCGAGTTCGATGAGCTTTTCAATATCTCCTTCCTCGCCCTTACCCTCTGTTATACGCGTAAGAATATCAAGCATTCTTCTCGTACCGATACGGCACGGAGTACATTTACCGCAAGACTCGCTTACTGTGAATTCAAGGAAGAACTTTGCGATATCTACCATACAGTTATCCTCGTCCATAACGATAAGACCGCCGGAGCCCATCATAGAGCCGATAGCAATAAGGTTATCGTAGTCAACGGGGGTATCAATGAGGGATGCGGGGATACATCCGCCGGAAGGACCGCCCGTCTGAGCTGCTTTGAACTTCTTTCCGTTCGGAACACCGCCGCCGATTTCTTCGATGATCGTGCGAAGGGGCGTACCCATTGGGATCTCAACGAGACCGGTATGATTTATCTTCCCACCGAGTGCAAACACC
The DNA here is from genome assembly GCA_964581025.1 of uncultured Lachnospiraceae bacterium. Taxonomy (GTDB): domain Bacteria; phylum Bacillota; class Clostridia; order Oscillospirales; family CAG-272; genus RGIG4608. Next base: position 1,822 of record CAZONA010000168.1, read on the forward strand.
TTTGTACCCTTGGATTTTTCGGTACCCATAGATGAGAACCAATCAGCCCCCTTAAGGATAATTTGCGGAACATTGGCGTAGGTTTCAACATTATTGATAACGGTCGGTTTGCCGAAAAGCCCCTTTACCGCCGGGAACGGAGGACGAGGTCTCGGCTCGCCGCGATGACCTTCGATAGAGGTCAAAAGTGCCGTTTCCTCTCCGCAGACGAACGCGCCTGCACCGAGACGGATCTGAATGTCGAAATTAAAGTCTGTTCCGAAAATAT
>CAZONA010000169.1:0-2059 GCA_964581025.1 uncultured Lachnospiraceae bacterium
AACCGCCAAAATTTTATATAACCGATACAATAATAAATATATACGCGTTTAACATAAAAAACCCCCGAAAGTTTTGCATTTTCGGGGGCGATAAAGTTTTACGTTTAGGTTATGCGTTTGTGTTTATAAGCGTTTTTGCTTCTTCTATTTCTTGCGATAGGTAGTTTCGGACATATTTATAAACTTATTTCTTTTGTTTGAATGTTCCGATTTTATCGTAATATATTTGCTTCCCAAAATCAATAGTTTTTTGTTTTTGGGAAGTGGTTTTTTTCTAAAAAGATAAAAAGAATAATCAGACTCTTTGTAGAATCTGATTATTTCTTCGCTAAAAAGTGCAATTTCCTATAAATATTTAATGTTTCAAAAATCCCTTATAAAAGCGTCTTTTCTCTTGTAAAATCTTGTAGGTATTTATGTAAACATAATATACAATAATTTACGTTTATTAAAACACATTTGCTTTTTAGTGTTACATAAATCCGCTTTTACTTTTACCACCAAACCATAGGCTCGCCGTTTACGTAACGCCAGTAGTTGTTGCCGTATAGCGACGGTTTACTTTCGCTGTAATAATAACGCGTGGCGCGTTCAAGCCCTGTACAATCTTTACTACTAGGATAACCACCTATAACAGTAACATAAGCCATTTCTATTTTACTCCAATCGCTTGCAGTTCCTGTATAATATATCCTGGTTAAACTTTTACAATTTTCGAATGCGTAATGATTTATACTCGTTACACTGACGGGAATAACTACACTTGTTAAACTCGTACAATTTTCGAATGCACCCCATCCTATACTAGTAACACCGCTACCGATTGTTACATTTATTAAACTTGTACAACCAGAGAACGCATAATTCCCTATACTAGTTATAGTATTAGGTATAGTTACCGAACCGTTTATCGCATCTGGGATAAGCACAAACTCTGTTTGTTTTTTATTATATAATATCCCATCTACGCTAGAATATTCTGTATTGTCTTTCGATACGGTTATGCTTGTTAAACTTGTACAGCCATCAAACGCATCCCATCCTATACTAGTAACACCGCTACCGATTGTTACATTTATTAAACTTGTACAACCAGAGAACGCATAATTCCCTATACTAGTTACACTATTGAGAATTATTACACTTGTTAAATTTGTACAATTATAGAACGCATATTTATATATCTCATAAGTTATACCATAAAAATCGATAGGCAAGATTAATTCTGTATCGTTACCTACGTAACCTACTAGATAATTTGTACCGTTATAAGTATAAAATAAATATCCGTTTTGATTTGCTACTTCAGTTTCGCCTCCTATTTTTACATTTAACGCATAATAACCTACATAACCGTTATAACTACTACCTTTTGTTATATTAAGACTACTTTTATTTATTACTTCTACTAGTTTATAACAACCATAGAACGCATCCCTTCCTATACCAGTAACACCGCTACCTATTGTTATACTTGTTAAATCTGTGCAACCTACGAACGCATTGCTTCCTATACTAGTTATAGTATTAGGGATAGTTACCGAACCGCTTATCGCTTGCGGTATATGTATAAACTCTGTTTGTTTTTTATTATATAATATCCCGTCTACGCTAGAATATTCTGTATTGTCTTTCGATACGGTTATGCTTGCCAGGTTGATACAGGTTTCAAACTCATCCCTTCCTATACCAGTAACACCGCTACCGATTGTTATACTTGTTAAATCTGTGCAACCACCGAATGCACTGCTTCCTATACTAGTTACACTATCGGGGATAACTACACTCGTTAAATATGAGCAACCAGCAAATGCCGTATCATATATTTTGGTTACAGGTAACCCGTCATATTTGGCAGGTATAACTATGTCGGTATCGGTACACATACCTATGCCGGTTACACAATATTCTTCTCCGATTTTTGTATATTTTAACCCTTCGCTAGCCTTTGTTCCGCACGCGGTAAGCGTTAGGGGGACGCACGCCAAAACACATAACGAAAGTAAAAGCGTTAGTAATTTTTTCATTCTTCTTCTCCTTTCTTTTTTATCTGCCTTAT
>CAZONA010000170.1:0-2034 GCA_964581025.1 uncultured Lachnospiraceae bacterium
GCCGGCGGTTTGGTTATTTAATTATCCCCGATATTTTCAAGCTCCTCGTAGACAGCAAGGAGGCGTTCCTCGAGGTCGTCCTTTTGGGCGGTGAGGGCGGCGGCTTTTTTATAATCGGTGGCGGCGTCGCCGAAGAGGTCGCTCTCGATCCTCTCAAGCTCGGCTTCAATTTTCTCCGCCTCACGCCTCAGATTTTCGACTCTTTTTTTAGTGCGTCGCTCCTCGGAGGCCTGCCTTTTACGGCGTTCGTAATCCTCTTTTTGTGCGGTAGGGGCACGCTCTGCGCCGCTCACACTTTGGCTGACGGCGTGTGCTTTTTTATATTCCGAAAGCTCCGCATACCCGTTACCGACGTTGAACACGGGGTAATCTATCGCACTTTTTCCGGTAATTTTATCGGGATCAAGCTCCACGATCCTCGTGGCGAGCTTATTTACAAGATACCTATCGTGGCTAACGATGACGACCGTTCCGTCAAACTCCTCTATTGCACTCTCGAGTGCTTCCCTTGACGAAATATCGAGGTGGTTGGTCGGCTCGTCGAGCAGTAAAAGATTCATCGGCGAGAGGATGAGCTTTGCGAGCGTAAGCCTTGCACGCTCACCGCCCGAGAGGACGGAGACGGTTTTTTCGCAGTCCTCGGCGAAAAATCTGAATCGTGCGAGGGTACTTCGAATTTCGCTCTCACGCCTATCGGGATATGCGTTCCAAAGCTCGTCGAGGACGGTATTTGTTTCGGTAAGCTCTTGATTTTGCTGATCGAAATAGCCTGCCTCGATATTATATCCCATCTCGACGACGCCCGAGGTGGCTTCGATCTCGCCGACGAGAATTTTCATAAGCGTGGATTTGCCGCTTCCGTTTTTGCCGATGACGAACACACGCTCACCACGGCGGACGAGCAGATCCAGATTTTCAAATAGCGTATGCTCGCCGAATTTTTTCGAAAGCCCGGCTATCCTCATCACCTCGTTTCCGCTCGGCAGGGCGGAACGGAATTTTATCTTCACGGGGCGAGGCGCTTCCTTCGGACGCTCGAGCTTGACCATTTTATCAAGCATTTTCTGACGGCTCTCGGCGGCAATGATGTTCCGCTCCCTGTTCCACGCACGCTGCTGGGCTATGTACGCTTCCTGACGGGCGATCTCACGCTGCTGATTGATATAATGCTTCTCCGCAATGGCACGGTCGATCTCTCTCTGCTTCATGCTCTCGCTGTAATTGCCCGAATAAAGCTTCGCTCTCCCGTGCTCCATCGCAAGCGTTTTGTTCGTTACCCGGTCGAGAAAATATCTGTCGTGGGAAATAATGAGAACGCATTTTTTATAGCTTCTTACGTAATTTTCAAGCACCGTTACGGTCTCGATGTCGAGGTGGTTGGTCGGCTCGTCGAGAAGCAAAAGATCCGGCTCCCGACAAAGCTGCCTTGCGAGCGCAAGACGGGTTCGCTGGCCGCCCGAAAGCTTTGAAATATCAAGCATCAGAGCGTCCTCGGAAAATCCCATCTTAAGCAGCGTGGAGGCACAGCGGCTCTTGAAATCGAGTCCGCCGCCCTCGCAGTAGCGTGTATAGAGCGAATGGTACGCTCCGCCAAGGCGTATATGCTCCGCCTCGGTTGAGGCGAGCGTCATTTTCTGCTCGAGGGACGAAAGCTCCCTCTCCATAGCGAGCAGCTCGGGAAACGCCGAGTACATTTGCTCAAGCGCACTCCGCCCGGCGTCGTCCCTTATCTCGAGGGCGCTGTCCTGCGTGAGTATTCCGACCGTTTTCGAGCTTGCGATAAAGACGTTTCCGCCGCTTGCGTCAAGCTCGCCGAGTATTATCTTAAAAAGGCTTGATTTTCCGCAACCGTTCGCACCGATGATGCCGAGCTTGTCGTTTTCCTCAAGCGCAAAGCCGACGCCCGAAAAAAGCTCCCGTGCCCCGAATGACAGGGAAAGGTCGTTTACGGTAATTGCAAGCATGGAATCGCCTCCTCTCAAAATATTTTTGAAAATCCTATTGACAAATTCAAGGGTTTGTATTATAATACAG
>CAZONA010000171.1:0-2027 GCA_964581025.1 uncultured Lachnospiraceae bacterium
ATCAATCCGCATCGGAATTTTTAATGTCCCTATAAATGCTTATCGGCTGTCCTGCTTTGTTGTGCCAATTTGTCCAGCCGTCGTTGGATTGATTTAGCACGACCGTTCCGGCGTGGCTCGGCGAGCAAGCTCCAAGCTCCGCATCCTCAAGCAGTTTGCCGGAGGAATCCGTTTGCAAGGTTAAGCGTGCCATTTTGGCTTTTTGAGAAACTCCGACTCCCTCCGACACGCCCAAAATGCTGCCTCGTTTCAGCGTCCAAACACCGTTTTTTACTTCGGCGGTGGTGCTGACGGCTCTGTTATCGGACTTTTTCTTGCGTTTGAGGGTGTATATGCCGTCGGGAATGCACTTGCTTGCCCCGTTGTCCGTCGCAACCTCGAAAATCTGCTCTTTGGACTCGTTTTTCGGAAAAACCACGATTCCGTCAAATGAAGAGAGCAGCTGTATTGCTATGTTTTTGTCAAGTGCAAACAATTCCGTGTCGGACAATTGGCTCTTTTCGAAAATCGTGTGAAGCATTTTTTCTTTTTCGTCGTAATCCTCGACCTCAATGGCAAATTCTCTTTTCAGAGCGGTTACGTTGCGGTATCCGTCGTGCTCCAAATTGTACATTCTCTGCTCGAAGCAGTCCGACCTCGTTTTGCCTATCTTTATAAGTCCCGGGACGGCGGTCGACATCAAATAAATAATTCCTCTCGGCATTTTGTGCACCTTCCTTTCAAGTAGGATTATAACATTGTCGGAAAAATTTGTCGAGAAAGCGTTCGCACCGATCAATCAAAATCCAGCATAGACGTACCGGGGCAATCGAAGTCGACTCCGAGGTACTCGGCGACGGTGGCGGCGATGTCCGAATAGGTGCTTCTCGTACCGAGGTTACCGGGCTTGACGTTCTTGCCGTACATTATGCAGGGAACGTACTCACGGGTATGGTCGGTGTGATCGTCGCCGGGATCGCAGCCGTGGTCGGCGGTGATGATGAGAATATCGTCGTCTCGCATATTTTCCGTAAACGACGGAAGCCAGCGGTCAAATTCCGCAAACGCTCTTGCGTAGCCGTCGACGTCCTGACGATGACCGTAGAGCATATCGAAATCCACGAGATTTATGAAGCAAAGCCCCTCAAAATCGTGATCGAGAGCGTCAAGGGAAAGCTCCATTCCCTCGGTGTTGGAATGCGTGAAGGTCTTGTAGCTGATGCCCCTGCCGGCGAAAATATCGTAGATCTTTCCAATTGCGTAAACGGTCTTGCCCTGCTCGACAATGGCGTCAAGCACGGTCTTGCCGTAGGGCTCAAGCGAAAAATCGTGGCGATTTGCGGTTCTCTTAAAGGGATGATTTCCCTCGAAGGGACGTGCGATGACTCTGCCGACGCTGTGCTCGCCCGTGAGAATGGAGCGTGCGATGCGGCAATATTCGTAGAGCTGCTCGGGGGGAACGATGCTCTCGTGTGCGGCAATTTGGAAAACGCTGTCCGCACTCGTGTAAACGATCAGCGCACCCGTGCGCAGGTGCTCCTCGCCGTAGTCTCGAATGACGTCCGTGCCCGAATAGGGAAGATTGCAAAGTACCTTGCGACCGGTCTTTGCGCTGAATTCATCGAGGATCTCCTGCGGAAATCCGTTGGGATAGGTGGGGAGGGGCGTGTCGGAAACGATGCCGGCGATCTCCCAGTGTCCTATCGTCGTGTCCTTGCCCATCGAACGCTCCGCAAGACGTGCAACGCAGGCGGTGGGATGATCGACCGTGCCGAGAAAATCAAGTCCGTCGATGTTTCCGATACCCATTTTGCGTGTGTTCTCGCAGGAGAATTCGGGCGAGGTGGAAATTCTCTTGATCGTGTTGCAGTCGTGGTCGCCGAACCTCGCACAGTCGGGCATCTGACCTGCGCCGCAGGAATCAAGAACTATTAAAAATACTCTTTTTTTCATATTTTTTACCTTTTTAGTTGTTTTTGTGGGGCTTGATGCGCCCCGAATAAAAGTTTTTGCCGCACCAAATTGGTGTCGCCTGCGGCGAAGCCGCA
>CAZONA010000172.1:0-2009 GCA_964581025.1 uncultured Lachnospiraceae bacterium
CGCCAAGAGGGAGATTCCTTAAACAAATATTAAACAATCCGTAAATATTCGCCGTATCCGGTTGAAATCCGCCGGGTTTGCAATATAATAAGAGAAGCAATTCACAGGTGTAAGGTGATAAAACTATGTTTCGAAATTTCTTTGCAAATCTGAATGCCGGCATGCGCCGCTTCATGGCCGGGCGCTACGGCACGGATAAGTTGAATATGACCATTTTGCTGGTTGCGCTGGCCGTGTGCCTGGTCTCCGGATTTGTGCAGGTGCCGCTGGTCAATCTGCTGCTGACCGCTGCGTCTTATGCGCTGATGATCTGGGCCATTTTCCGGACGCTGTCCCGCAATACCTACAAGCGTTATCAGGAAAACCGGAAGTTTCTGCAATTTTTCGACCGGATCAAAGACCGGGACCACCGCTATTATGACTGCCCCCGGTGCCGTCAGAGCGTCCGGGTCCCCCGGGGAAAGGGCAAGATCGCCATTACCTGCCCCCGGTGCAAAGAGCGATTTGTGCGCAAGAGCTGAACACATCCCATCTCCATGCCCGTGTGGCATGGAGATTTTTTCGCAGAAGCACATTGTGCTTGCAATGACGGACGTGATTTTGTATAATGCACTGGGATACATTGAAAGAAACTTCCAAAGGAGGAACTGAGTTTGAAAAAACTTCTGAAAAACTACGGTTTTATCATCACCATGCTCACCGGCATTGTTGCCGGATGCATTGTCGGCGCAATTTGGCCCGTGGTCAAAAACGGCGACGAGGTGATCAGCGCCGGCGCAACGGTGCTGGAGCCTCTGGGCACCGTATTCATCAATCTGATGTTCTGCATCGTGGTTCCCATGGTGTTCTGCTCCATCGCTTCGGCCATTGCCAATATGGCCTCCATGAAGCGGGCAGGTAAGATCATGGGCGTGACGGTGGCCACATTCTGCATCACCGCCGCCATTGCCGCCGTGGTCATGTATGTCATCTGCCGCATCTTCCCCCTGGTCCAGGGCCAGTACGAAGTGGTGGAAGGCGAAGTGGGCGCAACATTGGGCGTTGCGGACATGATCATCAATTTCTTCACCAAGCCCGACTTCCCGGAGCTGTGGAGCCGCAAGGCCATACTGCCGCTGATCGTGTTTGCGGTACTGTTTGGCTTCGGTGTGCAGATGGCCGGCGGAAAAGAGACCATGACGGCCAAGCTGCTGGAGGATCTGAGCAACGTCATCATGAAGGTGGTCAAAATCATCACCTACTATGCCCCCATCGGCTTCTTCGGCTTCTTTGCCACGCTGGTGGCAACTTACGGCCCCGCCCTCATCGGTGACTACAGCCGGACGCTGATCATCTACTATGTCATGTGCTTTGTCTACATGTTTGCGTCCTTCCCGCTGTATGCCCGCTTCGGCGGCGGCAAAGGTGCGGCGAAGGTCATGTTCCGGCACCTGCTCAAGCCCGCTGCCGTTTCCTTCGGCACCTGCTCCTCTGTTGCGACCATCCCCACCAACATCGAAGTGGCGGAAGAGACCGGCATTTCCAAGGACGTGTCCGACATCGTGCTGCCCATGGGCGCTACCATGCATATGGATGGCTCCGCCATGTCCGCCATTGTCAAGGTGGCCTTCCTGTTTGGCATTTTCGGCAAGGATTTCGGCACCTGGGAAGCCATTCTTGCCATCGTGGTGGCGGTGTTCTCTTCCGTTGCCATGTCCGGCGTGCCCGGCGGCGGCGGTACCGGAGAACTGGTGCTGTGTACCATCTTCTTCCCCAATGAAATGGCCATCGCCTATCCCATCGCCATTGCCCTGGGCAATCTGGTGGACCCCCCTGCGACCATGGTCAATGCCGCCGGCGATTATGTGGCAAGCTTCATCGTGGCCCGCTTTGTGGACGGCAAGGACTGGCTTCAGAAGAAGCTGCATCCGGCAGAAAAAACGCAACAGTAAAAACAACCGGGCAGGTTATTTCACCCCGCTGCAAAACGCAGCGGGGTAATTTATCGCAATTCCCATTGTAGGGTGGGG
>CAZONA010000173.1:0-2002 GCA_964581025.1 uncultured Lachnospiraceae bacterium
AAAATGCCTATGTTGGAATCATTAGGATTGGAAAATATACAAATCCGATTGATTCCGGCAGTAGAATTGTATGACCATTATTTGTCCGATAAAAAGATGGATATTTCTGCTTTAAAATTGTAGGCTTTGTTTTTTGTTACATTTAGAAAAGCAGCAATGAAATTGAAGAATTTAAGGAGTAATAAGTTTGGATGAAGTTTTTTTTAGGCTAATAGAACCATTTATAAATAAAACGGAGTACAAAAATATAGAACTACCGGATTGCGAATATATGATGGTTGATAGCATATTTGATTATGTATATGAGGATGATGCTGAATATGCAAAGCGTCTTAATCCAGATTGCACATACGGATTGTTTTATGCAAAGAAAGATGGGACTTGTGTGATATTAATCCAAAGAACAGACAATCTGGTAGAATTACTACATAACATTTTGCATGAAACAGTACATATATTTGATTTTATGGAATTATCCAAATATACGGGAATATGCGATATGAGGCAGTTACAAGACAATATTTTTTTTATCCTTTGGTCTGAGTTTCATGCGGAATATTTAGCTTATAGATATATATTAGATCAGAATAAAAAAAATATTGTCCCTTTTGACATAAAGAATGAATTTATGCAGGAAATGCAAAGTTATTTTGATGGTAGGAATGTGATAGAACTTCAACCATTCACGGATTTTTGCGTGCGATTATTTGGTAGATATGTGGCACTTGCTGAAGAATTTGAAGAAATTGAGAAATATCCAAAGGGATTTTTCTACAATCGAGAATTCCTTAACTTGTATAGATACTTAAATAATCATCGGACTTTTGATGCAATAAAGTATGGCTTGGACGACTTGAAATGTATCTTCAAATCGTTAGAAAAATAGGATTGTAGTTTTGAGGATAGTCATTTGTCCATAATGTGAATCAATAGGTAAATATTTTATATAGAATAGAAGCACAAGAGAGAAGGTTATTGTATGGGTTTTCGTTTTAGGAAAAGTGTAAAAGTTGGCGGATTAAGGATTAACTTTAGCAAATCCGGTATAGGATATAGCTATGGTGGAAAGGGAGCTAGAGTTACAAAAATGGCAAATGGCAAAACAAGAACTACACTTTCTGTTCCCGGTACAGGAATATCATATGTCACAGAAACTGGAAGAAGGAAAAATAAAAAAAGAACACCTTCTACCGGAAATACACCTAAACATGGAGGCAGAAGAGGTGTATTTGTTGTTTTATTGATTATCGTGGTTATTATATGTTTGGTAGCAATTTGTAATAAAAAAGAGGATACAGCACAATCTAAATATTCAATGAGAGAAGTACTGTATACTTCAGAACATCCCCGTATTTATGATACTATTGAAAGTGTGAAAAAATATATGGATGAATTAGATGCAGGTGATGATGTCAAATTGCAGAATGGACCAGCTTATGCAAAAGCGAGTTATGATGGATGGCAATCAAAAGAAGATGGAATAGTTGCATATAGAGAAGGTGCGACATATACTGATTTGGTAGAATGTGTAAAACTTATCATCGATGATGAGGATGTAGCGACAAGTTTGGATGCAAATAGTGCGGTTGCATTGTACAATACATATTTACCGAATAATTTTTACGATGATTATGAACTTAAGTATTCATATGTGAGAAAGACGGATACCATTGAAACTTATGTTGCTTCATTTAGATTAACATCGGATGCCAAACAAAGAGCACACTATTTTACATTTTATGTAAAACATAATATGGAAACAAATTTGTGGGTTATAGAAAATGATTTTGATTTTGGTGGCGGAGATATAAGTAAAATCGAGAATTACGAAGTATGGGATTTTCCATATTTTGCGGATGATAAGCAGTAAGTAAAAGGTAGCACGAAGCGAGGAAACATCCAATGATTATTTGTCCAAAATGCAAATCAAATAGAACAGCTCCTATCATGTATGGATATCCGGCACCTGATGCGTTTGCAGCATCGGAACAAGGAAAAGTAA
>CAZONA010000174.1:0-1997 GCA_964581025.1 uncultured Lachnospiraceae bacterium
AGGGTCCATAAATGTCCTCCCTTGAAAAATTAAGAATTATGAATTACAAATTATATCGGTAGGGTGGGGGCACGCCCCCACCGACCAAAAGCCGAAAGCCCACGGTAGGGGCGGCCATTGGCCGCCCGAAATGCCTTCCCACAACGGGAAGGCTGCGGTGGGGATACATCCCCACCCTACATTTTACACATCGCCCGTGGGGTGTGGGCACGCCCCCACCCTACAAAATGCATCCGTCACCCAATTTATAATTGGTAATTTGCAATTATGAATTATTCCGCGCTGACCTCTCCGGCCAGATTGGTGGCGAAAAGATCGGCAATGCCGGCTTGGTCAAGTCCCTGCCCGATGGCCCACATGAGCTTGGTCATGGCGGCCTCGGAAGTCATGTCGCGAGCCTGAATGACCCCCAGATGCAGCAGCTTCACACCCACCTGATAGACTCCCAAGTTGGAGCTGTCGTACAGGCATTGAGAGGTGACCACCACATTGATGCCCTTGTCCAAAAGTCTGCCAATGGCAGCCAGACTTTCTCCCAGCACATTGATACCGCCCAGACCGAAGGCTTCCAGCACGATGCCTTTGTAGCCCATGTCGGCCAGCGCGTCAAAGATCCGGGGGGACAGACCGGGGGTCAATTTCAGAAGGAATACATCTTCGCTGATGTCCGTTTTCAGTTGGGGCTGACCGTGGAAAGTGGGAAGCACCTGCTTGTCGATGGCAAGGCCGGCATTGCTGACCAGTGCGGCGTAGCGGGCGTTGATGGACTCAAACGCGGAGAAGCCGGAGGCGCGCACCTTCACCGCCCGGCAGCCCAGCATCACCTTCCGGTCGAAGGCAAGGAAAATCCCGGCCTTTCCGGCCGCAGCCATGGCAAAAGCGGTGCGCAGATTGTCCGGGCCGTCGGACAGCATATCGGCCAGCGGGAGCTGAGAGCCGGTGAAAACCACAGGCAGGTCGATGTTGGGCAGCATGAAGGTGACCGCCGAGGCGGTGTAAGCCATGGTGTCCGTGCCGTGGGATACCACGATGCCATCGTAACCGACCCGGTTTTCAAAAATGCCCCGGGCAATGATCTGCCACTCCGCAGGGCGGATGTTGGAGGAGTCCAGACAGATCAGATCTTTCACGGTGATGTCGTAAAAGGTGCGCAGCTGCTCCATTTCGCGTTCAAATACGCCGGAGGAGCGAGGTTCCAACCCCTCGCCGCCGGGCATGGAAGCAATGGTGCCGCCGGTGGTCAAAAGTAGAATGTGTTTTTTATCGTTCATGGGTATACCTCCCCATAATCTCTCTAGTGTGTATTATATCCATAAAAAGGGCAAATAGCAAGTAGAATTAATGACAAATTATCAAATACCCCGGAGAAAACTGACCACCATGGCCTTGCCGCCACTGCTTTTATATCGTTTTTTCTTTTATTTACAAGCCGCGATGCTATAATATATAAATCCAGGGAAGGTATGCTGCATCTGTTCCTTTTCACACAGCAAAAAACATCTTGCAAAAACACTGCTTTTCACTTATACTGAAATTGGAATGACATGGAAAAGGAGCGCGCGACTATGAAATTTGTTCAACTGGTAGATACCCTGATGGAAAGAGGGCTGATCGCAGACCGCAACGCTGCCGTTGTTGCAAACGCAAAAACATTGCCCAATCTCGAATATGGTTTGGTTTTGCTGTGCCTGAAAGAAAAGACTCTTTTTATTTACGACATCGATTTTCAACATAATATCGGGGATCTTTTGTATACAATCGATTTGACAAAGGCTTCCGATTTTAGATCCAGCTACTTTGTATTCAACCGTTATCTGAATTTCGTTTACGAGGGCTTCCGGTACAAATTTGCCGACTTTGGGAACGCCAAAGCTTTCAGCGCATTGCTTTCCGCTGAGATCAACAAATAATACGCACAGGTGATTTTATGCAACGAATTTTACTGGACAAAACCAAACACGGCTGGTGGAAGTCTGCCGTTTTCTATCAGATCTATC
>CAZONA010000175.1:0-1996 GCA_964581025.1 uncultured Lachnospiraceae bacterium
CTTTGCTTGCAAAGAGCAGAGCTTGCGACAAATTGTAACCTCGCAGGGAGCATTGCTCCTCAGGGTTTCAGTGGGAGATTATAACATGATTTTGATTTATGCTTTTGCGCAGCAAAAGCTACAATAATTCGTTTCAACCTCGCAACGCTAAAGATATCTGTTTTACGCTACCGATTAATAATTGTAATTATTTGTAAATTAAGCCATTGCGGACATAATTTCAAAAATGTATTGATATAATACATATGACCCATAAAAAATAGAAAATCAAAATTCAATGTGATATAATGTTTTTTGCTATGAAAACATACATGAAAGGAATTTTGATTTTCTATGAACATTGTAACACAAAAAGCTAAGAAACGTCAACGTATAATTGAATATTCTTTGAAATATGGCAAAAGCAAGGCATCAAGGAAGTATAAAGAGCCATTGAGCAACATAAAACGCTGGAGTAAGAGATATGACGGGACATGGCAGAGCTTAAAGGATAAATCAAGACAACCACATAGTCATCCAAAGCAGCATACAATATTTGAAGAAGCCATAATCACGGAAGCTTGGCAGGAACACGGACGAAAAGGGATAGATTATGTATATTGCATTTTGGTACAGGAAAAGGGATATACGCGCTCACAAGGCGGATTATTTCATGCGTTAAGGCGATTAGGCTTAATAGAGAAACCAAAGAAAAAGGGGCGGAGAAATTACCGTCAATGTACAGCATGTGAAATACCGGGCGAGAAAGTTCAGATTGATGTTAAGGTTGTACCATATTATTGCATTAGAGGAAAACTGCGCAGAGATGAGAAAAATCTTTATCAATGGACAGCAATAGATGAGTGTACACGTGTAAGGTATGTTCATATTTTCGAGGAACATACACCTGAAAATTCGGTTAAATTCCTTAAAATGTTTTTAGAATGGTTTCCGTTTGAAGTAAAGTGTATTCAAACAGATAACGGAACGGAATTTACCTACAAATTCATTAGTGACGAAACAAAGTGTCCGTTTGAAATAAAACTATCTGAATTAGGTATAGAACACCGATTAATAAAGCCAAGAACGCCCTGGCATAATGGAAAAGTAGAAAGAAGTCACAGAATGGATCAAAGATACTTTTATGAGTGGGAAACATTCAAAGAAACAGAAGAAGCTAACCGAAAATTAAAGGAACATATGAAATGGACAAACAACAAGCCGATGAGAATATTTAAAGGCAAGAGCCCTATGCAGAAGCTTTATGATTACATATGGCTCATATGAATGTAAATATTTTGTGGATAGTATGGAAAAGTCGTTGACTTTACCACACTACCCACAAAACTACTGCTACTACTGCAAAAAACGTACACATACAAAACACATTGAAAATTTTTTTGATAAAAATGGACCATATGTTTGACAACTGCAGAATTATCGGCCAATTTTTTGATATTAATTATTGCAATGCAGTGTTAATTTATGGTATACTGTTTTTGTATGTGGATATATAATAAGTGTGACGAGGTGCGATAAATTTTGAATATTGTAACGGACGGCTTGAATATTAATTATATATGTGAAGGAAACGGCGAAACCGTTGTTTTGTTGCACGGCTGGGGTTCAAACATAACACTTTTTAAAGATATAATCGCAATGTTGTCTGCAAAATACCGTGTGATTGCTCTCGACATGCCCGGCTTCGGCGAAAGCGATGAACCGCCGTCGGCGTGGTGCGTTGACGACTATGTTGATTTTGTAATCAAATTCCTCAAAAATTTTGACGTAAAAAGAGCTGCCTTTTTAGGACACTCGTTCGGTGGAAGAATAATAATAAAAATGTTTGAACGAAAAGAGCTTCCGTTTGAAATCACAAAAATAATACTTGCAGACAGTGCCGGCGTTAAACCCAAAAAAACATTTAAACAAAAAATAAAAATCGCAACATACAAAATAGGCAAAAAATTTCTTTGCCTTAAACCGATTAAAGCCGTTTTTCCGGATGCACTCGAAA
>CAZONA010000176.1:0-1984 GCA_964581025.1 uncultured Lachnospiraceae bacterium
AAAAAAACAGAGCACCTAAGTGCTCTGCCTTTTCGGTCAGATTCTTTCCTTAACCTTGGACGCCTTACCGACTCTATCACGAAGATAGTAGAGCTTAGCGCGTCTTACCTTACCGTGTCTGATAACGTCGACCTTCTCAACGTTGGGAGAGTGGACGGGGAACGTCTTCTCGACGCCTACGCCGTATGCTACTCTTCTTACGGTAAATGTTTCCGAGATGCCGCCGCCGTGTTTAGCGATGACTGTTCCCTCGAAAAGCTGAATTCTCTCGCGAGTTCCCTCTTTAATCTTGTTGTGAACGCGGATGGTATCACCTACGTTGATCTCGGGGATCTCCTTCTTGAGCTGCTCGTTTGTAAAAGCCTTAATAAGATCCATGATGGCTCCTCCTTAATATTCGGAATATTCATGCAGAGCTGCGCAGCGGACTATTCCATATGATAACTATGTGGCATACACATACATCGTGTATTATACCACAGCTTTTCCGATTTTGCAAGAGTTTTTTTCGCATTTTGCGAAAATTTTACGAAATTTTTATGAATTTTTTCAAAATTCCCTTCACCGCCGTGATGAGCGACCTTGCATTGAGTGCACAGATCGCACAGACGAGCACCGCTTGCAATGGGAAATTATATTTCGCACCTGAGAGCATCAGGACGATTTGGGCGAGGACTATCAAAATATTGAGTCCGAGCTTCCATTCCTTCAGGTCGAACGGCATAAAGGATTTCGAATGCACCGCTCGCACCGCAAACACGGCAAAGTAGCTTATGGCGGTTGCGATTCCCGCTCCCTGTGCGCCGAGGCTCGGGATCATCAGGAAATTGAGCACGATATTCAATCCTGCGCCGATCGCTGCGGTAATAAGGGACATTGCGGTTTTCTTCTTAAATATATATATCGTTCCGATAAAGGTAACGAGGGACGAAAAGACCGTTGCGAGCAGGAGCACGGGTATGAATTGCCACGCCTCGTAATAGGAGTCATCGAGAAGGATTCGAGTGCAGAGTCCCGAGAACGGTATGAGCACCGAGCAGCCGAGGAATAGGACGGCTTGATATCTTTCGAATACTGCAGAGAAAAACGTGCTCACTTCCCCCTCGTCTCCGGAGTCGGAGATTGCGGAGATCTGCCACGCCTCGTTAAAGACGCTTGCGACGAGTGCGATGACGGTCGGGATCTTATATGCGGCGGAATAGAGTCCGTTTTCTCCGCTTCCGCAGATATAGGTTACGACGAAGCGGTCTGATACGTTAGTTATCCACCAGATGACCGTTGTGGGCATCATCGGCAGGCTATAGCGGAGCATTTCCTTTATTTTCGGCATTGAAACGAACGTGGGGGAGACGTCCCGATAGAGCTTTGCCCAGACGAAGAGGAACACAGTTCCGACTGCGTCCGCCACGGCGACGGAAAGAACGTAGCCGACGACACCGAGCTTCATCGGTATTAAAAAGAGCAGGTTGAACGCTATCGTCAGAGCCGTTCCGAGTATTCCCGAGAACGCATAGAGCTTCATATATCCACGTGCACGGATGTATTCCTTACAGAGCGTATGGAAATTGGAGCTTATGACGTAAAATGCGAGCAGGGGGGCGTAGTCCTCGAAGTACGGCACAAACGAGATGAGGGGCGAGAGCACGAGGAATATTGCACTTGAGGCGAGCAGAACGCTCACTCCCGACGAGAATACGGTTTTATGATCCTCCGAATTGTCTGCGGAAAATCTGAAAACCCCGTGCGTGATGCCGATACAGCAGAACGGGATGAGGAGATTTGCGGCGTTGGTGATAAGATCCGCCGTGCCGTACTGCTCCTTGCTGAGTATCGCCGTATAGAGCGGCATCAGGAAGTAGACGAGCAGCTTCGACGAGAACGTGCCTATCGAAAGTATCAATGTGTTTGACAGGAGTTTTTTGTATTTGTCCGTTTTTCTCACCTCCCAAGATCATAACTTAATTATTGTATCACAAATTCCCCC
>CAZONA010000177.1:0-1979 GCA_964581025.1 uncultured Lachnospiraceae bacterium
ATCATCTGGTCGCCGGTGTAAGCGTGAACGGTGGTCATGATACCGCTCTGAATGGGAGCGTAATCGTTAAGAGCCTTAGCCATGGGAGCGAGGCAGTTCGTGGTGCAGGAAGCTGCGGAGATGATGTTGTCCTCAGCGGTGAGAGTTTCGTTGTTAACACCGAAAACGATGGTCTTAAGATCGTTTCCTGCGGGAGCGGAGATAACGACCTTCTTTGCGCCTGCATCGAGGTGAGCCTGAGATTTAGCCTTGGATGTATAGAAGCCCGTGCACTCGAGAACGACGTCTACGCCAAGCTCGCCCCAGGGGCAATCTGCAGCGTTCTTCTCTGCATAGATCTTGAGAGTCTTTCCGTCGACCGTGATCGTGCCTGCCTCGTCGTCGGACTCAACGGTATGTCCCATAGCAAGGTAGTTACCCTGAGCGGTGTCATACTTGAGAAGATGAGCGAGCATCTTGGGGCTGGTAAGGTCGTTGATGGCAACGATCTCGTAGCCCTCTGCGCCGAACATCTGGCGGAATGCGAGACGGCCGATACGACCGAATCCGTTAATTGCAACTTTTACTGACATTTTAATGTCCTCCATAAATAAATATTTTTACAATGGTTTGGGATCGTTAAATCCCCATACATGTTTATTTTATCGCATTTTCGAAAAATATACAAGACCTTTGATAAAAATTTCTCAAATTTGTTTGAATTAGCATTTTTCAATATAAAACAGTCGCACTCTTTGTGCAATTATCACAAAGATTTGTCCGATTTTGTCAAAAATTCAAAAAAAGATCAAAAGCTTGTTGAAAATATTCTCCGAATGGTGTATAATATATAGGATAGATCTTGATCCTCGGAGGGTTATGATGGCAAGCTTTTTGAAAAAGGACCTTGCGTCCGTACTTAAAAATATATTTCTCATCCTTTTCGGCACGGCGGTGCTCGCATTCGGCACGGCGGTATTTATCGTCCCGTTCGACCTCGTAACGGGCGGAGTCTCGGGACTCGCCATAGTCATCCGCCGTGTGCTCGACGACCTGTTTAATATACAGACGGAGATCGACCTGCATATCACGCTGCTGACGTGGGTGCTCTTCTTCCTCGGGCTCGTGTTTCTCGGACGGGGCTTTGCGGCGAAAACGCTCGTCTCGACCGTCTTTTACCCCATGTTCTTCAGCCTGTTTTACGACCTCGTGAACCCCAACGTCCTCGGCGGAATATTCGTCCTGCAGGGCTCGGAATATAAGGAGATCGCAGTCCTCCTCGCCGCACTTTTCGGAGGTGCGTTCGTGGGCGCAGGGTGCGCATTGACGTTTCTTGCGGGCGGCTCGACCGGCGGCGTGGACGTTATCGCATTCCTTATCTGTAAATATAATAAGAAGATAAAAAGCTCCCACGTCATATTCATCGTCGATGCGGTGATAGTAACGCTCGGCGTGTTCATTATCGGCGATATCGTAGTGTCCCTGCTCGGAATATGCTCCGCATTCGTCTGCTCCGCAGTCGTCGATAGACTTTTCCTCGGAAGCTCGCAGGCTTACGTCGCACAGATCGTTGCGGAAAATCACGACCGCATCTGCCGTGAGGTGATTGAGAAAATGGACCGTACCGCAACCGTCGTCGACGCCGTCGGTGCGTATTCGGGTGAGAATAAAAAAATGATCATCGTCTCGTTCAGTATGCACGAGTATTCGGAGCTCAGAGATATAATCAATAGGGAAGATCCAAATGCCTTTATGACCGTCTCCCGTGCCTATGAAATGCACGGCGAGGGCTGGACAAGGGAGAAAAAATAACGCAAGTGTGGTTCAGGAGGACAACGCCGCTTCGGCGGAAACTCCGGTGCAAATCCGGGCGCTTGTAGGGACGCAATGCGTCCCTTTTTCTTTACGTACAATTGCATTTTATGGATTTTTCAAATAAAATTGTTGACAAAGGGCACTTTTTGTGATACCATAAAATTACGGTAAGCACTTTTTGCTTG
>CAZONA010000178.1:0-1968 GCA_964581025.1 uncultured Lachnospiraceae bacterium
TCTTTCAGAGTTCACTTTAAATCCAATAGCAATAATCATTTGTAAATTATAATGAATTAAATCTCTTGAAATTGTTCTGTCACCTTCATTTTGAACTACTCGAAAATTTCGAGCAGTTGACTCTTTGAGCAATTCATTATCATCAAAAATCTTCTTAATAAAGAAAAGACCTCCAGTGTTGGTGGAAGTCTCTAGCTATAAAAATCTCCAGTTTAATTTTTAATTTGCTAAATTATTATCAATGATATATTGAATAAATGATTCTACTATACTTTTTTCTCTTAAGAGTAAATCTTTTTCGGTAAAATCAGTATTATTATTAGATAAATTTAATAATTCGATTATTTGAGTTCCATCTTTTTTTTGACCGTGTTTGTTTACATATCCTAAATAATATTTCTTTTTATCTTTAAAACTATAATCAGATGCCCTTATATTAATTTTTTTTTCTAACAAACATTTATTTCCTAAACTTTCTACATATGAATCATTTGATAATGTATATTCTTTTTCATTTCTATTTTTGGCATAAATATGTTCGATTTCAAAAACCTCTGAAAGTGGTAATAATTTTTGATTATCATCATTATATGCCCACCAAGTTAACATTGATTTAGTTATAGGTCTACCATTATAGAACTTGAAATTATTTATCATTGATCTAATTGTATCTGTATCAAATTTAAAATCATTGAAAGTTATTTCTTTATTATTTACAATATTAACCATTTCAGCAAATACCGGAGTTCTTAATGCGTTAACACCTGGATTTGTAATTGCATATGTCCAAATAAATGCTATAATTTTTGATAAGAAAGTATAGAATAATTCGTCATTAAGCATTTCGTTTTCATCTTTATAGTGCATAAAGAATACAGAAACAAAATAATTCCACATACCATTTGGAGCAAAATTCAATATAAATAATTTTCTTAATACTCTGTCTGAAAATCTATCTTCATTTTGTTCAGCAACATCTTTCCAAAAATTTGCAAGAGTAATAAGGTTTTCTAAAGTATAATCATCATTTAATAAAACATAAGAATCTTTTTCATAAAATTTTCTTAAAGCTTCTATAGTTGATGATTTAATTCCTAATTTAGCTCTTTCAAAATACATATATCTAGTAAATAATTCGTCCATTGGTGTACCAGTTAATGGGTGAAATATTTTTTCAGTCAATTCTTCTAAATCTTTCCACTTTTTAATAAAAATATCTTTTTTTCCTTTTTTTGTATAGTACTTATAAAATTGTGCTTTAAAAATATCTGAATCAGCAAGTGGTCTACCTCTATCATTTAAAGTAGAGAAAATTCTTAATGCTGTATCTTGAGACTCAGCTTCAATAGGCAATAAAATACAGTTGTTTAAAATTCTATTTGGCAAATAAGAAAAATACGATGGATAATCTTCTAAAAATAACTTAATTTTTTCTATGAAATAATTATAGTTAATTGAGTATTTTGTCTTCTTAGTTGATGTTTTTCCAGTTCTTAAAATATTTAAGAAATCCTCTTTTTCATTATCTGTAGCAACTTCAGAGTTGATTTTTAATGATGAAAAAATAGGTGTTCCAAACTCATCAGTTTTCCAAATACATTTTGCTATTGATTCACGAGTTTTAATAGAATTTTCATCTTTCATTTTTTCAAATTTATCATAGAAAGCCCTTAATAAAAGCATTAATGTAGTCAATCTTTGTTGTCCATCAATAACCTCTAATTTATCATCATTTTTAAATGTAACAATTGGTCCTAAAAAATATTCATCATTATCACTATCAAATTTAGAATAGTCTCGATCCGGAAAGGCAAAATTAAACATATCATCCCATAACGTAGAACATTCTACTTCAGTCCAAGCATAAGGTCTTTGATAATCTGGAATCAAAAAATCAGTTTTTTTTGCTGAAAATAAGTCCTTTATTGTTTTTTGATCTATATTTAGTTTTGACATTTATTTAATCCT
>CAZONA010000179.1:0-1956 GCA_964581025.1 uncultured Lachnospiraceae bacterium
GCATTGGCAATATTATTAAGCTTACTGACATCCTGTTCGGTTCACAAATTCATAGACAAATCATATATGTACGACAGTGATCAGATCATCGGCAAGTCATCCGACGAAATACAGGACAGGTATGGAAATTTTGATTTCATAGATGCGAAGTTCAATGAAGATGGCTCGTACTGCGATGGCTGGTGCGGATATTTGACTGCGAACGGCATTAATGATATTGATTTTTATATGCTGATTGCTCCGATATACGATGAATATTACCTGATTCATTTCGATGAGGATGGTGTAGCGGACAAAATTGAAAAACGTGCCAACATCAAAGGCTATTAATCCACTATTTTACGGTTCAAAACATTAACACAGAAAAGTTAAAGGGGGCATCTTATGAAAACAACATCGAAATTTTTGATCCTTGTCGCAATGGCAATCCTGCTTGGTATGCTGACGTCCTGCGGGAGTATGATCGGTGTCGGCTCTTTTGACATTTCGTCGAGGGGCGACGACGGCTTTTCCGTCTCGGTCGGGTGCTTCGGTGCGAGCGGATATCTTGTTCAACAGTGGGAGGGCGAGACCTTCTACAAGGGTGAGCAGGTCTGCTCACTTGACGATTATCTTTATTCGGAGCGTATCAAAATATCCATTTGCGATATTGATCCTCTTGACAGCTTCACAACCGAGTACAAGCCGTGGGAGGCATACGACTGCGAGATCTCCTCTCACAGTATTAAGTTTATGTGGTGCTACAGTGATCACGGAATTGATATTTATATTTCTTCCGACGTGCCGCTTGAGGTCAAGGACTACAGGACCATGACGGACGTTCCGCTGTTTGGAAATCTGAAAATTAAAATATCCTTTGCCGAATAAGCCGTGCAAAGCACAAAAGAACCGAGTCGACGGACTCGGTTCTTTTTTTATTGTATTCGGATATCAAAGCGTCGAGCCGAAGTCGGTAACGATGGACTGACCGGTGATCGCACGGGACTCGTCCGATGCGAAGAACACGAGCATATTTGCCACGTCATCGGGGAAGCAGGGCTGGACCTTGAGGTCGTTGTGCTTCATCATCTGTCCGAAGATGTTCATATCCATATTCGCCGGGTTCATTCCTGCGACCATGGGAGTAACTATCGTTCCGGGGCAAAGCGAATTGCAACGGACGTTCGTGCCCGCAAAGCGAAGTGCGGTGTGTCTTGTGAGTCCGACGATAGCCGCCTTGGATGCAACGTAAGCCGCACCGCCGCAGCCCATAACGCCTGCAACGGACGCAACGTTGACGATCGAGCCGTAGCCCGTCTTTGCCATTTCCTTTGCAACCTCACGAGTCATGCACATAGTGCCCTTGGTATTGATGTCGATAACTCTGTCCATATCCTCGTCGCTGAAGCTGTCGATAGCCTTAAGTCCGTTATCGAGTACGCCTGCATTGTTGATGAGAACGTCGATCTTGCCGAATTTCTCGAGCGTCTCGGCAACGACTCTTCTTGCGTCCTCGGGCTTCGAGATATCACTGCAGATGGGAAGAACCTCTCCGCCTGCCTCGCGGATCTTCTCTGCAACATCGTCAAGCTGAGCCTGACGGCGTGCGGTGATGACGACCTTAGCTCCCTCACCGACGAATTTCATAGCGGTAGCCGCACCGACGCCGGAATTTCCGCCCGTGATGATGGCAACCTTGTCTTGTAAACGGTTCATAATAGAATCCTCCGTATTTTTTAATTTTGACTCTTTGATTATAGCACCTTTTCGCCCCGTAGTCAATAAATTTCGCAAAATATTCCCAAATAACCGAAAAAACCAACCCGAAGGTCGGTTTTTTTGGTTGGAAAACTATGAAAAAGGATCGTAATAGATCTCGCATGCAATTAAAGTTCCGTGAAAAAAGCACTTCTGAGAAGTGCTTTGGTGGGGGATGGTGGATTCGGACCACCGAAGTCAGTGACAACAGATTTACAG
>CAZONA010000180.1:0-1953 GCA_964581025.1 uncultured Lachnospiraceae bacterium
CCCCAAAATCCGCCCAAATTCGACTTGCCGAATAAGTATACACGACGAAGATTAACTCTACGTCAAAATTAGTTCAACAATTGTTAACATTCTGTTAAACTTTTCCATTGAAAACACGATTTTTTCACTTTTCCGACGATTTTCAAAAACCGTATGGACAAATCGCAAATTTTGTGATATACTTAAAGGTAACATAAAAGCATTAACTTTGAAGAGGTGTTATTTTGAGTAATTTGTTATCCACACAGCCCTATAAGGGCACGAGGGACTTCTACCCCGAGGAGATGCGTTTCCGCAATTGGTTCTTCGGAGTGATAAGAAAAACGCTTGAGAGCTCGGCGTATGAGGAATACGGCGCACCGATGATGGAGAGCCTTGAGCTTTATATCGCAAAGAGCGGAGAGGAAATTGCCAAGGAGCAGACCTACAATTTCACGGACCGTGGCAACCGTCAGCTTGCCATCAGACCGGAAATGACGCCTAGCGTCGCACGTATGGTCGCTGCCAAAATGAACGACCTGAATATGCCGCTCAAATGGTTCTCGATCCCCAATATGTACCGCTACGAGCGTCCGCAGCGTGGCAGACTGCGTGAATTTTGGCAGCTCAACGTCGACATTTTCGGATGCGACGGCTTCGAGGCGGATATGGATATCGTCGAGAGTGCGATCAACGTTATGCGTGCCTTCGGAGCGGACGAAACAATGTTCAAGGTCCATATAAATAACCGCCGCTTCTTCAACGACGTCATCTGCACCATCTGCGGAGGCGATGCGGAGCATTCGAAGGCGGTCTCCAAGGTAGTGGATAAGAGAAATAAAATTTTGCGTGAGGTCTATGAGCGTGAAATGGCGGAGCTGGGTATTGATTCCGAAAGGCTCGCAAGGCTCGATTCTCTCTATACGATGAACGTCCGCGAGGCAACAGCCCTCTGCCCCGATTCCACGGGCGCTAAGGAGCTCTCCGACCTTTTTGAGCTTCTTGAGCAAACGGGACTCGATAAATATTGCACGTTCGATTTCGGAATCATCCGAGGACTCGATTACTATACCGGAACGGTCTTTGAGGTCTTTGACGAATCGCCCGAAAATAACCGTGCAATGTTCGGAGGCGGACGCTACGATAACCTCGTCGGACTGTTCGTTAAGAACGCTAAGGTCAGCGGCGTCGGCTATGGAATGGGCGACGTTACGCTCGAGAATTTCCTCGTAACCCACGGACTTTGCCCCGATTTTGCCGCAGACGATACGCCGAAGGTGCTCGTCGCACGCTTCGATGACGTCCCGTACTGCGAATATATCGCTCTCGTCGACGCACTTCGCAGAACGGGCGCAACTGCATCCCTCTACCTCGGCTCGAAAAAATTCGGTAAGCAGATAGATTACGCCGTCAAGGGCGGATATAACCGCATCGCCATAATGGGCGGAGCGGAGCTTGAATCGGGAGTCGTTAAGATCAAAAATTTGAATACTCGTGAGGAGAGGGAGATCCCCCTCTCGCAGCTTGCAAATACGGCGATCTGATAAATTTGAAAAAATAAAAAAACGGAGGTAAGATTATGATCTATGTGTTTTTGGCAGAAGGCTTTGAGGAGCTTGAAGCGCTCACACCCGTCGACCTTATCCGCAGAGCCGGATTTGAGGTCAGAACGGTCGCCGTGGGCGGAGATAATAAGGTCAAGGGCGCACACGGTATTGAGGTCGTCGCCGATATTAAGGACGTTGAGCTCTGCGATAAACGTCCCGAGGTCGTGATCTTGCCGGGCGGTATGCCGGGTACGACTAACCTCGAGCTCAGCGATACCGTGAAAATAACCGTAGATAACGCAATGTCCCGAGGCTCGCTCGTCTGCGCTATCTGCGCCGCACCGTCCGTCCTCGGTAAAATGGGATACCTCGAGGGGAAGCGAGCAACTTGCTTCCCGGGCTTTGAAAAATACCTCGAGGGCGCAAT
>CAZONA010000181.1:0-1945 GCA_964581025.1 uncultured Lachnospiraceae bacterium
GCTTTCGTAGCTTTCTTTGGCATTTATTTCGCCTCCGCTTCTTGGTATAATATTGGTGTAAGGTTCAAGGTCGGACTTACGAAACGGTAAGTTCAATCTAAAAAATATATCATTGAACTCGTCCAACGAAAGACCGTACATCTTCGAGAGAATTGCACACTCGCTCAAAGAAATAAGAACCTTGCCTTTTTCCCTTGCTCGGTAGGCAGATACGGGAAGTCTGAGGGCTGCGGCTGCTCGTTCCTCTGTGCAGCCAGCTCTCTTTCTCGCCTCCATCAAAGGAAAAGCGTATTGACGGAATTTATAATCGCTATCGCTTTCTTGACAAAAAGGTAAGTCCCCGTCAAAAAAAATAGTAACAAACTCCGTAAGGGATAGGTGCAGAACATTCGTGATAGTGAAGGCATCGCTGAGAGTAATCCTAACATTGCCATTCTCTCTCTTGATATAGCTATCAACGGTTTTGTCTAATGCGTCCGCAATTACCTGAGCCTTAACGCCCCGACGAATACGGGCAACCTTCAATTCGGTTAGGTTCATCTGTGCGAACCTCCTTTCTTTTTTAATCTACACCTATATTATAGTATATTTTTTCTGTAAGGTCAAGAGGTTTCTTATAATTTTAGTAAGAAATCTTGTAAAAGTTTATAAGATGAGTTATAATATTACGAGTAGGAGGTATTTTACTATGACAGATTTTTCAACCAGACTCAGAGACATCATTGAGTCCAGAGGAGTAACACAGGCTTGGCTTGCCGAAAAAACAGACACTACGGAAGCCACCATCTCCCGCTACCTCAAAGGTGTACACAAACCCAACCTTGAAATTGTGGCTCGCATTGCCCAAGCGTTGAATGTGTCCATTGACTACATTATGGACCTCAACCTCAGCCCGCAGCCATACAGGGAACCCGAAAAGGAGATTGTCGTTCTCGCCAATGCGTACCGCAGAGCAGACGACGACCACAAGAACATCATTTGGAGTGTTCTTGACACCTACCTCACGCCAGAGGAAAAAACATTCGTATTGCAGATGACGCAAGGCGACGCTACGTCGCAAGTCGGCTAAAACGGGAGTCGAATAAACCACGCCTCCTGCGTATCGACTTCCAGCAATACCAAGACACGAGCGAAAAAGCCTCCTCCGATAAAAAGGAGAGAGGCTTTGCCAATTTGGAGGTGATTGATAATGAGCAAGATAACTGACCGCCTCAACTCCAAGCGAGTGGCGATATATGTTCGTGTTTCCACGCACTATCAGGTAGACAAGGACAGTCTGCCCGTACAAAAAGAAGAACTGATTGCATACGCAAAGTATGTGTTGAACGCCGACTCTTACGAGGTGTTCGAGGACGCTGGCTTCTCAGCCAAGAATACAGACCGCCCAGACTACCAGCAGATGATGTCCCGTATACGAGACGGGGAGTTTTCCCACGTTCTTGTTTGGAAACTGGACCGCATCAGCAGAAACCTTTTGGACTTCGCCGCTATGTATGACGAACTGAAAAAGTTGGGCGTTACCTTCGTTTCCAAGAACGAGCAATTTGATACTTCGTCCGCAATGGGCGAGGCTATGCTCAAAATCATTCTTGTGTTTGCAGAGCTTGAACGCAAGATGACAGCAGAGCGTGTTACCGCCGTTATGATTTCCAGAGCTGGCAACGGACAATGGAACGGCGGCAGAGTCCCTTACGGCTATGACTATGACAAGCAGACCGAAACATTCAGCGTCAACGAGAAAGAAAGTGCTGTTGTACTCCGCATTTATGAACTGTACGAGGAAAACAACTCCTTGCTGTTCGTGGCAAAGGCTCTCAACGCCGCAGGAGTACGCCATAGGAGCGGAAAAGAATGGACACCTACAACCGTAAGCCTGATACTCAAAAACCCGTTCTACACGGGGACATACCGCTATAACTACTATGATATGTCCAAGCGTGGCAGT
>CAZONA010000182.1:0-1939 GCA_964581025.1 uncultured Lachnospiraceae bacterium
CAAAATGGACTGTATAAAATCCAAAACACTGCCACGGGAAAATACTTGAATATAACATCATCCGGTAGCGCGACGATGAAATCCAACTCTCAACTTTTAGAACAATATTTCAGAATGTATTATAACAGTAGCAATCATTCGGATAGAATTTACTTGTTAAGCTCCGATTACGGAACAAATAAGTTGATGTCCGCAAATAATTCTACAGTAACAAGTTCCGCCTCAAACAATCTCAATTGGAACTTTGTTGCACAAACGGACGGTACATTTTTGATTATGAACACATCAACGTCAAATTATTTAACAGAATCATCGGGTAGTGTGCGAATGGAAGCGCGCGACACTAGTGCTAACCAAACTTGGATACTTGAAATTCAAGATTCGTATGATGTTACCGTAAATGTAAAAAATTCATCTGGCGAATTGATTGAAAATTCATATATTGAAATATTGACGGAAGATTATCCTGATAATAGGCAGACTGTAATTTTGTCGTCCGGAACAATAACGATTACGATGTTAGATAGAGCTCACGGTATAAATGCAGGCGCAGCAGGATGTGCAGAACAATATTATCCTACTGTTACTTCTTCGGCTTCAACATTGAATTTTACTTTAATTTCAAAATCAACATACCCTACTTTGAGATGGCCTATAATAGGATCATCAGTGAGAGGAACCAGATATATTTCAAGTAAATACGGTTATCGTTGCTATGAGGGAACTAATAACTATCCCGCGGTGCACAAAGGTGTAGATTTATATTATTCAACTATAACGAACGAGCAAATAAAAAGTGTGTCTGCCGGAACGGTAACATTTTCGGGTTGGCTAAACGGTGCTGGTTATGTTGTACGAGTAAAATTTAGTTATACCGGAACAACCTATTATGTGTCGTATAAACATTTAGCTGAACAGTCCACTCTACGTGTTGGGGATGAAGTTATATCAGATACTACTATTATTGGAAAAGTGGGTAATACATATGAGGTCGGTAAAAATGACATGACACCACATCTACATATTGATTTTTATTATTTAGATTCATATGGTAATGCTGTCTATATCGATCCACGCGCATTCTTTGAAGATTAAAGGAGAATAAAATGAAATTGTTAAAAATTGTTGTTGCAACAACGATGGTTATTGCTTTTGCTGCATCTGTGTTTGCGAGTGTATGCGAAGAAGCTCCTGAAATTGTTGGTTTTTTTGACAGATATCTGATCGTAAAAAATGATTTAACATACGGCTGTGTCAGCGAGCAATTATTATCGGCACGAGTGGAAAGCCTTTTGAAAATAGATGCAACAAAAGACCTAGTTTTTTCCAATGAAAAAACATCCGTGCCGCTCACATTCCCTACCGATTCGCCGAAAAGTTTTATACACGCCAAAACTGATAACGGTTCGCGGATATCTTCCCTTATATATGACAAACCGAAAGCTTTCCAATGGTATAACGGAAAAATTGTAAAATCAGATTTTGAATGTTTGACTGATGATTTTAAGGCATATTTAGGCTCGGTAAATGCGCTTGGTGATCTGTGGCAAATATATAAACCAGAAATTGCTCCGGATCTGTCAGCGGAGTTTTTTGAAACAAATAAGTTCATTCTGCTTAAAGGAAATGATGATCTTCCTGATAACGAAAGAATATATTTTGATGATGAAAGCGGATTGTATTTAGCTCAAAATGACACAGATAAACACGTTACATCCGAAATTTTTATGGTCGCGCCTAACAAAGTAGTATTTGATTATAACCAAGGCTATCGAACATGGTATGGAAATATGAGTGAAGAAGCCGCTGAAGTGTATCATGCTTATATAACTTTGAATTATGCTACATCAAGTGGCATCGAGGAAGGCGATTATCTCAACTATGAGCTTGAAAGCATTTCATTTGATTTGTCGTACGATCCGCACAGCGCGTATTCATC
>CAZONA010000183.1:0-1926 GCA_964581025.1 uncultured Lachnospiraceae bacterium
TGCTCTTTGTCAAGAGCAAATTTTTGCACAAAGATCGACCCTGTGGTAATTTTCACCGCCGAAAGAAAAATGCGAAATTGGTCGCATCCCGTCGAATTTGATTATGTAAACCGAATCCCTTTCAAACTTTTCAACCCCCTGTGGAAAAGTCGTGTGGAAAACTATGTGGAGAATGTGGAAAACTCTGAGTTTTCAACAGGTATTTCGGCCCTTTGGATCTTCCGCCTCCCATGTGGAAAACTTTCGGGAAAGCTGTTAAAAAATCCTGCCCGGTTGACAACTTCCTCGTGTTACGTCACCGTTTGGCGAACGTTCGGTCTTAAAAAAATCGGGCGAAATTGTTCTGAAGTTTTCGAAATGCGGATGTAAAATTTTGCCGCCGTTTTTTCCGGGGCAAAATTTTTTGTTAAAAACCGACAAAGCCTTTTTCTGGTATCATCCGGCGCCGATGGGAAATACTCTTTTTATCAACTTCTCAACAAGGAGGAACACCATGCAGGGAAAAGTAGAGATCTGCGGCGTGAACACATCCAAACTGAAGACCCTCCCCCAGCGGGAGATGAATCAGCTCCTGCGGCTGGCCCGGGCCGGGGATGAGCAGGCCCGGCAAAAACTGATCGAAGGAAATCTGAGGCTGGTGCTGTCGGTGATCCAGCGCTTTGACAAGCGGGGCGAAAGTCCCGACGACCTGTTCCAGGTGGGGTGCATCGGCCTGATCAAGGCCATTTCCAATTTTGATCCCGACAAGCAGCTCCGTTTTTCCACCTACGGCGTGCCCATGATCGCCGGAGAAGTCCGGCGGTATCTGCGGGACAACTCCGCCATCCGGGTCAGCCGCTCCATCCGGGACGTTGCCTATCGGGTGCTGCAATGCAAAGAGGCCATGACGGCCACCCTCGGCCGGGAGCCCAAGCTGGAGGAGATCTCCCGGGAGCTGGACATCCCTGCCGGGGAGGTCAGCCAGGCGCTGGATGCCGTGTGCGCCCCGGTGAGCCTGTATGATCCCATCTACTGCGAAGGCGGCGACCCGCTGACCGTCATGGATCAGGTCCGGGATACCAAAAACACCGACGAAGCCTGGATGGAACACATCACCCTGCAAAATGCCTTCCGGGCGTTGGGCCCACGGGAAAAGGAGATCCTGAGCATGCGCTTTTACGACGGGAAAACCCAGATGGAGGTCGCCGGAGCTTTGGGAATTTCCCAGGCGCAGGTATCGAGGCTGGAAAAAAGCGCCATCGGCGCCATGCGCAAATCCGTCAGCGTCTCGTAGCGCATCTCTTTCTTCCGCAAGGCATCATAATTGCGGCTTCCCGGGCATAGGCTTGAGCAAACGCAACGGGAGGGCTTTGTATGGCAACGAAACTGACCCAGCTACAATGCAAAGAAGTGATCTGTCTGAGCGACGGGCGGCGGTTGGGGTTTATCTCCGACGTGGAAGTGGAGGTGCCGGAAGGGCGCATCGCAGCGGTCATCGTCCCCGGCCCCTGCCGCATTCTGGGGCTTTGGGGCCAGCGGGATGACTACTGCATCCCCTGGGGCTGCATCAAAAAGATCGGCCCGGACATCGTCCTGGTGGATGCCAGGCCGGACGAGTGCCGCATTCCAAGGCCCAAACGTGGGAAGATCCCCCACGGCTGAAACCAAACATTCCGGACCTCCCGCTTTTTCTGAAAAAAGCGGGAATTTTTTCAAAATTTTTTGGAAATAATACTTGCAAATTCCGCAAACATTGCGTATAATAGTCCAGCTTAGGGTTTTGCCACCCGCAAGCAAATCCACACACCCGGGGATCGCAGGTCCAAGTGCCCTTTCAGGGCGGACAGGCGGGATGATCGGGGTGGAGGAACAAACAAAACAAAAGGAGATTTTTAAAATGGCTGTCGTATCTATGAAGCAACTGCTGGAGGCCGGTGTTCACTTCGG
>CAZONA010000184.1:0-1895 GCA_964581025.1 uncultured Lachnospiraceae bacterium
CACAAAATTCGGACACCCCCTGCATATGCTGTGCAGGGGGTGTTGTTTTATGTGCCGGAGAAACCATCTGCGAGGTTGCCTGTTCTTGGGATTCGGACTGGGGCTTCTGGTTGGGCAGTGCCTGGAATCGGGATTTTTATGTACCTGGGGCGGGATCATCCTGATCATTGTGGGAATTTGCACGCTGCAAAAAAGATGTTCGTCATAACCTTGTCCCCGGGTGAATATGCTGTGGTAAGAACGCTTGAGAAGGAGTGATTCTTTTGGAATTGCAATTTGAGAAAAAAACCTGCCGGTGCCTGGACCGGGCCGCCCGGGAGATCTGCAACGAGGAACTGACGCAGGAAATGCGACTTTCCGACGGCATGCCGGATGTAGGGCGGGTGATTACGGCATGGGGCCAGGTGATCGTGCGAAGCAAGGAATGGAGGAGCGGAACGGCATTGGTTTCCGGTGGGGTCATGATATGGGTCCTGTATGCGCCGGAAGACGGCTCCGAGGTGCGATGTGTAGATGGTTGGATCCCATTCAATCTGAAATGGGATGTCTCCGGCGCAGACAGGGAAGGGACGATTCGCATCATACCGCTGCTGCGCTTTGTTGATGGCCGGGCGGTATCTCCGAGAAAACTCATGGTCCGGGCGGGCGTGGCAGCGATGGGGGATATTCTGTATCCCGTGGAGATAGAACTATCCCGGGCGAATGATGTGCCGGCGGATGTGGAACTTCTGACCAAAACTTACCCGATGCGGCTTTCCCAGGAGGCAGGCGAGAAAACATTCCTTCTGGACGAAGATCTGACGCTTCCGGACCCTGCTCCGGAAAAAATCCTTTGCTATACGGTGCAACCGGAGCTGAGCGAGCAAAAAGTCATGGCGAGAAGGGCTGTGTTCCGTGGAAATGCCAACCTGCATCTGGTCTATCGGTGCAGTGCCGGGAAGTTGCATGCGTGGGATTATGAACTGCCGTTTTCCCAGTTCCAGGATCTGGAACTGGAATTGGAAGCAGAGAAGCTGCTCGATGGGAATATTGCACTGACCAGTCTGGAACTGGAGCAGCAGGAAGGACACTTGCGTGTGAAATGTGGCATGGTCTTCCAGTATGTGGTAGACGGGATCTGCATGGTGGAATTGACGCAGGACGCATACAGCCCCGAACGAACGGTGGAAGTCCATACGCAGGAATTGAAACTGCCGGCCATATTAGACCAACATCAGCAGATCGTCAGTGCTCAGCAGACCCTCCCGGGCCAGCAGGGAGAAAGCGTGGATGTGCGCTTCCTTCCGGATTTCCCACGATACAGGCGGGACGCAGACGAAATTTGCTTTGACCTGACAGGAATATTTCAAGTTCTCTATTATGGCGAAGACGGATCTGTGCAAGCGTCCTGCGCCCATTGGATGGGAAACGATACCCTCAAGGCGGGAGAGGACAGCAAAATCAGTACGCTGATAGCGCCAATTGGAAAAGCGTCTGCATTATCCGGCGCAGATGGCATGGAATTTCGCACGCAGATGGCCCTGACGAGCGTTGCCACGTCACAACAGGGTATTCCAATGGTAACGGGGCTGACTCTGGGAGAACTCCGGCAGCCGGACCCGGACCGTCCGTCGCTGATTTTGTGCAGAAATGACGGGGATCTGTGGGCCCTTGCCAAACGATGCGGCTCTACCGTAAAAGCCATCCGCCAGGCCAATGCCCTGGAAGAAGAGCCCCAGCTCGAGCAAATGCTCTTGATCCCGATTCGCTGAAAAGATCTATGAAGATACGCCGTTCCGGGGGAGAACCGGAACGGCGTTTTTGGGCAGACTGTCGCTTTTGGGGTTCGGTCTGCTTACTCATAGAGTATCTCCATTGCAGCGTCGCTTTCAAGTGGAATGTGTCGAATCTACCGG
>CAZONA010000185.1:0-1894 GCA_964581025.1 uncultured Lachnospiraceae bacterium
GAATTACCTCCATTCTTTATTTAGTAATTTTATCATATCATATTCTGCGGAATTTGTCAAGCGGCTCGGACACTTTTTTTCAAATGGGGCAATTTTTGTGAGAAAAGCACATTAAATGGAATGTGGAGAAGAGAAGAGGGAAGAGCACGAAAAAAGCACCGTCCGAGGACGGTGCTTTTTGCATTATATGTCTGAGATTACTTGCTTCTGATGTACTCATCCATTGCCTTAGCTGCGGTCTTACCTGCACCCATAGCAAGGATAACGGTAGCTGCGCCCGTTACGGCGTCGCCGCCTGCGTAAACGCCCTCACGGGAGGTGAGTCCGTTCTCGTCGGCGATGAAGCAGCCGTGCTTATTTGTCTCAAGTCCCTTAGTCGTGTTTCTGATAAGGGGGTTGGGAGACGTACCGATGGACATGATGACGCAATCAACGTCGAGCACGAATTCGGAATCGGGCTTAACGACGGGACGGCGTCTGCCGCTCTCGTCGGGCTCGCCAAGCTCCATCTCAACGCACTTCATACCCGTAACGAGCTTATGCTCGTCGCCGAGGATCTCAACGGGAGAGGTGAGAGTCTTGAAGATGATACCCTCCTCCTCTGCGTGCTCGATCTCCTCGTTACGTGCGGGCATTTCCTCCTTGCCTCTGCGGTAAACGATATAAACGTTCTCCGCACCGAGACGCTTTGCGCAACGAGCGGCGTCCATAGCGACGTTACCGCCGCCGACGATAGCAACGTTTCTGCTGTTCTTAATGGGTGTATCGCTGTCGGGCTGATAAGCCTTCATAAGATTAACTCTGGTAAGGAACTCGTTAGCGGAGTAAACGCCCTTGAGGTTCTCGCCGGGGATGTTCATGAATTTGGGCAGACCAGCGCCCGAGCCGATGAATATAGCCTCGAATCCTGCCTCGAAGAGCTCGTCGACCTCGATGGTGCGTCCAACGACGACGTTGGTCTCGACCTTAACGCCGAGAGCCTTGAGGTTTTCGATTTCGTTCTGAACTATCTTCTTGGGAAGACGGAATTCGGGAATACCGTAAACAAGCACGCCGCCTGCAAGGTGGAGAGCCTCAAAGATGGTAACCTCGTAGCCGAGTCTTGCAAGGTCGCCTGCGCAAGTAAGTCCGGAAGGACCTGCGCCGATGATAGCGCACTTATGACCGTTGGATACGGGAGCCTCGGGTCTTTCGGTAGCGTGAGCGTTGTGCCAGTCGGCAACGAATCTCTCAAGACGTCCGATAGCGACGGGCTCACCCTTTATGCCGCGAACGCACTTGGATTCGCACTGAGTTTCCTGGGGGCAAACACGACCGCAGACTGCGGGAAGAGCGGAGCTCTTCGAAATGATCTGATATGCGCCCTCAAAGTCGTGCTCCTTGATTTTTGCGATGAACGCAGGGATATCTATGGCAACGGGGCAGCCGCCTACGCAGGGCTTGTTCTTGCAGTTAAGGCAACGCTCCGCCTCGTTTACTGCCTGCTCCTCCGTGTAGCCGAGTGCTACCTCGAGGAAGTTGCCGTTACGGACGTTAGGGTCCTGAACGGGCATTTCATTCTTTTTAAGACTCATATTAGGCATTTATCTTACCTCCTTCTTGAAGAGATTGCAGGTCTCCTCGTGCTTACGTCTTTCAAAATCCTTGTACATGGTCGAGCGCTCCATAGCCTCGTCGAAATCAACGAGATGTCCGTCGAAGTCGGGACCGTCAACGCATGCGAACTTCGTCTCGCCGCCGACGGTGAGACGGCAACCGCCGCACATGCCCGTTCCGTCGATCATGATGGGGTTCATGGAAACGACCGTGGGGATGTTGTGCTCCTTGGTGAGCTTGCAAACGAACTTCATCATTACCAGAGGACCGATAGCGATGACCTCGTCGTAAACGTTAC
>CAZONA010000186.1:0-1889 GCA_964581025.1 uncultured Lachnospiraceae bacterium
ATGGTAAGATCCCGGAGTCTGATGAGTTCTTTGGACATTATCCTCCCCCGTTTCTGTAGGTTATTATATCCCCAATTTACAAATTGGTACGAGTATAGATATATCGCAAAACGGCGGCTTTGTCAATGGAATTTCCGACAAATTTCGGAAGATTTTTTATGATCTTGTACCATTGATGTCCAACGGGCAGAAAAACGGCGCACCGCCCGGTGGGAGCAGTGCGCCTGGGAAATTACATGGACATAAATGCGAATCTTGCCAGGAATACCAGCGCCACGATCAGACACAGCGGCTTGATTTCCTTGAACTTTCCGGTCAGAGCCTTCAGGACGCAGTGGAAGATCAGGCCGAAGGCCACGCCGTTGGCGATGGAGTAAGTAAAGGGCATGAACACGATGGTGCAGAAAGCGGGGATGGCATCGGTCATGTCGGAGAAATCGATGTCCTTGACATTGCTCAGCATCAGAACGCCGACGTAGATCAGCACCGGAGCCGTGGCGGCGGAGGGGATGATGGAGACGATGGGAGCCAGCAAAATGGATACCAGGAAGAGCAGTGCAGTGGTCAGGGAGGTCATGCCGGTCCTGCCGCCTGCGGCGATGCCGGATGCGGATTCGACCACGGTGGTCACGGTGGAGGTGCCCACCAGAGCGCCGGCGGCGGTGGAGATGGCGTCCGCCATCAGCGCTTCTTTCATCCGCAGCGCATTGCCGTTTTCGTCCACCATGCCTGCCTGCTTGGCAGCGCCCAGCAGGGTGCCGATGGAGTCGAACATATTGACCAGAGAGAAGCTGATGACCAGCATGACGATGGTCAGAATGGTCTGGGCGGTGCCCAGCTTGGAGGTGTCAAACATGCCGGCAAAGTCCACTTTCAGGAAGGAGACCTGGAAGAAATCCTTCACGGGGGTCACCACGTCAAAGGACAGGTTGCCGATCTGAGTCACGCCCAGAGGAATGCCGATGATGGTGGTGACGATGATGCCGATGACCACGGCACCGTTGACTTTCTTGGCTACCAGGAAGCCGATGACGGCCAGACCGATCAGGCACAGCAGTGCGGGCATCATGCCGGAAACGTCGCCGCCGTTGGCTTTCCACTGGGCGAAGTCTACCAGACCCACCAGCGTTGCGTCGTTGTTGACCACGACTCCGCCGGATTTCAGGCCCAGGATGGTGATGAATAGGCCGATGCCCGGGGTGATGGCGGCCTTGACCGAATCCGGGATCGCCCGGACGATGGCTTCCCGCAGGCCGATGGCGGAAATGATGATGAAGAACACACCGGAAATGAACACGACCACCAGTGCCTCATGATAGGTATAGCCCAGAGACAGGCAGACCGTGTAAGCGAAGAACGCATTCAGACCCATGCCGGGCGCCTGCGCATAGGGGACCTTGGCGTAAAGGGCGCACAAAATGGTGCCGATGAATGCACCCAGGCAAGTGCCGATGAAGACACCGTTGTAAATCTGGCCCTGCAGCACCGGATCGTAGTGGGCGTAGCTTTCAATGCCGTAGGGATCGGACAGGTACAGCGGGTTGAGCACCAGAATGTAAGCCACCGCAATGAAGGTGGTCAGACCGGCCAGCAGTTCGGTTTTCATGTTGGAGCCACGTTCGGTGATTCCGAAGTAGCGGTCCAACGCATTTTTGGGTTTTTGCATTGCGTTACCTCCTCAGGCAGATGATCGACGGATTATAATACAAAATGCTGGAAATCAGCGGATATCCAGCAAAGGAATTGTCAATATTATATAAGGCCTTGTCGAAAAAATCAACATTTAGTTTGGCATAAAAAATATTTTTTATGTTCTGAATAAAAGTTAGGTGCCCTTTTTATGCAAAATACACGGCAAACGCATCCGGCCTCGCCCCATGCGCTCCCAG
>CAZONA010000187.1:0-1873 GCA_964581025.1 uncultured Lachnospiraceae bacterium
ACGCAATAATTCAAGAGTGTACGCAAATTGTATCAAAATCGGTAGTGGCACACAACAAAAACGACACCTATGTGTAGGTGTCGTTTTTGTTATGTATTAACGAAAAACGAGTTGCCTCGGTGAGGGCAACTCGTAGAGCGATGTCGAAGAATCCTGTTTGCTTTTTAGAGGGGTAAATCCTTTTTGGTGAATTTCCATGCGCCGATTACGTAACCGACGATGCCTGCAACGGCGAGAACGACGAATTTCCAGAGGAACGCACTTGTTCCGTCCATGATGGAGATTACGTCGAAAAGGGAAATGATCGTTGCGTAATTGAAGTTATTCAAAGCATTGAGTCGCACGACGGAAGGAATTACCGGGCTTCCGAACAGACCGAGCATTGCGGCAACCAACGCAAATATGCTGAGCCCTCCGCCGAGAGCCATAGAACGTTTGCTTCTGTCGAATACGCAAGACGTGAAGAAACAAAGCCCGGAAAGCGCAAACAGCACGAGGAACGCGCCGATATTCAAAAGAATTAAATTGCCGTACGTCAAAGCGACTTCTTCCGAAACCAATGCCAAACAGACGCAGCCGGTGGCGGTTGTAAAACAGAACATACAAAACAGAGAACCGATAAGGTATACGGCTTGCGTAAATACGACCATAATTCGCTTTGTCGAGGTGGAGAGGACGTATGCCATAGAGCCGCTGTCCACTTGTCCTGCGATCAAATTGTTGGACGCCATAATCATATAAATGATCGGGAGTAACAATCCTGCCAATTTATAGAAAATCGAACCGACTACAAGGGTATACAAATCCGCTTTTCCGATTTCTTCCAAAGCCTCGGAAACGGCGGCGGGGAGAGTGGACAGAAAACTTGCCGAAATGCTTTGGGACAATTCCTGTTTTTTATCGGCGAGCGCGGCGGCATAGTCCGCTTCGTCTTTGAAGTTGCCGTCGGTATATTCTTTTTCCAGTAGGTCGATTTCGTATTCGAGTCTGCCTTGGTACGTCGCAATCGACGTTTTTGCCAAACGTTTTATCGTAGCGTAGTTGTAGCCGAACGAATCGTATTTTTCTTTGCTGACGCCGTATTCCGAAAGCGCGTCGATAAGCGCCGACACGTTTTCCGTTTTTACCATATTTCCGGCGAGAAAAATCGAAGCACCGTTCGAAGCTCTGTCTTCTCGATAATCGTTGCGTTCCGAGGAGGAAAGATAGGTTTCGACGTCACCCGAAACAATGTGCGACAGCAAAGAGGAAACGTCGTAATCGACGGGAATGTTTTCGCCGTTTTCGGTGTAAAAATCGTCGAACGTGCCGTCGGGGTTGAGCGTATACATTACGCTGCCGAGTATTTCTTGTGATTCCGTCGAATTTTCCGTATACCCTGTGGCGACGGCTTTTTCGTTTATATAAGACTGCAACGCTTCGCAAGCGAACGTATATGCCGTAGTGATGGCAGCCTCTTGCGTTGCGGGGGATTGTTGTTTCCAGTTTTGCATGGCGGCGGCATATTCTGCGTCGCTTTGAAAGTCTTCCCGTTTCGGCATAGCGTTTTTCCATTCCGTTACGAGCGAAGCGTAACTTTCTCCGGCGGACGTTTTTGCTGTCGGGGTTGCCGCTTGCCAAGCGTTTACCGCTACCATGTATGCGTTCGCGTCGTCGAAATCGCTTTGAGAGGGTATATTCCCGAACCAGACGAGATAGGAAATCGTATCCGTTGCGTTTTCGGAAAAGAGAACGTCGAAGTTTTCTAAACCGTCGTTGGCGTTTTCATAATAAGAAAGTGCGCGTTTTTGCATTTGTGCGTCGACTTCTTTGGTAATAATCGTATCTTGAATGGAATTTTTGACCGCGCCGATATTGCCGTTTCCGGAAATCA
>CAZONA010000188.1:0-1858 GCA_964581025.1 uncultured Lachnospiraceae bacterium
TTTTTAAAATATACCCATAAAAATGGACACATACAAAAGGTAAAATCAGCATACGTCCCCAAAAAGTGGACACGTATAAAATGATGAATCCCTTAATGTGGACATGACAAACACATCAAAAAGTGATATAATGTGTTCAACCGGTCAAGAGGCAGGAAAGGTGTCGTTTTTATGAGTAAAAAACTATTTACAGCCGAACAAATTTCGGCATTAAATGCCAATCCAAATGTAGAACGAATTAGTCAATATACCATTTCTTTTACAGAGGATTTCAAGAAAAAAGCATATAGAGAATTGCTTACCGGCAAATCAATGTGTCAAATATTCAAGGAACACGATATAGATACCGATGCACTCGGACCGGTACGCATACTAAAGTTTCAGCAATTCGTAAATGATTGTTCCAAACGTGATACAGGGTTTAAAAATATGCGTAATGAATGGCATAAAAGAAAATCTGAATCCATAGAAATTTTGGAGCGAAAGCACTTTAAGGAGCTTGAACATGAAGTTGTCTATTTGCGACAGATGGTTGAGTTTTTAAAAAAAATTCATCCGAGCGATACAAAGGAGAAACAATGATGAATAATCAGATTTCCCCAAGTGTTAAATTTGAAGCAATAAAAGCAGCAATATCTCAGGATAATAATCTTCTAAGTATTGTTGAATTGTGCAAAATTGCAGGTGTATCTCGTTCGGGTTATTACAATTGGGTAAATTCCGAAGAAATCCGTATACGGAGAGAGGAACAAGATAAATCCGATTTTTCTTTGGTTTTAGAAGCTTATCAATCAAGAGGATATTCTAAAGGTGCAAGAAGTATCTATATGACTCTTTTGCATAAAAACATCAGAATGAATTTGAAGAAAATTCGTCGTTTGATGAATAAATACGGCTTATTCTGTCCAATAAGAAAAGCAAATCCGTATCGCAGAATGGCAAAGAATATGCAAACCGGCAATGTTGCTGCTAATGTTGTAAACAGAAACTTTAAAAGCCATGGTGTTCGTAAAATATTACTTACTGATATAACATACCTGTACTACAAAACAGATCGGTGTTATTTATCTACAATTTTAGATGCGTTTACGCATGAAATATTGGCATATGAAGTCAGCAAAAACCTTAAGGTCGATTTTGTAATAGATACCGTAAATCAGCTTATGATAAAATATGGTTGTCAATTAGATTGTCACACAATAGTACATAGCGATCAAGGATGCCATTATACCAGCAATGCTTTCATAGAAAAGCTGAAAGACATTAACTTTGTGCAATCAATGTCGCACAAGGGAAACTGCTGGGATAATGCTCCGCAGGAAAGCTTTTTTGGTCATATGAAGGATGAAATAGCCTATGTGATTTCTAAAAAAGAAAGTTTTCCGGAAGTTAAATTACTCATTGATGACTGGATGGACTATTACAACAACGAAAGGTACCAGTGGAGTCTTGTTAAACTCTCTCCCTCGGAATACTACCAATATGTAACAACCGGATTTTATCCGTTACAGGAATACAAAAAGTAATGGGGCTCTGCCCCATACCCCGAGGTTTATCGCTTTTTGTTTCCAAGAGGCAGGAAAAGAGACAGTGAAACAATACACTGCCTCCCGCAAATCCGATAAGGTGCTCAGGTCGCTCCTCAGCGTTGCCTTATCCCCCATATTGGCAAAGCAATTATATTATACCATACTTCTAAACAAAATACTATTTACTATTTGAAATTTGTCCTTGACATTGGGTACAGTTTATTTCCCGAAACTCTCGAAGTCTCCTGTAAAACGTAGCTATACTCATATTGCAGAGGCGTGCCGCCTCCTGTGCCGAAATATGTCCGCTTTCCCATCTTCCGACAATG
>CAZONA010000189.1:0-1848 GCA_964581025.1 uncultured Lachnospiraceae bacterium
GCGTAAAGTGCGATCGCCGGTCGGTATTCCTTCCTCATTTCGCACCTCAAAACAGACCGACGATATTCCCGTCCGCATCGACGTCGATTCCGTTTGCGGCAGGAATTTTCGGAAGTCCGGGCATGGTCATTATATCACCCGCAAGTGCGACGACAAAGCCTGCGCCAGCACTCACACGGACGCTTTTTATCGTAACCTTAAATCCGTCGGGCGCACCGAGAAGCTCCTTATTATCGGAAAAGCTATACTGCGTTTTCGCAATGCAGACGGGGAGATTTGAAAATCCAAGCGCCTCGAGCCTTTCGATTTCCGCACGGGCACGCTCCTCAAGCACAATATTTTCGCCGTGGTAGATCCGTTTCACGACCGCACGGAGCTTATCCTCGATCGAGCCGTCAAGGGAATAGGAAAATTCAAAATCACGATTGCTCTCCTCCTCGCAAAGCCTTACGATCTCGCATGCAAGCTCACGAGCACCGTCGCCGCCGTGCGCCCACGCTTCGCAAAGAACCGTGCGAATTCCGAGCTCGGCGCATTTTTTCGACACGAAATCAAGCTCCGCCGCCGTATCCGTGGGGAAAGCATTGATCGCAACCGTGCAGGGCAGATGATAAACCTCACGAATGTTGGAAATATGGCGCAAAAGATTCGGCAATCCACGCTCAAGCGCACCGAGATCCTCGCCCGAAAGCTCCGAAAGCGGCAAGCCGCCGTGCATTTTAAGCGCACGAACCGTTGCAACGAGCACGACCGCATCGGGCACGATTCCTGCGGTGCGGCACTTGATATCAATAAATTTTTCCGCTCCGAGATCCGCTCCGAAGCCCGCCTCGGTAACGACGTAATCCGCACTCGCAAGTGCCGTTCTCGTCGCTATTACTGAATTACAGCCGTGTGCGATATTGGCAAACGGACCGCCGTGAATGAAGGCAGGCGTTCCTTCAAGAGTCTGGACGAGATTGGGAGAGAGCGCATCACGAAGGAGCGCACACATCGCACCTGCCGCACCGAGCTGACCTGCCGTTACCGGCTCGCCGTCCGTGTTGTAGGCAACGATCATTCGCTCAAGCCGTGCACGAAGGTCAGAGAGCGATTCCGCAAGGCAGAATATCGCCATTACCTCGCTTGCGACCGTGATATCGAAGCCGTCGTCCCTCGGAACGCCGTCAACTCGACGCCCGAGTCCGTCCCGAACGCACCGCAGCTGGCGGTCGTTCATATCAACGCAACGACGCAGAGTGATGGTTTCGGGATCTATTTTTAACAAATTTCCTTGGTAAATATGATTGTCAAGCATGGCGCAGAGAAGATTGTTCGCCGCACCGATCGCATGAATGTCGCCCGTAAAATGCAAATTTATGTCCTCCATCGGAGCGACCTGAGCATATCCGCCGCCCGTTGCGCCGCCCTTGATTCCGAAAACAGGACCGAGCGACGGCTCTCTGAGAGCCGCACAGGAGCGCATGCCGATCTTGCGAAGTCCGTCGGCAAGACCGATCGCCGTCGTGGTCTTTCCTTCCCCTGCCGGAGTCGGCGTGATCGCAGTAACGAGAATGAGCTTGCCGCAGGGGGCGTTTTTCATTTTTTCAAGATAGGAAAGGGATATTTTAGCCTTGAATTTTCCGTATGGCTCGACGAATTCACCGTCGATCCCCACGGAGCGTGCGACGTCGAGAATGTTTTTCAAATCATTTCTGTGCGCACGGACGATTTCTATATCGGTAGGGTGTGGCATATTATCAACTCCTTTGGAACGCATTTACAGATAGATTATAGCATCTTGGGGGCGGTTTGTCAAGTTAACTTTTTCCCACGCACCAAAAGCCCCTCTCACCGAGAGGGGCTTTT
>CAZONA010000190.1:0-1828 GCA_964581025.1 uncultured Lachnospiraceae bacterium
GACGCCTGTCCGATAGTCATCGGGCGAACCTGCGACAATTTCTGCATTGCCTCGATGCGAAGCCCTCGTACCTCGGCGTAATCTATATCCTCGGGAATCCTTTTTTCCTCGAGCCGTGCGTGCCTTGCAACCTCGGCAAGCTGGCGTTTGATGTAGCCGTCGTATTTGATCGAAACCTCCGCAGTCGTTACGACGCCCCTCGGAAGCTCACGTCTGCCGGTGTCTATTTCCGCAAGCTCCGCATAATCGAGCGTGGGACGGCGCAAAAGCTCCGCAAGGCTCACGCCCGTCGAAACCCCCGAAAGCTCCCGTTTCTCAAGGAACGGA
The DNA here is from genome assembly GCA_964581025.1 of uncultured Lachnospiraceae bacterium. Classification (GTDB taxonomy): domain Bacteria; phylum Bacillota; class Clostridia; order Oscillospirales; family CAG-272; genus RGIG4608. The sequence continues at coordinate 328 of CAZONA010000190.1, forward strand.
GATGCCACGGTGGGCGATATATAAGTGTTTTCAAGACGCATGATCTCTGCGTCCGTAAGTCTCTTTTTTTCAAGAAATTCGGCGTATCTCTCGTCGTCAATAAGCCCGACTCGGTGTCCGATCTCGGTAAGGCGGCGATCCGCATTGTCCTGACGGAGCAAGAGCCTGTATTCCGAGCGAGACGTCATCATTCTGTACGGCTCCTTCGTGCCCTTCGTAACGAGATCGTCAATGAGCGTTCCGATGTAGCCGTCGCTGCGCCTAAGTATCATCTGCTCCTTGCCGAGCAGGGAAAGGGAAGCGTTTATTCCGGCAACGAGCCCCTGCGCCGCCGCCTCCTCGTAGCCCGACGTGCCGTTGAATTGCCCTGCGCCCCAAAGACCGTGAATGCTCTTGTATTCAAGCGTGGGCAGCAGCTGCGTGGGATCGACGCAGTCGTATTCTATTGCGTAGGCGTAGCGCATTATTTCCGCATTTTCAAAGCCGCAAAGCGAGTGGAGCATTTCGTGCTGAACGTCCGCAGGAAGCGAGGTCGAAAAGCCCTGAAGATACATCTCCTCGGTGTTTTCGCCCATCGGCTCGACGAAAAGCTGATGACGCTCCTTGTCCGCAAAGCGAACGATCTTGTCCTCAATGGACGGACAGTATCTCGGGCCTGTGCCGTGGATCTGCCCCGAATACATTGCGGAGCGGTGTATGTTTTTCTTGATTATTTCGTGAGTTTCGCCGTTCGTGTAAACAATGTGGCAGGGAATCTGCTCCACGCCGTCGAAGAAATGCTCGTCCGTGAGTGCGGAATACGGCGTGATCTTACTCTCGCCCTCCTGAAGCTCAAGACTTGAAAAATCAATGCTCGAGCGTTTGATCCTCGCAGGCGTGCCCGTTTTGAAGCGCATAAGGCGTAAGCCCTCCCTCTCAAGAGCCGCAGAAAGTCCGCCGCTCGCAGGGAGCATTCCGTCAGGACCGGAGGAAAAGCTCCTGTCCCCAACGAAAACTCGGGAGTTGAGATACGTTCCCGAGCAAATTATCGCACGGTCGCATTCCCACCTTTCGCCGAGAGCGGTGATGAGAGCGCAAATGCGCTTTTCACCGTTTTCCGATTTGCATTCTAAATCGCAGATTTCCGCCTGTACGAGCCTTAAATGCTCGGTCGTCTCGAGCAGATGCTTCATAAGAGCCTGATATTTTTTTCTGTCCGCCTGAATTCGCTTGGAATGAACAGCCGCACCCTTGCCGAGATTGAGAGTGCGAGATTGGAGAGTCGCAAGGTCTGCAATGCGTCCCATCGCACCGCCGAGAGCGTCGATCTCAAAGACGAGATGTCCCTTTGCCGTGCCGCCGATGGAGGGGTTGCAGGGCATATTTCCGATTGAATCAAGGCTCATTGTAAAGAGCACGGTGTCGAGACCGAGACGGGCGGAGGCGAGCGCAGCTTCAATGCCTGCATGCCCCGCACCGACAACGGCGACCTGAGTGTGTAGAGATGTCATATTTTCTCCTT
>CAZONA010000191.1:0-1827 GCA_964581025.1 uncultured Lachnospiraceae bacterium
TTTCATTATTCAGATAGTAGAGGCTATCTGATTTTTTGTTGCCATTCTGTTGCCATATTAATACTATGAGGGTACCTCTTCAAGCTAATACCTTATGCTTTAAGAAGTGCTTACGCTACAATAAATGTAAATTATCTTTTGGGGTTAAAAATCTTGTGCTGCTTCCAAAACGCTTCGTCTTTTGTAATTACAAGAATATCAATATCCCCACCACAAGTTTGAATATCATCGCAAAAACGTTCATACTTAATGGTAGTATCAATAAGAAACTCAGCAAAATCAATGGCTTCTTTTAATGGCATTGCACCCCAATCTGCATTTAGCGAAGGTGCATTATTCACAACCTTTGTGATAGCGGTCATTTGCCCGGCCCATGTTGCACCATAGATAACTACGGGCTCTGCGGGGAAAGTATCGGTGGAATCTTCCTGCGGTTTCTTTATATTTTCCGGCACACCAGTTTCAATTGGTTCTTCTTGTCCGTCGTCCGCTGCATCTTTCACATTTGATTTGTGCTGAGAAATGTTTGCTATATTTGATCTTTTGACACTTTTTCTAAAAACATCATAAACATATGGAATGTCATTATCATAACCACAAACAAAGAAGTGGGTATCATTACCATCATAATATTCAGAAAGGTTATGCGCTATTTGTTCTGTAGTATGTTCTGGTGCTACTTTTTCGATTTCAAATCTTCTAATGAAATCGGCAACTGTTGCACCGTCTATAATGGCATTGCCACAGAAGGAGATTCCGACATTTGATTTTTTGATTAACATAACTTTTTGCGTATTATCGCTGGATGTATATGTTGTTTGTGGAATCAATACCGTTTTAGGCGTTTTATCTGTTTCCGGTATCTCTGTAATGTTCCCAGTTTTAGTTCTTGTCAAACGACTATCTGCTGCAAGAACTATTCCTTCCGGAATATATACACAACACATGATCGACATAAAATTCACCTCCATGTCTTCTATCAATATTAGTTTATCGTCCTTTGCTCTTTTGCTGATTGAGTTGAGAAGACTTGCCTTTATTTCCAATATTAGAAATTGCGGCAGCACATATTTGCGTCAAGGGATCACCAATTGCAGCTTTATAGTTAAATCCTAAAAGTTGCATTGTCTTTAGTGTGTCTACACTTATTAATTCTTTAATCTGCTCATAGCTTTCAACTTGTGCGGTAACCTTCGTTACTTCATCTGGTCCTTTAGCTGCTGCAGAAATCAACTGGAATGCCTTTACAATTTCAAGGATTCGAGAAACAGTGTTATGTAAATGCTCAATGTCTTCATCGCTTATAACGATTCTCTCTAATTCCGATTTATATGCTTGTGCGATTCGAACCGCTTCATCTCGCTCAGAAAGCAACTCATTTACAATTTCATCGTAAGTGTTACGAAGTTTTTCTGTATTCTTCTCATCTTTGATAGCTTTGATTTTATTTGTAACAGCGGTGGTCGTTCCTTTAATAGCCAGCTCTGTGAGGGATATGCCCATCTCAACTAATGGCTGTGTATATGTGGAGTCCATAATATCCTCCGTTCTATCGAAAAATGATTAGCTCTGCTTATAAATTAGTTTCCCATCCTCAATCAGAGCATTAGTCACCAACAAATTGTAAGCACCAATTCTGGAGTGCCAATGCTTATGTTTGAAGAACGCTTCCCAGTCAAGTTCCAATATGAACTCAGGCTGATAATTTTCGTCAAGTTTTATAATTACCACATACTCAAATAATGGCTTGATAGAATTGATATCGGCATCCTTTTCTATTCCATAAAAAGCACCGGTTGTGTTTGTTGTGATACATTTTATAGAGTA
>CAZONA010000192.1:0-1808 GCA_964581025.1 uncultured Lachnospiraceae bacterium
CAAACCAGCAGACCAATGTCCGGCTCCAGTCTGTCCGTCACCGAAAAGCCGGCCTCCGCCAGCTGATCCCGGAAGGTTTTCGTGCCGAAGGCATAGATCTTCGTATCGTCATACTTTCCCCGGAGATACCAGATCAGCGCATCCACCGATGTTAAAAAATCTTCTTTGCAGGCATCGATGCCCATGTTTTTCAGCCGCTGCACATAGGCCGTGACGCTCCGGGAGGAATTGTTGGTCACGAACAGGTATTTCCCCTGCCGCTGCCGCACCCGTTCCAGGAAATCTTCCGTGCCGTCAAAGAGCCGGTCGCCCAGGTAAATGGTGCCGTCCATATCCAGCAAAAACAGTTTTTTCTTTCTCAAATCCACACGATCAGCCTCTACTTTCCCATTTTACCCTTGTATTGTACCATGAAATTTTCCAATTGCAAGTACCCTTTTCCCGGCACATTCCTTTGGAAGCGTGCATACAATGGTGGCAGGACGAAGGAGGGATCTTCATGCAGCCAACACCCCAAGAACTTGCCCGGCTGGCTTCTCTTGCCCGATCCCCTGCCGGTCAGCAGTTGTTCGCTCTGCTGCGCCAACAGGGCGGCGAATCGCTGGATGCCGCCATGACCCAGGCCGCCGCCGGAGACTATGCGCAGGCACAAAGTGCCCTTTCCGGTCTGCTTTCCTCGCCGGAAGCACAGGCGCTGTTGCAGCAGCTGAAGGAGCATCTATGAGCGAACTGGAAGAGAAACTGGGTTCGATTCTGTCCAACCCCCAGATGATGCAGCAGATCATGGCACTGGCCGGATCTCTGGGGCAGCCGGAACCGGCTCCTCCGGCTCCGGCACCTGCACCGGCACCGCCCGGTCTGGATCCGGGGATGTTGCAGGCACTCTCGGGACTGGCCGGGCAGGGCGGCATCGACCGGGATCAGCAGAATCTGCTCACCGCCCTGGCTCCCTACATCAGCTCCCAGCGGCTCCACAAGCTGGAAAAAGCCATGCGTGCCTCCAAAATGGCACGGACGGCCACCGCTTTTCTCAATGCCGGAGGACTGCAACTGCTGACCGGGAGGTGAATCCATGTACAACCGTTACATTCCTCAGGGCGACGGCAGCTATCGCCGCAACACCGTGCCGGATCCCGGCAGGCCGCAGCCCCCAGCACCCAAGCCACCGCCGCCAAAGCCCCCTGCCTCACCGGGGCCGCTGGGGGTGGGACGGTTCCTGCGTCAGCTGCTGCCCGGGGATTTTGATACGGAGGATCTTCTGATCGTGCTGTTGCTGCTGCTTTTACGGGGCGACCGGGAGGAAGATCCCAACGCCGCTCTGCTGACTTTGGCACTGTATCTTTTTCTGTAGCATTTGGGCGGATCCTGTGGTATACTGACAAAAACATCCACAGGAGGCAGCTTATGACGATACGATCCAACAGGCAGCGGCTGCTGCGCATTTTCTCAGCGGTGCTGATCGCCGGTATGGTGCTGGCGCATTATCTGTTCGATCCCTGGGGCTTTTACTGGAAGGTATCCGACGCTGAAGCCGCCTTGCGGCTGCAAGCCGTACAAACCGCCGAAGCCGACCTGGGGCGCAACGAAGCCGACGGCAGCCATCTGGCCATTTTGGACATCTACAACGCCCATCAGCCCCTGGCCAACGGCTATATCGTCCAACCCACGGACAGCTGGTGCGCCACCTTCGTCAGTTCCGTATCCATTTCCTGCGGCCTGACGGAGATCCTCCCCACGGAATGCGGCTGTGAGCGGCAGATCGGCCTGTTTCAGCAGCTGGGCTGCTGGGAAGAACGGGACGATGCCAT
>CAZONA010000193.1:0-1781 GCA_964581025.1 uncultured Lachnospiraceae bacterium
GTTAAAACTTTTAGGTGCGGCTTCGACGCCTTTCAATAATTCTCCTTCTTAATCTCGAAGAACGCCTGTTTATGGGCGCAGACGGGGCAGACCTCGGGGGCTTTTTTACCGACGACGAGGTGTCCGCAATTCCGGCACTCCCACATGACCTGATCGCCCTTTTCGAACACGGTTTGCATTTGCACATTCCCGAGCAATTTAAGGTATCTTTCCTCATGGTATCTTTCGATTGCGGCGACCTGTCGGAATTTCAGAGCGATGGCGTCAAAGCCCTCCTCCTCCGCCTCCTCGGCGAAGTGGCGGTACATATCGCTCCACTCATAATGCTCGTTTTCCGCTCCGTTTTTCAAGTTTTCCTCGGTATTTCCGAGTCCGCCGAGGAGCTTAAACCAAATTTTCGCATGCTCCTTTTCGTTATTTGCTGTCTCCTCGAAAATCGCCGCAAGCTGCTCAAACCCTTCCTTTTTCGCCACCGATGCGAAGTAGGTATATTTATTTCTCGCCTCGCTCTCGCCGGTGAAAGCGTCCCTCAAATTTTGCTCGGTCTTACTACCCTTAAGCTCCATATTTATTCCTCCGATATACAAAGAATTTCTGATATATTTTGTGCATTTTACTTGACAATAATTCATTTTAAGGCTATAATTACAGAGTATTTTTTCACAAGAGGTGATACAGATGAAAAGAATCGCAACAATACAGGACATCTCCTGCTTCGGCAAGTGCTCGCTGACCGTCGCTCTCCCGATAATATCTGCGATGGGCGTCGAATGCTGCATTTTGCCCACGACCGTGCTCTCGACGCACACGTCGGGCTTTACGGGCTACACCGTCCGAGACATTTCCGACGAGCTTCTGCCCATTGCGGAGCACTGGAAGCGTGAGGGGATAGATCTTGACACGATATACACGGGCTATCTCGCAAACGAGGAGCAGATAGACCTGACGAAGCGTTTTATCGACACGGTAAGGGGAAAGGACACTCGAATTTTCGTCGATCCGGCGATGGCGGACAACGGAAGGCTCTACCCCGCCTTTGACGCCGAATTTCCGAAAAAGATGCTTGAGCTTTGCACTCTTGCCGACACGGTTTGTCCGAACATCACGGAGGCGTGCCTGCTTCTCGGCAAGGAATACAGAGAATGCGGCGAATACGGCGAGGATTACATTCGTGAGCTGATCGACGGCTTCGTCGCCCTCGGCGTCTCGCAGGTCGTCATCACGGGCGTTCGTCTCGGCGACAGGCACGGTGCGATGGCGTACAGCTCCGAGAGCGGAGAGTACGGATATATTTGCTCCGCCCATCTTCCCTGCTCCTTTCACGGAACGGGAGACGTTTTCTCCGCAACTCTCTGCGGTGCGCTTGCGAGCGGTAGAGACGTTTACGAGGCAACGCGTGAAGCGGTTGATTTCACCTTTGCCTGCATTGAAAAGACTCTGCCCGACAGGGAAAATCACCCATACGGCGTGAAATTCGAGGAATGTCTCGGACTGCTGACGCAAAAATATTCCGGACAAAAATAAAAAGAATAAGCTCCCCTGCAAAATTCATTTGCAGGGGAGCTTTGGCTTTATCTGTTGCAGCAGCTTATCAAAAGCAGTGCAATGATAATGAGCCAGACGTAATCGTTTTCGAGAAGATTGCAAAGGCAGTTCATAAAAGCTCCGTTTCCGTTGCGTCGGCACGGTCGCCGTCCGCAACATAGTAAGATTTTCACAACCGGATCTCAATCATCCGCTTGCTTTATTATCATTCTATGTCGCTTTTTTTATTGTGTTAA
>CAZONA010000194.1:0-1777 GCA_964581025.1 uncultured Lachnospiraceae bacterium
AATTAAAATCGAAATATCGGAAAGCACAAACGACGTTACGTTAAAGGTTTCGGATACGGGAATCGGTATCGAAAAAGAACATTTACCGCGCCTTTGCGAACGGTTTTACCGAGTGGATAAATCTCGTTCCAAAAAAACTGGCGGTACGGGTTTGGGACTTGCCATCGTCAAACATATTTGCTCTTTGTATAATGCGAAACTATCTATCGACAGCGAAGTCGACATAGGAACGACGGTAACTGTCGTTTTTCCAGTTAAATGAGAGGTTTTTATGCTGTGGATTATAGCGGCGATATTTTCCGCCATATTTGCCGGTGTTACTGCAATTTTATCGAAATGCGGGATTAAAAATACAAATTCAAATATAGCGACTGCCGTGCGCACATCCGTCGTTCTGCTGTTTTCGTGGCTAATTGTATTTATTACGGGCTCATATTACGAAATTTCGGAAATAAGCACAAAATCGTGGATATTTCTTATTTTATCGGGTGCGGCAACGGGTGCAAGTTGGATATGTTATTTTAAGTCACTCTCTTTAGGTGAAGTTTCAAAAGTGGCGGCGGTGGATAAATCGAGTGTCGTTTTATCCGTGTTGTTTGCAATCGTTTTATTTCCCGAAGAAAGAAATTTGTGGTATATCAAATTGATTTGCTTATGCTTAATCGGTTTAGGAACTTTTCTTATGACGGATATCAAAAAGAGCGAAAATAAACAAGGACTTGCTTGGCTTACGTTTGCGATTTTGTCCGCCGTGTTTGCAGCGACGACTTCAATTCTCGCAAAAACAGGCATTGAAAACGTCGATTCTAATTTAGCGACGGCGATACGCACTTGTGTTGTTTTTATTTTTGCGTGGCTTATCGTAATCGGTAAAAAAGAATGTAAATTCATCAAAGAAATTACAAAAAAGGATTTGTTGTTTCTTATATTTTCCGGAATCGCAACGGGCGCAAGTTGGCTGTTTTATTATTATGCGATACAAAACGGACAAATCAGCGTAGTCGTGCCTATCGATAAAACAAGTATTTTAATCACGGTTATTTTTTCGCTTGTCGTATTCAAAGAAAAATTATCTAAAAAATCGTGGCTCGGTTTATGTTTGCTGACGCTCGGAACGATTTTAATGGCTATATTGACATAGCGCATTACGAATATAAAAATAATGTTAGTCAGAAAACGTGTGTAGATTAAAAACCGCTCGTTACGAGAAAATCGTAACGAGCGGTTGAAATTATTGAACTGTATATTTTTTACCGTTAACGTTTATTGCGTCGTTTTCTTTTTGTGGTTTGCCTTTTCCGCAAGCACGAAGAAATATGTGCTCGGTATCGGGTGTAACTTTAGGAATATCTCCGTCAAGGAATTTTTCTTCGTTTCCGACTTCTATAATCTTAAAGCCTTTTTGTATGAGAAACGACGAAAACTGCCAAAGTTTTTCAAATTTTCCGTTCGAGTCCATAATGACGGAAATATTTTCCGTCGGGTGATATGCGGTAATTCTAAAGTAGTTATTCATAAATAAATCTCCTGCGTTAAGCCGCCGCTAATTGTTTGAGTTGTCTGTTGGCATACGGTAACCATTTCTTGTTTACGAACGTCATAATTTCGTCTGTAGGCTTGCTGTCGTGGTCGCCGTAGCATTGTAAAATCTTCCTTTTCGTAGGCGAATATTCCACCGTAACGAGCGGAACGTCGGGGCTATCTTTCATACGGATAAAGAAGATAAGCGATTCTTCACGTGCAAACTTTTGGTCGTAACCCATACGTCCGACACAGT
>CAZONA010000195.1:0-1777 GCA_964581025.1 uncultured Lachnospiraceae bacterium
CTATTTCATAGCCAAAACATATTCTGGGTCTTCGTCGGGGGTCTTGGCTTTATTCAATAGGTATATTTTAATTTTTAAATAATAGTTATTGCAAAAAAACGATGTTGTGATATAATGTAGGCAAATATCAAAAGATAAGGAGAAAAAGATGAAAGATTTTTGGGCTGAAGGATTGCAAAATCAACAAAAAGGTAAGCTAAAAAAAGTGTTGATTTTTGTATTACTATTATTAGTTTTAATTGCAATAGTGGTGCTCATTAGTGTATACTTTTTTAATTTAGAGTTCAGAAATTGGTGTGATGAAAAAGTTTTGCGAAAAGAGCTTTTGCAAGAAAACACCAAATACATAGAGATAGATGGAGATGAAAATACACAGGTTTATGCATATGATAAGTATGTTTGTGTATTTAGAAAAAAGAAATTAGAATTTTATAGCAAAGTTGGAAATAAAGTTGAAGAAATTGAATTAGATATAAATAATCCAGTTTTTAAATCAGCAGGAAGATATTTGGCTGTGTGTGAAGAAAATGGAGAAAAATTTTATTTAATATGTGATAAGGAAATAGTTTTCCAAAATGAAATTGAGGGAAATATATCACATATCAATGTAAGCAGAAGTGGATATGTATCAGTTGTAATATCAAACAACACATACAAATCAATAGTTATTGTATATAGTAGAAGTGGTGAAGAGATATTTAAAACGAATTTGGTTACATCAAGAGTAGTAGATGTAAGTATATCACAAGACAGCAAATATTTAGCAATTGCTGAGGTTGATTTATCTGGAATAATTATTTCATCTAAAATTCAGGTTGTGTCTATAGAGCTTGCAAAAACAAATCCAAAAGAAGCGATGCTATATAAATATGAAGCACCAACAGATAAATTAATAATGAATATTGAATATCAAGAACAAAATAAATTAATTTGTTTATATAATGATAGTATAGAAGTTTTGCAAGATCAAAATAGTACATCACTAGTAAATTTAGAAGAACAAAAATTGGCATTTATGACAATAGAGCTAAATAATAGAATAGCATTATTAGAAGAAGTTGCAACAGGAAATTACACAGCAGAAACAAAAACAAGAATTTTAAATCCTGCTACATTAAAAGAAAGAGAATACATATCAAAAGATGTTGCGAAATCGATACATTCTTCAGACAATAAAATTGCGATAAATTTCGGTACAGAATTACATATAATTAATAAAAACGGAATATTATTAAAAAAATATATTTCAGAAGCAGAGATAAGTGATATTGTAATGGCAGAAGGAATTGTTGGAATTGTGTATAAAGATAGAATTAATATAATAAATTTATAAAAGGAGATAGATTATGGTAGGAATAATTTTAGATATAATAGTAGTTGCAATAATAGCATTAAATATATATTTATGCTATAAAAAAGGATTAGTAAATTTAGCAGTAGGTTTAATTGCAGTAGTTGCAGCAATAATATTAGCAGTGGTTTTTTATAAACCAGTTTCAAATTTAATAATAGATAATACAGAATTAGATGAAAATATAGAAAATGCAATAATTGAAAAGTTTTCAGCAGATGTTCCAGAAAATGCAGAAGTTAAATATGTTGGAGTTTTAGAATATTTAGAAAAATATGTTGATGATGCAGTAACTAAAACACAAAATGAAATTGTGTATGAAACAGCTGGAACTATGGCGGTTAAGATTATAAATGTTGGATCATTACTTGGAATATTTTTAATTGCAAGAGTGGCACTATTTGTACTTACTTTTGTTGCTGATGC
>CAZONA010000196.1:0-1775 GCA_964581025.1 uncultured Lachnospiraceae bacterium
TCGGTCAGGGGGGTGACATTTTCGGTTTCCACTTCATTTCCGTAGACATTGATCATCACAAGATTGGGACAGTTTTCCAGGGCGGTGACACTGGTGATCTTGTTATAGTCCATATAGATATAGGACAGGTTTTTCATATTTTTCAGAAGATCGAGACTTTCAACCTGATTGTACGAACCGTCGATGGTGCGCAGTGCGGTGCCTTCCGGCCAATCAGGCAGGGCGGATACCTCGTTGTACGAAAAATCAAAAATTTCCAGATTGACCAGTGTGGACAGGGCGGAGATGTCGGAGATATTGTTGTTTGCGACGCTCAGTTCCGTCAAATCCGTACAGTTGCCAAGGATCCGCACGTCCGTCAGTGCGTTGTTGCTGACGCCCAGGTGGGTCAGTGCAGACAGGTTATCCACGGCACCCAAATTGGTCAGGCTGTTGTAGCCGGCTTCCAGATAGGTCAGTTTGACGCAGGTGGCGATGGGGGCAATGGAAGAAAGAGAGTTGTAAGAAACATCCAGCCACTGTAAATTGGAAAGGCTTCCCAGTGCGGACAAGCTGGTAATGGCGTTGTGCTGCATGTTCAGCTCCTGCAGGTGCATCAGTGCAGACAGCGGCTCCAGATTCCGAATGGTATTGCTGTGCAGATCCAGATGGGTCAGTCCCTGTGCCTGCTCCAAACCGGATACGGTGGACAATCCGCAGCCGGACAATGTCAGCTTGTGCAGCATCGGCAGCGCAGCGATGGTGGTAAGTTCCTCGGCGGAGAATTTACAATTATGCAGGTTCAACTCTGTCAGATAATTCAGTCCGGACAGAAAACTCAAAGACTCAAAGCTCTGATCCGCAATGGTCAAGCTTTCCAGGTAGCTCAGCTTGGAAAGATCGGCATAAGACGCTGCGCCGGTGGGAGCGGTAAACTCCGTGATCTTCCACAAATCGCTGGTATAGAGCACGCTGTCCGCATCCACATTCAGAGTTTCACGAATGGCTTGCTCGACGGACAGATCCTCGAAATTTACCGGTTCGATCACGCCGCCAACGGTATAGCCAAAGACCGACACGGGGCTGACAAGGCCATTGTCCGCAACGCTGATGGCATAGATGGTCGTTTCACCGGCAGAGAGGGTGATGGGCTCGGTGTAAGGTCCGTCGTCCACGGATGGATACTCGCCGTCAGTGGTGCAGTAAAGCGTTCCGCCGGAAGAGAGCACACCGACGCTGATATACTCGCTGTAGAAGCCGGGGGCGGGGTCTGTGGTGGGGGCAGCGGGACGCAGCGCTTCCAGCTCTGCTTTGATGGATGCGTCTCCGATGGAGTCGAGCATGGTCACAGCGTCCAGTAATTTATCCTGCTCGACATAGGTTTTGCAAAGTGCGATATATAAATCGGCGGTGCCGCCGTCCGCAATGGCATGGGAAAGCGTGTATTCTGCCTTGGTATAGTTGCCAGCGGCTTTGAACTGATTGGCAAGTTCGATTGCCACGATCTCATCCTGGCCGGAATGCTGATAGGCAAGGTCATAAAACCAGCTTGAAACCGAGGGATTGCCGTGGGTGGCATGATACCGGGCCTGCTTGAGCAACATATCCCGGGTAAAATCCCGGTCATAGACCAGGCAGTACCACAACATGCTTGCAATAATCAAAAGTGCCAGCAAGATCGGCACGATTTTACGCAATGAATTTTTCATAATGAAGTGCTCCATTTCAATATAAATCCATAATGGATTATACGATAGATTACGAATGATGTCAAGTCTGTATAAAAATGTTACAAA
>CAZONA010000197.1:0-1770 GCA_964581025.1 uncultured Lachnospiraceae bacterium
TTCATTTTTCATTTTTCATTTTTCATTTTTCATTCTTCATTTTTCATTTCCCCCTGCTTTTGTAAAGCCCAAATCATTTGACAAACCCACCCCTTTGTGATATAATATAATGTATATTAAAATGCAAAAATTTTACTCTTTTGAGGAGGTATAATGGAATTCGCCAACGATACGGATCTGTCCGAGATCCGCTCTATGCTGTATGAGCATATGAGTGAAAATTATCCACTTACGAAAAAATCCTTCGAGCTTTGGTTCTCCTACCTCAAGCTCATCTACCTCGATACCGAAAAGGCCGTTTTCGCCTGCGATACCGCTATAAAACACAAGGTGCTTATGACCAAATACCTCGATTTCATAAAACAGTGCCTTGAGGACGTTATCGGCTATTCCCCCGAGGTCGAAATTAAAGTTGACCCCTCCGTTGCTCCCCCGAATCCCTACGACCACAACCCTTTAATGGATCGCCTCTCTCAGCCCAAGGACAACGACGAAAATGAGGACGGCGACGAGGTCGAATATGAGGTCGAGCAGGACGAGGTATCATACACCCCCTATCCCCCTATGTCCGAGTCCGATAACAACGGCAACAGCTGGTCCCGTCCCGAACCTCTCCCCTCTTCCGACAGCAACGGTGACACTTCTTCATCCTACTCCTCCGACGCAGACTCCTCCCCCGCCTTCGCTACCGACCCCGACGACGAGGAAAAAGGCACAAGATGGCGTAACTACATCCGTGACTACACCTTTGAAAACTTCATCGTCGGCTCATCGAACCAGCTTGCTCATGCATCCGCTATGAACGTCGCCGACCACATCGGTACTATGGTCAACCCTCTCTTTATCTGGGGTCCCTCGGGTCTCGGAAAAACGCACCTTATGTACGCCATAGCCAACCGTGCCCTCGCTCACAATCCCAAAATGAAAATCATCTGCATAAAGGGTGAGGAATTCACCAACCAGCTCGTTGACGCTATCCAGAAGAACCGCACTCGTCAGTTCCGTCAGAAGTTCCGCAGCTGCGATATGCTCATGATAGACGATATTCAGTTCATCGCCGGAAAAGAAGCTACTCAGACCGAGTTCTTCCATACCTTCGACGCTCTTTATGAGGACAACAAGCAGATCATCCTGACCTCCGACCGCCCTCCCCGTGAGCTTGAATCCCTTGAGCAGAGAATCCGCTCCAGATTTGAGCAGGGTCTCCTTGCCGATATTAAGCCGCCGGATTATGAGCTTAGAATGGCGATTCTCAGAAACAAGATAAATCAGAACCACCTCGATGTACCGACAGATGTAGTTGACTTCCTCGCTCAGAATCTCCAGGAAAACATCCGACAGCTCGAGGGAGTTATAAGAAAGCTCGCTATGTCGAACCTCCTCACCGGTCAGCCCGTGAATATGGAGATGGTTATCCAGACCGTACCCGAATACCTCCGTGACGCAGAGCCTGTATCCGACACGATAGACCGCATAATAGAGTGCGTTTCCGCAAGATACAACGTGCCGATAGACGAAATCATGGGCAAATCGAGAAAGAAAGAGACAAAGACGGCAAGAAACGTAGCGATGTACATAGTGAGATCGGTAACGGGGTCGTCACTGCCGCAGATAGGTCAGGTATTCGACCGAGACCACTCGACGGTACACTCGAACATCAGCATGATAGAGCAGGAGCTGTCGTCCGACCCCGTACTCGAAGCAACAATAAACGAAATAATGAAAGAGATAAAAAGAAGCTAAAGCTCAGACAAAACTTTAAAAAGCTCA
>CAZONA010000198.1:0-1767 GCA_964581025.1 uncultured Lachnospiraceae bacterium
CTGGTCGCGTGGGTTCGATTCCCATCACTCGCTCCATTATTTTTTTGCCGAGCGGTTCTCCGTGAGGCAAAAAATTTTGTACCGAATTCGATTTTTGTCAAATATGCCCGTGTGGTGTATTACAGTTGCGGTTCGGTCACCGTGTGCCTTTAGCTCAGCTGGATAGAGCAACTGCCTTCTAAGCAGTAGGTCGGGGGTTCGAGTCCCTCAAGGCACGCCATTTATGGTGGGTGTAGCTAAGTTGGTTATAGCGCCAGGTTGTGGCCCTGGAGGCCGTGGGTTCGAATCCCATCACTCACCCCATAAATCACAGTGCACCGCAAAAGCGGGGCATTTTTTTATCTTTACGGTAGGTATATCGTGTGCTTTTGAGATAGGAGATTTTATGAAATTTAATGCGAATTATGACAAGTACGTCGCCATACTTTTTGAAGAATTAACGCCTGCTATGGGGTGTACGGAGCCTGCGTCAATTGCTTATGCGGGTGCGAAAGCACGAGAGATTCTCGGGTGTTTACCCGACGTGGCGAAAATCTCGGTCAGCGGAAATATAATAAAGAACGTAAAGAGCGTAGTTGTTCCGAACACGGGCGGAATGAGAGGAATAGAAAGTGCTTTATCAGCCGGTGTGGCGGTCGGTGATGCGGGACTTGGTTTACAGGTTTTGTCTTCGATAAAAGAGGAGCAAATTCCCGAAATCACGAAATTTTCGGAAAATTGCGAAATTGCAGTGAGTCACAGCAAGTCACAACACGCATTTGACATAGAGGTGACCTTGCAAAGCGGTGTACATTCGGCATACGTACACATAATGGACAAGCACACAAACGTAGTTGAACTCAGGCATGACGATGAAATACTTTTCAAAAATGAGGAAAACGAAAAGCAGGTATACACGGACAGAGGCTGTCTGACGGTTGAAGAAATAATCGAATTTGCAAATTGCGTAAACGTAAATGACGTAAGAGAAGTTCTCGATAGGCAGATAAATTACAATATGGCAATTGCAGAAGAGGGTATTAGGAACAACCGGGGTGCAAACGTGGGTAAGGTTTTTCTCTCGGCGTATCCTAATGACGTTAAAATCAAAGCGAAAGCGTATGCGGCGGCCGGAAGCGACGCAAGAATGAACGGTTGCGAATTGCCTGTTGTAATCAACTCCGGAAGCGGAAATCAGGGAATTACGGCGTCCGTTCCCGTTATTATTTATGCAAGGGAATACGGTATTGATGATGAGAAATTATACCGTGCATTATGCGTATCAAATCTTATTACGGCACACCTGAAAGCCGGAATAGGCACATTGTCCGCTTACTGCGGTGCGGTATCGGCAGGTGCCGGTGCCGGTTGCGGAATAGCATATTTACTCGGCGGAGGCTACCGTGAGGTTGCACACACGCTTGTTAATGCCTTGGCGATTGACTCGGGCGTTGTATGCGACGGGGCGAAAGCGTCTTGTGCGGCAAAAATTGCGATTGCAGTGGAGAGCGGTATACTCGGTTATGAGATGTACAAGAGCGGAAACCAGTTCCACGGAGGAGACGGGATTGTAAAGAAAGGCGTTGAAAACACGATTGACAACGTGAGCCGTCTTGCAAGTGCCGGAATGAAAGAGACCGACAAAGAAATTATAAACATTATGATAGGAAAATAAAGTTTTGGGGCGACGATAAGTCGCCCTTTTTTGATCCGCAACCGAATGCGGTTTAAAGGGTTAAACGTTACGGTTTCCGAGCAATAAAAAATACCACATAATATAAATTATGT
>CAZONA010000199.1:0-1767 GCA_964581025.1 uncultured Lachnospiraceae bacterium
TTTCCTATCTGCAAAACAAGAGGAACCAAACTAATACCTGTTCTATCCGTATATACAGAGGTAATATCTATATCTGGCGAGGTAAAGATACTCTTGTAACCGTACACCCTATTGCGGAAAGATATATTAAAGAAATGGAAGAAGTAGATAATGGTAGTGTCTCCCAAGGAAATCCGTGATGGTTTGATTATAAAGCGAGTTAATGAGCATTATATGGAGTCTCTCAATCACTTCTCAGAATCTCGTATTGTAGGTATCTT
Source organism: uncultured Lachnospiraceae bacterium (assembly GCA_964581025.1). Classification (GTDB taxonomy): domain Bacteria; phylum Bacillota; class Clostridia; order Oscillospirales; family CAG-272; genus RGIG4608. Next base: position 261 of record CAZONA010000199.1, read on the forward strand.
TCTTCAAGGTAGTCAAAACTACGGTCTTGACTATGAGAAGTCTGATGTTGACACAAAATTGATTGTAGTGCCTACATTTGAAGATATTGTTTTTAACAAGAAACCTATCTCTACTACTCACGTTCTCGAAAACGATGAGCACGTAGACTGGAAAGACATTAGGCTCTATATGCAGACATTCGCCAAGCAGAATTTGAACTTCCTCGAAATCTTGTTCACTAATTTTTCTATCGTCAATCCCGCTTATGCAGAAGATTGGCAGATGCTTGTAAACAAGAGAGAGTTAATTGCTCACATGAATCCCTATCGTGCGGTTAAGTCTATGAAGGGCGTAGCAATGGAGAAATATCATGCTATGGAACATGAATATCCGAGCAAAGTTGACGTGCTAAAGAAATTTGGATTTGATGGAAAACAAGTTCACCATTTACTTCGAGTAGAAGATTATATGCGTAGATACATTGCAGGCGAATCTTATGCTAATTGTTTACATCCATCAAAAAATATTGTAGATAAATTAATGGCATACAAAAGACAAGAAATTTCTTTAAAGATAGCTAGACAAGAAGCCAATGAATCTATTAAAAAAGTTATATCAATGGCTGATAATTATTGCTCTAAAATGGGCGATATTTCTGATCCTGAAGCTCAAGCTATTTTAGATAATGTTCAATATAATATTATGAAACAGGCAATTAAACACGAAATTTAATTGTAATGAAATTCTTTGGGCAAAGTAATTTCATTATTTTATTATAAATTTCATATATAATAACAAATAAAGGAGGTTTTATATATGGGATATATATATAAAATTAAAAATGAAATTAATGAAAAAATTTATATTGGAAAAACAGAGCGAACTGTTGAGGTTAGATGGAAAGAACACTTAAAAAATATTAATCAATATAAAGATACTTTACCTCTTTATAAAGCAATGAATAAATATGGTAAAGAAAATTTTACTATTGAAATATTAGAAGAATGTGATTCATCTATTTTAGATGATAGAGAAATTTATTGGATTGCTCATTATGGCAGTTATAGAAATGGTTACAACTGTACAGGTGGGGGAGAAGGTGGTATTAAAGACTATCATGAACATATAGACGAAATTATTGAACGTTATCAATCGGGAGAGAGGTTAGATAAATTATGCAAAGAATTTCATTATGATTATGCTTCATTTAGACCTAAACTAGAAGCACGAGGCATTACGATAAATACTCATGCCGGCCCTTAGAAATTATCTAAACGAATCGCGGCCATTGATCCAAATACAAAAGAAGTGGTAGCTGTATATGAATCTATCTCTGCTGCAGCTAGAGCGATTTGCCCTCCAGGAAAAAATGCAAAAGCTATCGGAAATCACATTAGTAAATATAAAGATTCTTCTTCTATATCACATGGGTTTTATTGGAAAACAAAAAATACATTACCCAATATAGAAAGTTGTTGAGAGAAAGGTGAAGTTTAATGATTCTGTATTTTGAGAATATTTGTCGAG
>CAZONA010000200.1:0-1728 GCA_964581025.1 uncultured Lachnospiraceae bacterium
TCTACACAGCTTTGGATTTTGGCTGCGTATGGCTCGAGCGTGCTCTGGCAGGCAAATAAGTTTTTCCCGTAAGACGGAGGGTATCGTATGAAAAAAACAATTCGATTCTTTAGTTTTCTGCTGGCGGTGATGTTGCTGATCTCCGCCGTTCCCATGACCGCTTTCGCAAAGACAGAAGTCATCACCGGCATTGCATTCGTGGATGCTTCCAGTCTTCGGCTGAGAAGCAGCGCCAGCACCTCATCCAAGACGCTGGCCACGGCTTCCCGCAACGAAGTGGTCGTTGTCCTCAGCAAGCAGGGCCAGTGGTATCATGTCATCTACGATCTCAAAGAAGGCTATATGCACAGCGACTATCTGGATGTGCGCACTTCCGAGAATGTGGAGCTGGGTTACGGCCAGGTCAACGCCAACAAAGTCAACCTGCGTTCCGGCGCCGGTACTTCCAGCGCTTCCGTCGCCCGTGCTTCCAAAGGAGACAAGGCCTATGTCATTGGTGTCAACGATGGCTGGTATAAGGTCATTTTCGGACAGAACATCTGCTATATCCGCAGCGATTACCTGGATCTGACGCAGGTTCCCTACGAGAATAAGGCTTCCTCCAATGCGCCTAAATTTTACCGGGGCGGTGTTTCTACCGGTACTGCACCCAGTGCAGATGCTCTGAACGGCACCACCTCTGCAGAGCCTTCTACGCCCGCCCAGGAAGAAACCAGCGAAGGCACTGTAGCAACCTCCTCCGGTATCAAGCAGGGAATTGCTTACACCACCGGATCCGGTCTGCGGCTTCGCAGCGCTTCCAGCACTTCCTCCAAAACCATTACCTCTGCCAATAAGGGCGAAGTCGTGGTGATCACCGGAAAAGAAGGCGACTGGTATAAAGTCATCTATAACCTGAAAGAAGGTTATATGCACAGCAATTACTTAAACGTCAAGTCCACCGCAGACGTGGAGTTGGGCTATGGCGTGATCAACGCCAGTTCTGTCAATCTGCGCTCCGGTGCAGGCACCGGAAACAGCGTCGTTACCACCGGATCCCGGGGTGACAAGGCGTACATCATCGGCTTCAACAGCGGCTGGTACAAAGTCATCTTCGGACAGCATATCTGCTATATCCGCAGCGACTATTTGGATCTGACGGAAGCCCCTTATGAAAACAAGGCTTCTTCCAAGTCTCCCCTGTTCTTCCGGGGCGGCAATTCCACCGGGGTTACCCCCAGCGCCTCGACGCTCAATGGTGGCACCTCCTCCGCCCCCTCCGCATCCGGCTCCGGCAGCACCACTGCTTCTGCCTCCGGTGCGAAAATTGTCGAAACGGCAAAGAAGTATCTGGGCGTTCCCTATATTTGGGGTGGCGCTTCTCCCAGCGGGTTTGACTGCTCCGGCTTTGTTTACTACGTCACCCGTTCCCTGGGCTACAATACCAGCCGGACCCTCACTGCCATGTATAGCCAGGGTACTCCGGTGGAAAAATCCGACTTGCAGCCCGGCGATATCGTTTTCTTTAAGAATACATACAAATCCGGTATCTCCCATGTAGGCATCTATGCCGGCAACGGACAGTTTATCCACTCTCCCCATACCGGCAAAGTCGTGTCCTTCGCAGACCTCTATTCCGACTACTATACCAGCCACTACTATGGCGCTTGCCGCCTTGGCTAAACAACCAAACCAAAGCCGCCGTTTCCATCCCGGAACCGGCGGCTTTTTGTTTGAACCCGAAACGCT
>CAZONA010000201.1:0-1722 GCA_964581025.1 uncultured Lachnospiraceae bacterium
CCGTTCCAAATACTTCTGCATAATTTGTTGCACTTTCAAAAGCTGTTTCTGCCTCAGCACTTGGAACATAAAGTTTCGTTAAACTTTCGACTCCAATATCTGTGCTTAGTGTCATTGGAGTTGTTCTTGTTGTAATAATCGATGTTAAACTTGTGCAATTACCGAACATATCTGTGCCGTTAATTCTGTCGAAATCGTTTCCTAAAAGAAGAGATTTTAAGTTGGTACAGCTATAAAACATACCATTCATATTTGTAACATTAGCCGTATTGAAATTTTTTGTATCCAAATTTGTTAAATTATTTGAAAATGCAAACATCCAACTCATATCAGTTACTTTACTTGTATTAAATCCAGTTACATTTAAATTTGTTAAGCTACTACAATATCTAAACATATAGCTCATATTAACTACATTTTCTGTATTAAAATTACTTAATTTTAAATTTGTCAAACTGCTACATTCATTAAACATAAAGCCCATATCAGTAACTTTAGCTGTATCAAATTTACTGATACCTAAATCGGTTAAACTTTCGCAACCAGAAAACATTCCAAACATATCAGTTACATTTTCAGTATTAAAATTATCTAAATTCAAATTTTTTAATTTGCTACAATAACCAAAAGCATATTTTAAATTAGTTACATTTTCGGTATTAAATTTCGAAACATCTAAAGTTTCTAATAACTCACAACGATAGAACATTTGCCTCATATTTTTTACATTACGTGTGTCAAAATTATTTACATTTAAATTTGTTAAGTTCTTACAACTTGCAAACATAAATGACATATCTGTAACGTTACTTGTGTCAAGACTACTTACATCCACAGTTGATATTTCTGCTAATGACAAAAACATAGCATGCATATCTATAACTTTGCTTGTATCTAACAAACTTAAGTTATTTATTGACTTACAATTTGTATACTCAGCAAATAATCTATGTCCTGTATAGCCAAACATTACGCTATTTGCACCAATGTTTAATTCATATTTTCCGTTACTATCTGAAACTAGCCAAGCCATTATGCTACCGTCATTTGCCCAAGATACATCCCAATTTGGTGCTCCGCTTGGAATACTTATCGTATCATGTAATGTAATTGAACTTACTAAATCTGATGTATATTGTGTTTTCCCAGCACGTTCTGCTCCTATTATATAGTCATTACGATATACAATTTCACCATTATCATCCGTTGTTGATTGTGTTTCTCTTTGCATCAAATATGGTGCTAAATATGCTGTTTTGTATTCTGTTCCGTCAATAGTTTCAGTATCGTAGTAAACTTCGTAACCAGTTGGAATTGCTGGATCTGCTCCATTATGCGCCAATGTTTTACCTTTTAAAATACCACCATAGAATTCAAAACCATTAGTTGAATTTATACCATAAGTTCCTTGAATTACTGGCGATGTATTACTAGGACTTACACCTTTCGTTCCTATCGTTACTGTACCAACTGAGCTATATAACCCATCTGCAGTTGTTGATTTAATTGTACCACCTGTAATTGTTATTCCGCCTGTTGCATATAAATTATGTATTGCATAGTTAGATGTATTTAAAATAGCAGTTCCAGAAATATTCAAAACACTTCCATCGTTTTCGGTAGTGCCGATATCGTTTCCTAATCTAACTCCATAACCAGAAGAATTGATTGTTCCACCACTAATGTTAATAGTAGAGGCACCCGAACCTTGATTTACAATTC
>CAZONA010000202.1:0-1719 GCA_964581025.1 uncultured Lachnospiraceae bacterium
GACTATCCGTGGAGCGACAAAGACAAAGAACTCTACATAGGCGGCAGAATTATGGCTGCCAAGATCCTCTATGACAATCTGACGGGCAGTGAGGAAGCCTTCTCCGATGAGAACCTCATCGTTATCTCCACCGGTCCTCTCACCGGTACCGGCGCCCCCAGCTCCACCAGATTCAACATCTCCGCAATCTCCCCCGTGACGGGAGCCGTAGAAAGCACAAACTGCGGCGGTCACTTCGGCTACTACCTCAAGAAAGCCGGCTATGACGCACTTATCCTCAAGGGCAAGTGCCCCGATCATTCGTGGCTCGAAATATATAACGACAGCTTTGTCCTGCACGATGCGGACAGAGAGGGCGTTTGGGGTCAGCGCGTTTCCGAGGCACAGCAGAGCGTTCACGATATTCTCGACAGAGATTACGGCTGCCGTGCAAAGTGCGGTATCGTGGTCATAGGCCCCGCGGGCGAAAACCTCGTTCCCTATGCAAGCATTTTCGATCAGGAGCGCGTCGGCGGCAAAGTCGGCCTCGGTGCGGTATTCGGTGCAAAGAACCTCAAGGCAATAGCGGTCAACGGCAACCATGCCGTCTCCGTCGCCAACGAGAAGAAAAATACGGCATGGAACAAAAAGTGGATCAATTATCTCCGTGAGCATCCCTTCACCGGTGCAAAGCTCCCCGAGCTCGGTATAAGCGGTCTGCTCGGCGGCATCGTACCTCAGGGACTTCTTGCCGAAAAGTGCGGTGAGGAAGATAAGCTCTGCGCCGAGAATCTTACCGGCGGCTTTGACGTTCTGAGCAAGGCCTGCCTCTCCTGCCCCGTAAAGTGCGCTCGCACCGTTTCCGTTAACGGAACCTGCGCCAAGGCCGAAGAACTCAGTGCTCTCGGCTTCCTCGCGGGCGGCAACGCAGGTGTCGCCGTCAAGTGGCTCTCCGAGATCGACGAGCTGGGACTCGATGCCGTCTCCGCGGCAAACGCTGTCATGGCCGGTGTCGACGCAGGCAAGGGCATAGACCTCAAAAACAGTGACGCAATGTCCGCACTTTGGGAGGACATCGCATACGCTCGCGGTATCGGAGCCGAGCTTGCGTGCGCCTGCGACTGCAAGGCAAACTCTCTCGCTCCCGTCGTTTCCGCACCTGCCACCGCTCTCGAGCGTTACCTCGGCATCGACCTTGCCGCTCATTCCGACAGAGTTCGCGCAGATGTCACGATGCTTATGCAGAACATCTCCGAAATGATCTCCGCAACCGGTCAGTGCCTCTTTACGGGATATGCGATGCTCCCCGCAAAGCTCGCTTCCGATCCCGCAGCCGCAAACAGGCTCATTGCTCAGGCGGCTCCGCTGCTCAAGTTCATAAACAAGAACCCCGAGCTTCTGTTCTTCCCCGTTTCCTCGTTCCATCAGGATCGCGCGATGAAAAATGCGGTCGGCATGAAGATGACCGTCGGCAAGTACATCCGCTGCGGTGAGAGAGGATTTGCTCTCGAGCGTCGTATAGATGCCGTTTTCGGTGCCGCCGGCAATGTCGAAGGCGATGAAAACAAGGCATACTTTGCCGCAAGGGGCTGGGGCAAGGACGGCGTTCCCTCGGATGCCGCTTTGGCAAAGCTGAAAATTAAGAAAGGTAACTCGTAAGGGTCGCACACGCCCCGAACGAGATCACTATTAAGGATGTCACGATTGTGCCCGTAATAGCAGGAGGTTAATAAATGTCAC
>CAZONA010000203.1:0-1715 GCA_964581025.1 uncultured Lachnospiraceae bacterium
CTACATACCATTCACCTAAAGTATGTCTACATGTTGTATTTTGTACTGATGCTTGTGAAGATATTACATCTACACTTTCTTCATCTATTGTTTTTATTTTATGACATTCTGTACATCTATAATAATATGCTTTATCTCCTTCGTATCCAAATAATATATTTAATATCATTTCTATTAGCCATTCTAAGAATGATTTAGATATATATTCTTTTTCATAGTTATGTTCTGTTTTAGAAATTGTATCTTCTATTTCTAGGTTACATTCTGTACAAATATACTTTATTATACCTTCTTCACTACAAGTCGCTTCTTTTACTACACTGCTTGTAAATGTATGATCATGGGCATGTATTATTTCATCTTCTTTATAGTTACAATCTTTACATATATGATGTTTTAATCCATCTGTTGTACATGTTTCTTCTAAATCTATTATCCATTCATCATAACTGTGATCAAGTTTTTGTTTGTAGTTATCATAGTATATATATCCACATGTTGTACATTCATGTTTAATACATCCTTCACGACTACATGTTGAATCAATTATAGTTTCAGTATATTTATGTCCTAATGCTTTTACTATATCTGTTGTGTAATATTCATCACATATTGAACATATATGTTTTGTATAACCATCAGTATTACATGTTGGATCTATTACTTCTTGTATACTATAATTATGTCCACCACCATTATGTGAGAAATTTGCTAGTATATCTATATCTGATGTAACTTTCATTCCACTTGTAAAGTTATTCCATCCATTAAATGTATATCCTTTTTTAACTGGATTATCAGGTTGCAAAATTACTGAGTTATATGGAAGATTATATGTATAAAGTATATTATCTCCATCCATAAATCTAACTATATATAATCTTTGTGTTTTATTAATAATTGGTTTTGCAATAATATCTGATGAAGAAGTTGCGGGGATAGTATCAGCGATTCCATCGCCATCTATATCCCATCCTATTATTTCATAATCATATTCTTCATCGCTTGGAATATTAATAATAGGTACTCTTATTACTTGTGAAGTTAAATATATGTCACTTGATACAATCATTCCATTAGTATCATAAAATTCTGTTTTAATCCATTCATCGCCATAATAAACATTATTATTGTTATTCCAACCTGGAAAGTTTTCATCCCATGGAGTATCTACTTTAGAATTAGACACATATATATTAATGCCTGTTACATTACTAAATAATTCACAATTTATATTATTTAATTTAGCGTTAGGACCTAATATAATATTTTTTAAAGTTAAAGTATCTGTTAAACCATAATAATCAAAAATATTAAAATATGAATAAAAATTGTAATTAGGTATTTCATCTATTATAATTGTTTCAATATTAGTAAAATCTTTTAAAATATTTTTATTACTCTTTAAATTTATTTGTTTTAAAGTATATTTTATATCAGATAAAGCTCCTTCTGCAATACATGTTATATTATCAGGTATTGTTAAATATTTATGCTCACCATTAACTTTAATTAAATAATTATTGATAACTAAAAGACCATTGTTCCAATTTAAAGGATTATTATAATATGCAGTATTGTCAAAAGTCTTTGATCCAATATATGTTAACGTATCTGGAAGAATTATATTAATTAAACTACTACAATACCAGAATGCACCATATCCTATACTTGTTACACTTGATGGTATCTCAATACTTGTTAAACTACTACAA
>CAZONA010000204.1:0-1709 GCA_964581025.1 uncultured Lachnospiraceae bacterium
CCGAGCGACATGATAACGGAATCGACTTCGATATCGTGCTCTGAGCCCTCAACCGTAACAGGTCGTCTGCGTCCGGAAGCGTCCGGTTCGCCAAGCTCCATTTTCACGCATCTGATAGCCTTGACGGAACGCTTTTCGTCGGCAATGATCTCCACAGGATTTGTCAGGAAGCGGAACTTAACTCCCTCCTCCATCGCATGTTCGACCTCCTCGTGACGTGCCGGAAGTTCTTCCTCGCTTCTGCGGTAGATGATTGAAACTTCTTCGGCACCGAGACGGAGAGCGCACCGAGCCGCGTCCATTGCGACGTTTCCGCCGCCGATGACCGCAACCTTCTTAGCGCGCTGAACGGGTGTGTCGGTATCGTCGAGATATGCTTTCATCAGATTTACGCGAGTCAAAAATTCATTTGCGGAGCAAACGCCGTTTGCCGTTTCGCCGGGAATGCCCATAAACTTGGGAAGTCCTGCGCCTGTACCGATGAAAACGGCTTCGAAACCATCCTCAAGAAGCTCGTCGATCGACGTGAGACGTCCGATGACGGAGTTTGTTTCGATTTTAACGCCGAGCGCTTCAAGACCGTCGATCTCCTGTTTTACGATCTTCTTTGGCAGACGAAATTCGGGAATTCCGTAAACAAGCACGCCGCCCGCTGTGTGAAGCGCTTCGAAAACGGTTACGTCGTAACCTTTGCGCGCGAGATCACCTGCGCAAGTCAGACCGGAGGGGCCGGAACCGACTACCGCAACCTTGTGACCGTTCTTTTCGGGAACGGAGACTTCGGATTTTGCGAGCGCGTTATGTCTGTCTGCTACGAAGCGTTCGAGACGGCCTATCGCAACAGCCTCGCCCTTGACTCCGCGCACGCATTTGGATTCACACTGCGTTTCCTGGGGGCAAACTCTGCCGCAGACCGCAGGAAGCGAGCTTGCTTCGGAGATTATATCGTACGCGGCGTCAAAATCTCCATTCGCAACCTTGGCGATGAACGCAGGAATATGAACCTTGACGGGACATCCAGAAACGCAGGGCTTGTTTTTACAGTTAAGGCAACGCTTTGCTTCGTCGATCGCGGTTTTTTCCGTATAACCGAGTGCAACTTCGTCGAAATTTTTATTTCTTACATTCGGTGCCTGAGATGGCATCGGATTTTTCGTTTGCGACATATTGGGCATTTCAATTTGCCTCCTTACGGTAAAGATTGCAGTGAGTCTCTCTTGATGCGGATTCCTGCTCGCGGTACATTGTGCCTCTTGACATCGCTTCATCGAAATCAACCAGGTGACCGTCGAAATCCGGGCCGTCAACGCACGCGAATTTTGTCTGACCGCCTACGGAAAGACGGCAACCGCCGCACATTCCCGTTCCGTCTATCATTATGGGGTTCATGCTTACGACGGTTTTAATGTTGTACTTTTTCGTGAGCAGACATACGAATTTCATCATAACGAGCGGGCCGATCGCGATAACTTCGTCATATTCGTTACCGGCTTCGATGAGCGCTTCGAGAGCATTGGTTACAAGACCTTTTTCGCCTGCAGATCCGTCATCCGTCATAAGTTTGTACTCATCGGAAACGGCACGGAAATCGTCCTCAAAGATAACAAGGTCTTTGTTCCTAAAACCGACGACGGAATGAACCGTCACGCCGAGCTCGTGGAGCTTTTTGCAGATGGGATACGCGATCGCGCAACCAACACCGCCGCCGA
>CAZONA010000205.1:0-1707 GCA_964581025.1 uncultured Lachnospiraceae bacterium
TACATAGGGCGCAGCCATTGAGGTTCCGCTACTATAATGGTATCCGTCAGAAAAATGAAGAATATTACAAGCATTATTGGTACACATATTTGTTGGAAATGTGCTCAGTATATTACAACCCGGAGCAAAAAGGTCTACATTGGTTTTTCCGTAGTTGGAGTCGGAAGCTTTTGCATCACCGGAAGTTGTCGACCCCACCACAATGATATTGGGCAGATCAAATGCTGCCGGATAAACTTCCGATTCGTCTACGTTTTTGTTTTTATTCCCCGCTACACACACTATCAACCCCGGATAATTTTCGATAACTGGTTTCAATGCGTCTTTATACGAAGAGGATGTAGTAGAGAAAGAACAGTTTATAATTGGAATTCCCTCCTGTGTGGCATATTCGATTGCTGCGATTACGGCATAAGGATTTAAATATTGACCTGTTCCGGCTTGTATTGAAACGATGTCAACATTCCAGCATGTTCCGGTTACACCGACAGAATTGTTTCCGTGCGCACCAATAATCCCCGCAACATGCGTACCGTGTCCATAGGAATCAGACAACCCCTGCGAACTGTTTACAAAGGATTTGCTTAAAGAATTATCCACACGATCGGATAGATCTGCATGTGTTCCATCCACTCCGGTATCGATAACGCCAACCTTTACGGTAGAGCGTCCGGTTACAATATCCCACGCACTGGGTAATGAAATTTTATCAATCGCCCATTGAGCATTGGAAGTATACAAAGCATCGTTTGGAGCTAAGTCAACCGTAAAGTACGCATCATATGCGAACGAAACAACACTGATGTCTTCCCGCTGTCCGCTCAGCATGGCACCCTTCAAATTTGCTATTGCGCGGTATACTGCATCGATTGATTTTTCTTTTAAATAAATAATGTAAGGTTTAATCGAAATCAGTTGACCGCTTTCTTCGATGTAATTGTATTTGCTTCGTACAACATCAATACAGTCTATTTCCGAGAAGTCTGCAACCGTATACTCTTTGTCTTCCAAATATTTGTCTTTAATACAAACCGCTATTCTATCATTCGGATACCATATACATTTTTCTTTATCTCCGTACCAAGTCACGCCGTCCGGATCGGTGTATGTAAACGAGGATTTCGAATCAGAGTCTTCTTCCGGATCTGCGGTTGACTCTTCTGTTGTTTGCGATGTGGTCGTTTGTTCGGTCGTCTCTGCTGTCTGCTCCTGTGTCGTTTCCTGCTCTGTCTCTTGCGGCTCTTCCGGCACGGTCGTGCATCCGCTCAGTACGGAAAGCAACAGTAAAAAGGCCAGACAATAGCTAATCAGGGAATGAAATGTTCGTTTTTTCATGTTTGTTCTCCTTTCGAATGCCGAATAAAGGCAATAATAAGAAATACAGTTTCAAAAAGGATGTCCTTTTTGTTATATTCATTATAGCATGAAAATCAAGCGCCGTCAAGTTGTTTTTTACATATTTTGTAATAAAATTCAATTTCGGAGTGAGACTTTCATGTCTTTTGACCTTTGAATTTTGCAATTATTCTTCCTTTTTTGTTATTTTGCAAAAAAATCCTTTGCGCAGAAAAGTACCGCGCAAAGGATTTTTTTGTTTGATGAATTTTAAGGAACCGCTGATTTATTCGGCGGCACATCTTCGGCACATCTTTCCCCGCCTGCTTCTTGCCGAAAAACGCGAAGTACCTCCAGTACATCTTGCGTTTT
>CAZONA010000206.1:0-1699 GCA_964581025.1 uncultured Lachnospiraceae bacterium
AGACAACGCTATCTTGGAAATTCAAACGCAAGCGCAGAAAGATAAGGCAAGTATCCTGATCGACAGACAAACACACCTTGAAACCTTGCAAGATCTCTTGGTCGGTATTCAGACGGATAACGAAACCTTATTCGATACGACGGTTATTATAACCGTATACGACGAGCTTGGAAAAACGACCAATAAAAAGAAGGTCCGCGCCCGAATTCGTGAAATGGGATTCGGTTGTACGGAAATGCTCGGCAGACAATTCGACGCATATATTTCAAGCAATCTCGCAAGCATTGACAAAACCAATCTTTCAAGGGGAATTCAGACAACGAGTATTGCTGCGTGTTTCCCGTTTGTATCGAACTGTCTTATGGACAGAAACGGCATTTTGATAGGCGAAAATAAATTACCGGTCTTTATAGATTTTTTCAAAAGGGACGACGAACACGTCAATTCCAATATGGTGATCATCGGCAAGCCCGGAAGCGGAAAGAGTTATGCGACAAAGACGATTATGACGCACCTTGCAAGCTGTAACACGAAAATATACGTGCTGGATCCCGAAAACGAATACGGAAATTTAGCTCGCAATCTCGGAAGTCAAAGTATCGACGTATCCAGCGCGGGAACGTATGGCAAGATCAATCCGTTTCATATTATTGCGGGATTGGAAGAAGACGAGGACGGAAACAGTTTTTATGCACACCTGCAATTCTTGGAACAGTTTTACAGACTGATTCTTTCGGGTATCAATGCCGACAGCTTGGAACTGCTCAATAAATTGACACAGGAATTATATGAAAGTAAAGGCATTACGGCAAAAACGGATTTAGGTGCATTGCGTGCGGAGGATTATCCGATCTTCGACGATTTGTATGCTCTTATCGAAAGTAAATTAGAAACCGAAACGGACGAATACGCAAAAACTTGCTTGAAGGTTTTGGTGAATTACGTATCGAAATTCAAAACGGGCGGCAGGAACTCTAACCTTTGGAACGGATATACGAGTTTTTCGCCGAAGGAGAATTTTATCACATTCAATTTTCAAAAATTGCTTGCCAATAAAAACGACGTAACGGCGAATGCGCAAATGCTTTTGGTTTTGAAGTGGTTGGAAAACGAGATTATTAAAAACAGGGATTACAACCTGAAGCACAAAACGAAACGGAAGATCGTCGTGGCAATCGACGAGTGCCATTTGTTTATTGACGAAAAATACCCGATAGCGCTTGATTTTATGTTCCAGCTTGCAAAGCGTATCCGCAAATACGAAGGTATGCTGATCATTATTACGCAGAACGTAAAGGATTTTGCGGGAACGCCGGAAATCGCAAGGAAATCTACGGCGATCATCAACGTGTCGCAATACTCATTGATTTTCAGCCTAAGTCCGAACGATATGACGGAGTTATGCAAACTTTATGAAAATGCGGGAGCAATCAACGAAAGCGAAAAGAACAATATCGTACATAACAGACGCGGACGAGCCTTTTTCATATCAAGTCCGAGACAAAGGACGAATTTGGATATTGTGGCTACGGAGTTTACGGAAAATCTATTCACATAAAGGAGGAATGATAGCAATTGGAAAACAAATCGGAAAATAAAAAGGAATACGTCGTAAAACCGTATTCGCAGGAAGAAATAGACCGCATTTTAGGCGAGATCGATGAAAAACTGACCGAATTTATTAAGTCGGACAAGTATA
>CAZONA010000207.1:0-1693 GCA_964581025.1 uncultured Lachnospiraceae bacterium
GGTTATGATCCTTCGGCATTTCGGCGGTATCGACCTTAGAGCCGGCGAACATTTCCTCGCCGCCGATGGTATACATTTCGGGCTTTTCGCCCGGCATATAGGTAAATCCCTCTTTTGGCAGGTCTATTTTCGCCATTTTCAGCTTGAACGGACCTGACCACATTTTTCTCGTTTTATATGGCGAGACGGTAACACGCAGAATATCGCCCTTTTTGAATTTCAGCCCCATCGGCCAAATGAGAATATCAAGCGGAACGATCTCGCCACGCCCCAGCCTCTCCTCACGCAGCATGGACTGACGGGGATTTTCCTCGGTGCTCTTTTCCTTATCCAACGCTCTGAGGGACGCACGAATATACCCCTTCGCCGACATATCCATGCCCGGACCGAGCGTGAATTTATAGGGCAGACCGCTCGGGCGGCGTTTTTCCACCGTAACGTACAGATCCATATCGTCGTTATCGACCGCCTCCGCCCACAGCCGCAGCTTCATATACCCGAGAATTTCCGTATCCTCCGACATCTTCATATCAAAGCGAACACGGCTCTTTTTGCGGTCGGAATCGTACTCGGCGTAATGCTCGGTCTTTGGGGCGGCAGTCCCGAGGGAATTTTTCGAGGCGTCAAGGTAGAGCCTTTGATAGCGTGTGCGTGGGATCGGAAAATCCTCCTCCGCACGATCGACAACGTCCTCGCCGCCGGGGTTGAGAACGCTCACACGCACCCTCGGCGTTTGCTCCCAGCCGTTATTCTCGCCCTTTAGATAGCGGTCGAAAAATTTCCTCAGCTCCTCGGTGTGCTCGGGGTTGTAATAATCGTCCCACTCGCCCGTGTTGTGAATGCGAAGCCACTTTTCCTTTGAAGAAATGCGCCGATATCCCTCGAGCGTGCCGTAGGTGTGGATGGGATTCGTGTAGCTTGCGACGATATAGGCAGGAACGTCGATCTTCTCCAAATCCGCCTCCTTGTCCTCCCACCAAGCGTTCATCGTCGGATGCTCACACATCTCGGATATCACGTCCTCAATGCCGCCGTCCTCGGTGGAGGCAAAGGAATCGGAGAGCATTTTGACAAACTCGGGCATCTGCACACCGCCCCTCGTGGCGACCTCACGCCCACAGTCGGAAAGTCCCTCCCACGGAGCAATGGCGGCGAGGTGCTCGGGACGCTGTGCCGCAACGAACCACTGCGAGATCGCCAGCCACGAATTGCCGCTCATACCGAGCTTTCCGTTGCACCAAGGCTGCCTTGCCGCCCATTCGATGATGTCCGCACCGTCCCTGCCGTAGTCGCTTCCGAAGAAAAGAATGATTCCCTCGGAATTGTACGCACCACGAACGTCGGGGTTAATGACGGCGTAGCCGTGGTTGCACCAATAGGCAGGATCGGGACCTTCAAATTTTTGAAGCCCCGAGGTCGCCCCCATCGGAACGCCTGCGTGATTCGGCGTGTCGTCGAGCCATTGAGAGCCGATCTCCTTGCCGTAGGGACTCATCGCAATGATCGCAGGATGAGGCAAATCGTCATTGGGACGGAAAATATCCGTGTAGATCGTAACGCCGTCCCGAAGCGTGATGGGCACGTCTCGCTCCAAAATAATATCGCACGGCAGGGGCATATAGCCCTTAAGACGCACCGTGTCTTTTTTAAGCAAGAGCTTTTCGGGCTTGAAGCCCGTGTATCTTGCGCAGGG
>CAZONA010000208.1:0-1688 GCA_964581025.1 uncultured Lachnospiraceae bacterium
ATTATTGCAAGAATAATAATCGCAAGTGCGCACACCGACGCCACGCCGGCAAGCAGGGCGAGTATCCTTGCGGTTCTGCATTTTGAATTATCCTCATAATATATAGTTCCCCAATAAGAAAGGATCATTGCCACGACTGTCAGCACTGCTCCGATCACAGCGAACGAAGCGGTCAGCAAAAGCATAAAAATGCTATTGACGTCGCCGACGAACGACAAGGTGAAAGCTATGGATAGGATCGGGAGAAGCAGTCCGAGCATTCCGAAGATCTCACCGAGCATGCCTGCATAATTCGTTTGTATGAAGGATTTTTTTACTCTGTCGGCGTTTTCCTCATTGATCGCATTTTCCGTTGAATGACCGCAAAACGGGCAATACGGCGTTTTAGTCTTGATTTCTTCCCCACATTTTGAACAGATCAGCATATATATTCTCCATCTCTGTATTTTATTATTCCAAATTGGAATTAACTATATTATAATTCCGTTTCGAAATTTTGCCAAGACCTTTTCGATATATAATTCTAAAAAAGAACAAAAAACAAGAGGAGTCGACGAGGGATAAGAATGAAAACGAGAAAAAGCGAATATGGGAATGCAAACGTCATCGGCAAAAACGTTGAACGGCTTCGCAAGGAGCGTGGAATAAAGCAAAAGGATTTCATAGCACGTCTGCAAACACGGGGCTGCGACGTCAATCCGACGAGCTATTCAAAGCTTGAGGGACAGCTCAGAAGTGCTTCCGACATTGAGGTTTACGCTATTGCGCAGGTGCTCGGAGTGCCGATGGAGGAGCTTTTCGACGAGGTCGACCTTCTGAATTAAGATAAAAAAGCAGTGCTTTGCACTGCTTTTTATTATATTTCGTTCGTTTCGGAGGTATCGAGCTCACGGATCTTGACCTTACCGATAAAGAGGTCGGTATACTGGACGGTATAGCTTTTTTTGAGTCCTTGCTCGACGGTTTCGAGGCGGAAGAGGTTTTTATACGCACCGCAGATACGTGCCGGGGCGTCCTCGACGCAAATTTTCGGTCTTTTCGAGCTGACGCTGACGTGAATTTCCGCACCGCTCTCGCAAAGCTCGACTATTCTTTCTCTTATTTGCTCAATATCCTGCATATCATCACCGCCCGATCCTTTATACTATAATTTTACCACAGACCGTCGGATTTTTCAAAGGTGATTTTGACCAAAAAAGGCGTTTTGAATTTGTGCAAAGAGGCTATTTAGTCCAATATTTTATTCCCCAATTTTCAAAGCTCCACTCGCTCATATAGCCGTTACATTCGTAGTCGATGTAGTAGAGGAGTCCGTTTTTGAGAACGAAATTCGTGGGGTAGTAGTCGATGTTCAGCCCTGCCGGGTAGAGAAGTCGGCACATTTCCCTCACCTGCTCGATATATTCCTCACGCATCTCGCCCCTCTCGACGAGCTCTGCGGCGGTGCTTCCCTCGATATATTCCTTGAGTATACGCTCCTGCTCTGCGTCGACCTCGTAAAGCTCGGGCATTCTGATCCCGACACGGCGCAGGGTTTCGTGATCACGCAGCTCGCTCTCAAGCTTGTTTCCGAAGGTGTAATAATCGCACGGCTCGTGGTGGATCTGCTTCAGGACGTAGTCCCTGCCGTTGTCGGAGCGGACGAGGTAGGAATAGCCGCCCTTCCCCTTTCCGAGAAGCTTTTGGAC
>CAZONA010000209.1:0-1683 GCA_964581025.1 uncultured Lachnospiraceae bacterium
CCACATAGGCATCTCCGATGACATAGACAAAGTCACACTGCTCCCAGCCCCGGTCCAGCATGTCCTGCTTGCAAATGGGCAGAAATTCCATAATTCTACCTCCAACATGGTTTTTAGACATTATATCAGATTTACAGGGGAAAGGGAAGCATAAATTCCCGGAGGATTTTGGAAATGTTTACAAAATCGTCATCTGCTTTGCAAAAAGCCGTGCTATAATTACCGCTTGTAATCAAAGCGGAAGCGTTCGATCCGCAAAGGAGAAGATTTGACATGGCATCCCCAAAGAAGGGAGCAACCCTTTACAACGTGCTCAAATGGTTTGTATGGCTCTTTTCCCCGAAAATGAAAGTGGAAGGGCTTGAAAACCTCCCCCGGGAGCCGGTGATTCTGGTGGGGAATCACACCCAGATCTATGGCCCCATTGCCGCAGAGCTTTATGCCCCCGGTGAACACTATACCTGGTGCGCCGGGCAGATGATGCATCTGAAAGATGTTCCGGCATATGCGTTCCAGGATTTCTGGTCTCAAAAACCCGGATACACGCACTGGTTTTACAAGATGGTATCTTATCTGATCGCTCCGCTGTCGGTCTATGTCTTCAACCACGCCAACACCATCGGCGTTTATCACGACACCAGGATTGTCTCGACCTTCAAGAAGACGGTCAACGCTCTCCAGGAGGGGGCCAACGTGGTGATCTTTCCGGAACATGATGTGAAGTACAATCAAATCGTCTATGAGTTTCAGGATAAATTCGTGGATGTGGCAAAACTGTACTACAAGCGCACCGGAAAAGAAGTGGCCTTTGTGCCGATGTATATTGCACCGAAAATCGGAAAAATGTGCATCGGAGAGCCCATTCGCTTCTGCGCAGACAATCCAATGAAAGAGGAATGCAGGCGAGTCAGCTCCTATCTGATGACGAAAATCACACAAATGGCCTGCGCATTGCCGGAACACACGGTAGTGCCTTACCGCAACATCCCGAAGAAATACTATCCTAAGAATACGCAGAAGGAGGCACCACAATGGAAAAGCCGATGATCGACTACCGGAAATTCCGGTTGAAGGATATCAATACGCCAGAATTTTCCCATCTGAAGCTGCTTTTGGGGTGGGTGGTGTACTTTGCAATGTATTTTCTGACGGAAAATCTGATCCCGGCAGAAAAATGCGTGGCCGTCCATTGCAGGCTCGATGATGTGATCCCGTTTTGCGAGTGGTTTGTGATTGCGTATGTCAGCTGGTACTTTTTGATCGCAGGATCGCTGGTGTATTTCTTGCTGTACAGTGTGGACAGCTTTAAAAAATTACAGGTCTACATCATCATCACCCAGGCGATTGCCATGGTTGCCTATATTCTGGTCCCCAGCCGGCAGGACCTGCGTCCGGAGGCTTTTCCCCGGGAGAACATTGCCACCTGGATCTTGGGGCTGATTTACAGCTTTGATACCAGTACGGGCGTGTGCCCGTCGCTGCATGTGGCGTATTCGCTGGGCATCGCATCCACATGGCTGAAAGAGAAACGGGCATCGAAGCTGTGTAAGTTATTGATCTGCGCCTGGTGCCTGGTGATTTGCGTTTCGGTTTCCTTTGTCAAGCAGCACTCTGTGGTTGACATTTTTGCCGCCATCCCGATGTGCGTGTTTGCAGAGTGGTTCGTATTTTTCCGGAAGAAAA
>CAZONA010000210.1:0-1680 GCA_964581025.1 uncultured Lachnospiraceae bacterium
TCAATAATTTTTCTTATGATCGGGAATATCTGATTGAAATGCGAAAAATCAAAATTCTCTGCGAAGTCCGAACCATCGTAAATCATTTGTGCAAAGTCGTTCTTTGACAGAGCGATACTTCTTTTTTGCTCTGGATCTTGCTCGGCATCATATACCTTATCATCAATCACACCGTTGATTTTTACCTTGTTCTGTATTCCGCTGAACTTAGTTTGATACTTCTTATCTTTGCTATTTCCCGATTCAAAAAACTCAGAACCGAGAAATAGCCTCCGCCCGTTTACATCCTCTTTCAATAAATTTTCCTTTATGTAGTAATGTTCGATTGAAGTGTAATTACCATATAAATCCTTGTTTGCAACAGGAATTGCAAACGCATAGACATTAGCGCCTAAAGAATGAAATTCGTTGTCCCTTATTTCAGGATTATCTTTCAAAAATGAATCATTGTCCCTGTCAAATATTCCGATGATTCTTCTTGCGCTGTTTAAGCATACGAAATTCTTGAGCATTTGCATTAGATTCTTATCGCCAATGGTGTCTTCGTATTCGTAGAAAGCAACATCAATATCTGTGATGTTAAGTGCCATCATTGCTGCCTTAATGTGCTTCCAATCCGTTTTTCCCTCGGTAATAATAAGGGGTTTATTATCAGATTCAATCTGGCTGCACAGTTCTTTATATTTGTCCGCGAAACGATCATTTTCAGCAACCATCATTTGGTATACTTCTTGATAAAGATCATTGCTCTCAACTTCACATCGGCAACCATTCCGATCCATATCAAAAAATGTGCTTTTAATGGTCTGTTTGTTTTCAGCAAGACCGAGTGATAAAAATGGGGCATGAGAAGTCACAATAAACTGTACATTCGGAAACTTTGCAAACAGTAACGGCAAAATTTCTTTTTGAAGGCGAATATGTAAATGCTTGTCCACCTCGTCAATTAGTACAATACCAGATATGTCCTTGATAGGCTTTCTTAATGCATCAGCTTGCTTTAATAATTCAACAAATTCAGCAACCAAAGCCATTTCTCCCGATGACATTAAGAAAATACTTGGGTATATTACTGTATTATCATTTAAAGACATTGCGGCAATGCGCTGTGCACCTGCATGTCTTTGACCTATGCCTAGTCTGATAGGTTTTTTCACCTTTGAGTATAAAATCAAGGTGATAAGGGCGTTGATGTTTTTGAGGATTTCGGCTGATTCGTCATTATACACTTCCTTATCCAATACAACATCCATCATCCAGTTGGCAATTCTTGGGAAATCTGATGTTACTTCAATCGGATTATCTAAGTATCCGCTAAATCCCATATCTTTGCAAAATTCAAGCTCGGGTTTATAAGGGGTGTTCAAATAATAGGGTTGCTCATAGCGATAAGCAGGGAAATATGTCATTAGTTCAGAAGAAAAAATTTCCCTGCTATCTTTTTCTGAATGATTTTTCCAATATTTCATATTATTGTTTTTCTCTAAAGTCTTAGAAATATTAGAAAAAGGGATAGGATTATCAATTCCTAATACTGCATGATATTCTTCTTCTGTTATGCTTCCACGAATATCAATGTAATCGTTCTCCTTACCGTCTTTAGCAACAAATCTTAGGTAGACAATCGAAAAAGCAAGTCTGTTAAGTGAAAATAACCCAGCAGATACTCTGTAGTATTCG
>CAZONA010000211.1:0-1635 GCA_964581025.1 uncultured Lachnospiraceae bacterium
ATTTTGTTGCGTTCGTTCTTTCTATCGATACCTTCCTTCCAAGTTCCTTCCCGGTTCCTTCTCAGACGGCATTCGGCGTTCCGGTGCGGTGTGGGATCCGGGTCGGGGTTTCCCTTTTGGGATGGATCCGATGCGAAATCCGCCGGTCAGCCGTCACAACCTGCTGTAATGGAGAAAAACCGATTTGCGGACGGTGTGTTTACTCGAATTGTGCGAAAAACAAATCGCAAAAAGCGTTCCATTTGGTTTCGTATTCGGCGTGTGTGACCAAACGCAGATCCTTCGGCGTGAAGATCTTTCGGCTTTGCGCTTCCAAAGCGAATTTCACTGCCCATTCTCCACTTGGCTCCACCACGCATTGCACGGTTTCCCAGCCCTGCTTGCAGGCGTAGTACAACCGGGTGTGGCCGTCGAGAGAAACGTATCTTTCGCCATAAGGCATGACCTGGATGATGATGTCTTCCTTTCTATGCAGAAAATGTTCGACGGCGGCGATTTTGTCTTCGTCCACATAAAACTGGGACGGCTGGATCTGCTCCAGGGACAGCGTCAGCAGCTGTTTTGCAGGAAATTCTTGGATCAATTTCCCGTTTTCCTGAAAAAACCGGGTAATATGCGGCGCATAAAAGCGAAATTCTTCCATCACAGCCGCATATTTCCCCTGCTCCCCTCCCCGGATCACGGCATCCTGCCGGCCGGTGATCTCGATTTCCCAGGGTTTGCCGTCCACCAGAAAGGCACCGTGCTGATAAAGAACCTGCCGGGAAAAACGGGGGTCGCAATAAGAATGGATTCGCTGAATGTCCATAAGAAACTCCTTTTACCATTTTCTGCTATGGGTTTGCCAATTGCCCTCATGGTACTACATTTTCAACTGTTTGACAAGGAAATTTTCAAATATCCCTTTACTTTTCCCCGGTTCTTTTGTAGAATGTAACTATAAAACATTCAGGAGGAACCCACTATGAGCGTAAAGAGAATTGGCGTTCTTACTTCCGGCGGCGATGCTCCCGGTATGAACCCCTGCGTCCGTGCGGTCGTCCGTACGGCACTGTACCACGGTCTGGAGTGCTACGGCATCCGTCGTGGCTGGAACGGTCTGATCACCGGCGATATTGTCAAGCTGGATGAAAAGAGCGTGTCCCACACCATCAACAAAGGCGGCACCATCCTGTATACCGCCCGAAGCAAGGAGTTCATGACCGAGGAAGGCCAGCGCAAGGCGGTTTCTACCTGTAAATTCCTGGGCATTGACAGCATCATTGCCATCGGCGGTGACGGCACCTTCCGGGGTGCTCAGGCGCTGTCCAAGTACGGCATCAATGTCATCGGCATCCCCGGCACCATTGACAACGACATTTCCTGCACCAACTACTGTATCGGCTTCGATACCGCTGCCAATACTGCCATCGAGTGCATCGATAAACTCCGGGACACCATGCAGTCCCATGAGCGGTGCTCCGTCATTGAGGTCATGGGTCGCAACGCCGGATATCTGGCCATGTATGTGGGTCTGGCCGTGGGCGCTACCGCAGTGCTGGTTCCCGAGGAGCCTATCGACTTTGAACGGGACGTGATCGAGAAGATCCGTCAGGCCCGGTTCAACGGCTTCACCCATTATATGATCGTTGTGGC
>CAZONA010000212.1:0-1620 GCA_964581025.1 uncultured Lachnospiraceae bacterium
GTTCGCTTTCTTCCTCATCCGCACCGCTATCGAGGGCTTTGGCGTCAAGCTCGCCCTCGGTGAGGATATATCCGAGCAGGACTGCAAGTGCGCCGAGCGTGGTGAGGAGCTTTTCCGTCGTCATTTCATCCACTCCGAACAGGACGCAAAGTGCCGTTACGAGTGCGCCGACCGCCGCCCAAAATTTCCGGCTCGTCAGCTTTTTCAAGACGCTTCGTTTCATTTGCCGTCCCCTATCGCTCTCTCGAGGGCAAGAATTCTTTTATCGTGCTCGGCAAGCTCGCCGTAAAAATGCGCATTCTTTGCCGTCTGTCTTTCCATCGTTTCCTTAAGCTGAAGCACTGCGGCTTCAAGCCTTGACAGCGTGGAATTGACCTTGATCACGACGTTCATCACCGCAATAAACGCCGAGATGATCCCGAACATTCCGACCGCTATTTCCCATGTCATAAAGCTTCCTTTCCGAGCGTTTTCCGTTATTCCGATGCCATTATACCTCCAAAATCCCCCTCGTGCACGACAAAAATCTGTCTTTTTGCGCTCTTATTGAATTTTGCTCTTGACTTTTTTGCCGTTTTGTGATATACTTCCCGTGTATGAAACGCTACGACGGGAAGGAGTAGCACGGTCATCGCCCGAAGAGAGTGGGTATTTGGTGCGAGCCCACGGTATGAGACTGTGCGAAGTAGTCCCCGAGCGGCTTCTGCGAAACGGCCTTGCGTGCAAGGAAAGTAGCAGGGGACGGTCTCCACGTTAAGGATTTAGAGTGCGTGCCCTGTGGGGTGCGAAATCAGGTGGTACCGCGTTCCACGTCCTGATACGGACGTGGCTTTTTTATTTTTAATTATAAACAAATCCGCAAATAAACACAGAAGAGAGGTATATAATGAACAATTATAACGAGCTTCCAAAGACGTATTCTCCCTCGGATTTTGAGGACAGGATATACGCAAATTGGTGTGAGAGGGGCTATTTTACGCCCGACAAAAACAACAAAAATCCCTCATTCTCGATAGTTATCCCTCCGCCGAACGTTACGGGTCAGCTCCACATCGGACACGCCCTTGACGAGACGCTTCAGGATATACTCGTTCGCTACAAGAGAATGCAGGGCTTCGACACGCTTTGGGTTCCCGGCACGGACCACGCCGGAATTGCCACGCAGATCAAGGTCGAGGAGAGGCTTCGAGTCGACGAGGGGCTTTCCCGTTACGATCTCGGACGTGAAAAATTCCTCCAGCGTGTTTGGGGCTGGAAGGACACTTACGAGGCGAGAATAACGAGCCAGCTCAAGAAGCTCGGCGTTTCCTGCGACTGGACACACCAACGCTTTACGATGGACGATGGCTGCTCGAGGGCGGTTCGAGAGGTATTCGTAAATCTCTACGATAAGGGACTCATATACCGTGGGCACAGGATCATCAACTGGTGTCCCCGTTGTCTTACCGCACTTTCGGACGCCGAGGTCGAATATAAGGATATGCCCGGACATTTCTGGCATATAAAGTACCCCATCAAGGGCGAGGACGGCTACGTTGAGGTCGCCACGACACGCCCCGAGACGATGTTCGGCGACACGGCGGTTGCGGTCAACCCCGAGGACGAGGCGACGAAGCACCT
>CAZONA010000213.1:0-1607 GCA_964581025.1 uncultured Lachnospiraceae bacterium
CCATGCTCATCGCCCGTTACGGCATGGCTGCTTTCCAAATTACGACCCGTGGTGCTGCCTATGAAAAATGATGCGGATTTCATCGGTGGACATGACATTCTGGCGCTGGAGCGTTTCATGGATACCACACGCCACATGATCATCTTCGATGTCCTTACTTGGGAATCCCCTGTGGGAGATAAGGGCGAAACCCTGCGATTGTTTTTGTCCGACGAGGGTTACGCCAAAGCCAAGGCATCCCAGCAGCGCGGAGACATCAAAATCCGCAAACACGCTACAATCATTGAGGGACACATCCTCTTTGATAAAAAGAAAAGACACCATGCACGATAAAGGAGGAATTTACGATGTTTCAGAAAACAGAACTGGAAGCTCTGATTCGGGAGATGTTCAGTGACGCAGACGAGCGGGGCTACACCGAGGAAGAAGCGGAGGAACTGCTGGACGAGGTGGATTTTGATCTGCTGACGCAGGCCATGTGCCACGATGCAGAGATCGTCTATGCGTTCCGCACGGATACCAAATGCGAGATCGGCAGGGACTATCGGGGACAGGCACTCTTTGACCAGCGGGCTACCCTGCTCTATGAAGATGTCCATGAGGTTCTTTACGATGCGGCCATCATCGGGCGTTCTACCGAGATGTGGCTGCTGGAGAACATGACCGTGGCCGTGGTGTCCTGTGTCACGGTTATGGTCGGCAAAGAAGATGTGGTTGCTCAATATCGGGTATTCAAAAGCCGGGATTGGGAGGACTGCGGTATTGAGGATCTGGAGGACTTTGCCGAAGATCTGAAAGCCATGTGCGCTGCGCACACCGGCAGACCCTATTATGAGCTGTAAGTGCAGAAAGGAGTGAGAATGCGAGGTTTTCCCCATGAGGGAAACCATTCATAACGGAAAGCAGTTTCATGCGGTCAGCCTGTCCGGTGGCAAGGACAGTACCGCCATGCTGCTTTTGATGATCGAGCGCAATATGCCCATTGATATGGTGCTGTCAGCAGACACCGGCATGGAGTTCCCGGAAATGTATGACCACCTTGCCAAGCTGGACGAGCACCTGTATCGGGAACGTGGGTTGCACATTACCACCCTGCGGCACCCTATGGGCTTTGAATATCTGATGTTCGATGAGCCGAAACAGAAAGCGAAAAGTCTTGAAAATCGGACAAGGTTGGGTATCCCACCCTACGGCAACGGTTGGCCGGGAATCAAAGTGCGCTGGTGTACCGGACAACTCAAAACCCACCTCATCACCAAGGAGGTCAATCGGCTCAAGGGAGAATTGGGTGCGCTGCATTATGCTGTCCATATCGGTCAGCTTTCCATAAATATAAATATCAAACGCTATAAAGTAGAGGTGAACAGAAATGAATGCAGTTTTAGCCTTTTTGCGTGGCATTGCGCCTTGGGTGATTCCAGCAATCCTGCTGGTGATTTTTGCAGTCAGAGCCGCCGCAAAGGATAAGAAGGACAGTGCATCGGACGAGAAGCACAAACCATGAAAACAACCGCATAGAGCCAGACGCTTTAGACGCAGAGCTTTACCGAATCGGTATCGCTCTGCGTCTGCTTTTTGAAACCATTCTTCAAAAGAATCAAGCGGTC
>CAZONA010000214.1:0-1595 GCA_964581025.1 uncultured Lachnospiraceae bacterium
CAAAGCAAGTCAATGATAATTGAATCAAAGAACCGGGCGTCGATGTTAATCGACGCCCGGTCGTTTTTAATTTTCCGTTTGTCGAAACAGGAGGGATATACACCAGAGTCCGGCTATGGCGACGAGGGTATAGATGATCCTTGCGACCACGGCGGTCGGACCGCCGCATATCCACGCCACTATATCGAACTCGAAAAGCCCCACGCTGCCCCAATTCAATGCGCCGATGATTGTAAGCACGAGCGCAATTTTATCAATTATCATTTTTCAACCTCCGAAATTTAAGTCTGCCTTTTCGTCGGGCGATCATTGCCCCGGTAATATTTTTGCCTTGCGGGGGAATTTTTATGTGTAAAAAAACAAAAATATAGCAATTTTCAAAATTAAAAGTAAGTATTTTTGCTAATTCTCTTGAAAAAGCGAGCGATTTGTGGTATACTGAACTTTAGTGCCGTCGGCACGCAAACGAAAATCTAATTTAATTTACGGAGATATATCTTGAAAACAACGTTGCAATTACGCCCGGGCGTAACGATACCCGCCATAACGCAGGAGGCCGCACGTGCCAAGCAGTACCTTACACGTGCCGAGCTCAAAAAAATTCACTTAAAGCCCACTGCGCTCCCCTGCGCCTTCAGAGAGGTCGACGATGAGTCGGTAATGTTTTATTTCAGCCCCGACGCCGTCGAGGAAGCGGAGGTGGACGATTGGCACTTCAGCTACTCGAGAGAGCAGATCGAGGTGCTCCCCTCCGGCACGGTAATCGAAAGAATGAGCACTCGCCGTGCCTCGTCCTACGGCTTTTTCACACGTGAAAGGCTTGCGAGCCTCCATTACGAGGCGGTCGAGGAGCCGGTCGGATTTTCGGCAAAGAAAAACGGCGATAGGGTTTACTTTTACGACAAAAGAACCTGCATCCGCCAGCCGCTTATGTGCGTCAGGTGCGGAAAAAGCGTCAGATTCAAGAAAAAGCTCTGCGAGGCTTGCTACGAGCTTGATCTCGCCGAAAGACGCAAGGTCGGCAACGCTTACAGGGAGCAGCATTTCGGTATGCAGAGGGAGAGAGTGCTTTTCTTCGACCTCGAGCTTACGGGCTTTTACGATAGGGATGAGATAATTTCCATCTCAATAATCAACGGAACGGGCGAGCTCATTATGAATACCCTCGTCAAGCCCACGCATACGCAGAAGTGGAAAAAAACCGAAAAAATTCACGGAATCACGCCCGAAATGGTCAAGGACGCCCCCACGCTCGCCGAGCTTAAGGACGAGATCAAGAGAATTTTTGCCGATGCGGATAATATCATCGCCTACGGCGTCTCAACGGATTATAGCCATATAAAGTACGTCTACGATACCGAGGAGGAGCGTGTCGCACTTAAATCGAAGGTGCGCTGCTGTGCATCCGAATACGTCAGATATATGCACGAAAACCACCC
Organism: uncultured Lachnospiraceae bacterium; assembly: GCA_964581025.1. GTDB lineage: Bacteria > Bacillota > Clostridia > Oscillospirales > CAG-272 > RGIG4608. The sequence continues at coordinate 1,440 of CAZONA010000214.1, forward strand.
CGAGCTTGTCCACGCATCCCTCACCGACGCAATGGAGTGCCTCCATATCGAGTGGGAGGGCGGCGTCGCACATTCCTCGCTCCCCGATACCTACGGCTGCCGTAGAGTCTGGGAAAAGCTCTTCCCCAATTATTACGAAAATTGATGCGAAACGAA
>CAZONA010000215.1:0-1594 GCA_964581025.1 uncultured Lachnospiraceae bacterium
AGTCTCATAAGGATTACTCCGCCGGCGGTTCTCGAATAGGTGGGGATATCCTCCGCACGAACACGGATGACCTGTCCCTGATCGGTGATCATCATGATATCGTCCCCGTCGTCGACTGCGGAAATTCCGGCAAGTGCGCCGGTCTTATCGCCGAGCTTATGGCAGGCAACGCCTCTGCCGCCTCGATTTTTCATTTCACGGAAGGAATCGAAGTCGCTCCTTTTACCGAATCCGTTCTCGGTAACGGTGAGCAGCTCCTTATTCTCGTCGACGGCACAGACTCCGCAGACGAAGTCGCCCTCGTCAAGTCTGATTCCTCGCACGCCACGTGAAACACGTCCCATTTCCCTGACGTTCTTCTCGTCAAATCGGGTAGCCATTCCGTTATGCGTTGCGATAATAAGGCTGGCGTCGCCCTGCGTTCTCATTACGAACACAAGCTCATCACCCTCGTCGAGATTGATAGCACGCTTTCCGCCCTTTCTCTGATACTCGTATTCCGTAAGCTTGGTTTTCTTAATAACTCCCCGTCTTGTAACCATAATGAGATTATCGGTATCGTTAAACTCGGGCACGGAGATCATCGAGGTAATGGACTCGCCGCTTTCAAGCTCAAGAATATTTGCGACGAACGTCCCCTTTGCCGTTCTCGAAGCCTCGGGGATCTGATACGTTTTTCTCATATAGACCTTACCGACGTTGGTAAAGAACATAAGGTTCGAATGCGAATGGACGCCTATGACCTTTTCGATAAAGTCCTCCTCTTTAGTGGTCATACCGATAATGCCCTTGCCGCCTCGGTTCTGTGCGCTGTAGGTATCGGCGGGCAATCTCTTGATATAGCCTGCGTGGGTGAGGGTTATGACGCACTCGTGGCGTTCGATAAGGTCCTCAAGCAAAATATCGTCCTCCGCCGGCACGATCTCCGTTCTTCTCGGATCGGCGTATTTTCTCTTTATTTCAAGCATTTCGTTCTTGATAATATCCTTAACTCTCCACTCGTTCGCAAGGATATCACGAAGGTCGGCGATGAGGATCTCAAGCCTTGCAAGCTCGTCCTCGATCTTCTGACGCTCAAGTCCGGTGAGCTTTCCGAGAGTCATTTCGACTATCGCCTGAGCCTGAACGTCCGAAAGTCCGTATCTCTCCATAAGTCTTGCCTTGGAATCGGGGATGGACTTCGAGGTCTTCATAAGCTCGACTATTTCGTCGATATTATCGTTTGCGATCTTATAGCCCTCAAGGATATGCGCACGTGCAAGAGCACGGTCGAGGTCGAATTTCGTCCTTCTGAGTATTACGCTCTCCTGATGTGCGATGTAGTGGTCAAGTATCTCGGGCAGGGAGAGCGTTTTCGGCTCGTTATTGACCAGCGCAAGCATATTTGCCGCAAAGGTATCCTGGAGCTGAGTGAATTTATAGAGCTGATTGAGTATAACCTGAGGATTTGCGTCCCTTCTGTACTCGATAACTATTCTCATTCCGGCTCTGCCCGATTCGTCGCGGATATCGGTAATGCCGTCGATCCTCTTTTCGTTGACGAGGTCGCCGATGCTCTCGCAGAGCGTGCTCTTATTGACCATATAGGGTATCT
>CAZONA010000216.1:0-1592 GCA_964581025.1 uncultured Lachnospiraceae bacterium
CGATTACTGCTTTTAATACTTTTTCAATTAATGGATATAATTCTTCTAATTCTAATTCTTTATAGCTTGTTTCGCCTTTTATTACTTTGACGATTTCTTCTTTATCCATTGTATCTACTGTTCTTAAAATGCTTGTTAATACTTTTACATCTTCTGTTATTTCTTCTTGCGTTAAATCTTTTGTTATTACATCTGCTAAGATTCCTCTTGCGATTGTTTCTCTATTTTCATATGCATATCTTATTGCTAATTCATATGCTACTCTTATTAGTGATGTTTCGCTTGATTTATCTATTGCATTTGCTATTCTTGTAAGATTATTATCTTTAAATACTTTATCAATTAAACTATCTTTTGTTAATTCTCTTACTTCTGATGCGTATGTCATATCACTTACTACGATATCTACAATTACTGATACTAATTCACTTAAATCTTTTGCGTCAGTATTTAATTCAATATACATATCTTTTACTGCTAGTGATAATCTATCTGCTACTACGTCTAACATTTCATTTGCGGCATATTCTGCTACTTTTGTCATCATTAATGATGTCATTGCAGGTGTTAATGCTTTTACAAATTCATCTGTTATTTCTTTTGTTGTTGTGTTTTCATATACATCCATTGCATATGTTACTAAGCCTGCTGTTAATGTATCAGCTGTTAAGTCTTTTACTACTTCTAATACTACTTTAACATCGCTTATTAATGCTGTGTTATTTTCATATATTTCTTCTACATTAACAAATCTGCTTATGCTTGAATCTGCTATTCTGCTGTATACAACTTCAGTGTATAATTCTGTTCCATGTTTTTCAATTGTTTCTAATGCTAAGCCTTTTTCAATGATTGTAGCTATTACATTTACATTACTATCTGTTACATAGTCTTTGTATGTATTTCTTACTTCTAGGTATTCGCCTATTGTTCTTAAGCCATTTTCTTTTCCTAAGCTTATTACATCTTTTACGATATCTAATACAATTGGTGTTTCATGTTTCATATTAACATCTGATATGTCAGTTGTTAAACCAGCATATTCAGTTAGTGCATCATTAATTGTTACTGCAATATTACCATCAATTGCATTTAGATTTTCAACTGTTTCTGTACCAATAACTGCTTTTAGTACTGCTTCGAATAATGGATATACTTCTTTAACGTTTAAGTTACGATAATTGAAGCTATTTCTAATCATATCTTCTACAATTGTATTTAAATTATTCTCTGTAGCAATTTCAAGAATATCTATGATTACATCTAAATCTTCTTTAACTTCTGCATTAGTAAGATCACTATATTTAATTATATCAGTGTAATTGCTATAGTTATTATCTAACATTTGTTTTGCATAAGCAAGACCAATCACATATGTAACTTCACTAATTGTTGATGCTTCAGTCGTTCCAATTAAAGCTTTCATTGCATTAATTGTATGATCTATCATATTATCTTTTGTTAAGAAAATGATAACATCACTTATATTCATTTCTTTCCATTCATTGATTGTACTATAATAAAATTCATCATCAGAAAGAATATTTGTCGCAACATACATTAATGTATCTTTAACTTCTTTAACATCTTTA
>CAZONA010000217.1:0-1592 GCA_964581025.1 uncultured Lachnospiraceae bacterium
ACAGTATATCACAGCTTCGATATACGTTTCAACTCTGAAATGCGCAAAAACAGACGACACACAACGGCCGTTGCATGTCGCCTGTTTTCTTGTTCAATCCTGCTTGCAATTGCCGATTTTGTAACTTTTCTCAAGTGACTTTCTTATCGGCACACAGCAAATATCCCGCATTTTTTCAAACGGTTGCCGGTTCATTTTCTTTGATGTTGATATTCACACCATTGACTTCCACGTTTTCATCGGCGCAGATCAGAATGTATTTCACCCCGCCAATGATCCTTGTCTCGATCAGGTCGCTCCGGTCCGGTGCCACCTTAATGGATACATCCGGAGTCTTGATCTCGAAGCGTTTCGGATCGATGATATTTTTCGGGTGCAGCTCTGCCTCAAATCCAAATGCCTCATCATAATCCACGCTGAACTTTGCAATATGTTCCTGGGAAACGCCGCAGCCTTCCAGGACTTCTTTGACCTCTTCCTTGGAGATCATCAAAGGTTCCGGAACTTTGCTTTCCTTGTGCAGCTCAATGCGCTGGCACAGACGATCATGTACTTCCTGCACCACTTCCATGCTGCATTCTTCATCCAGAGAATTGGACAGCAGCGCTTCAAAGGTCTGCTTTTGCTCGAAGGCAGGCTTTGGAACCGGGGTGTTGAAGATGGTCTCAATGAACGCATCGTGGCTCTGCTTGATGTCCTTGGAATAAAGCAGCGCATTATAAATATTGGTCGAGCGATTGTCAAACGCCGGGAACAGGAACCCAAGCTCCGGTGCAGAAACCATCTGGGCCATGGCTCCGTCGTGGAAAAGCTTTTCCTCCGCCACATAGTGAAGATTCGGCTTGGTCTGCTTGACCGGGCAGACACAGCAGACCATGAAAGTATAGCTTTCTTCGGAATTGTCCTTCTGGGTGAAATCATCCTTGCTTTTGAAAGGCACGTCATAGGTCTCGCATCCCAGCAAAATCAGATAATTCTCGTACGAGCTGACCGAGTCGATCACCTTTTGATAAAAGCTCCGGCGCAGCTCATCGTCTGCCAGTTTACATTGCCTCAAGTCCATCAGAAGCTTGTGCTCCGGAGAAGATGCCACCTGAGATGTCTTAAAGGAGATATCGATGAGATTCTTTCCGATGGTGCCGCTGAGTGTCCGTTTCAGAATGGAAAAATATTTTTCAGATTCATTTTCCGGCATAATGCCCAGACTCTGCTTGAATTCGGCAATGATCTCCTTTTCTGCATTGACATAGCATCCATAAATGCTGGTCATATTACTGCGATCCCGGCGCAAATGCCGCCGTAGCTCGCCAATTTCTTTGTCATTCATAGATCTTACCTCGCTTATCATAGAAGTGCTTTGGCATTATAGCATATCAAAAAGAAAAAATCCAGTCAAAACCAATCCGTAAAGTTTGGGGTTCTATTCTGCAATACATAAAAATTGTGCCGGAGCGTTCGCCCCGACACAATCTGAAAATTCACTTAAATCTACCCAAACGATTGACAGAGAACCTTTATTTTTCTTTTGAAATTAGCAATTTTCCAAAATCAGTTCCAGCGCTGCCTGGATGGCCTGGTTGCGGATGTCTGCA
>CAZONA010000218.1:0-1584 GCA_964581025.1 uncultured Lachnospiraceae bacterium
CAGCTCTCCCTAAGGGCGAGCCTTTCGTGAACCATTGCTTATACAATAGCGGCAATGTGCAATTAAAAAGCACGATGTTTAATTTTCCGCACGCACTCGTTTATGGGGGAACGCTTTCTTCAACCTTGCGGATTTAGCCGCACACCGTGGGGAAATCCCACATCAAAAAATCTCACCGAAACGGAGAAAAATATGAAATATTTTGACACCCACGCCCACTATTTCGACAAATGGTTCGATGCTTTCGATGGCGGAGTCGATGCGCTGCTCGAGCGGCTCTTTTCCGAAAACGTCGAGGCGATAGTCAATGTCGCAACCTGCCCCGAGAATCTTGCAGAGTGTATCGCACAGGCGAAAAAATACCCGAATATGTACGTCGCATCGGGTATTCACCCCGAGGACTGCCTTGCGATTGAAAACGTCGAAAACGCCCTTTCGGAGATAGAGATCAGCTTGCAAAACCGCAAGGAAAATAAGATCGTCGCCGTCGGCGAGATAGGACTTGACTATCACGTCGAGGGACTTGATGCGCAGGGCAGGGAAAAGCAAAGGGACGTCTTTTGCAGGCAAATGGAGCTTGCCGAAAAATACGACCTACCCGTCATTATCCACGACAGAGAGGCGCACGGCGATTGCTTTGAAACCGTGCTCAAATACCCCGCCGTCCGAGGAATTTTCCATAGCTACAGCGGAAGTGCCGAAATGGCTCGTGAGCTTGCAAGACGGGGATGGTATATCTCGTTTTCCGGCTCTGTTACGTTCAAAAACGCCCCCCGTGTGCGTGAGGCGGTCGCAAATACTCCGCTTGATAAGCTGCTGATCGAGACCGACGCCCCCTACCTCGCCCCCATGCCGAATAGGGGTAAAATGAACCATTCGGGCAACCTCGAATATACCTGTCGAGCCGTCGCCGAAGCGATCGGACTTGATGAGGAGAGCGTCGTACGCATCACCTCGGAAAACGCAAAAAGAGTATATAAATTGTAAAAAATACTTGACAAACGGAAAATGCGAGTATAAAATAAAAATAGGGAATTTCCCAAAATCTAAAAGAAGGAGAAAACTGTTTGAAGCTTTTAACAAGTAAGGCATCGGTATCGGTGATTTGATCCGGGAGGATAGCAAATAACCGAAACCGCCGTCCTCCCGTTTTTCAAAAACGAAAACAGGAGGAAATATGAACCGTGAAAATAAACGGATAAAATACGAAAAAAGCTACTACAAAACTCACCCCTGCACCGAGCCGTTCAAATGTAATAATTGCGGAATGCTCGTAACACCGAACGGTGCTGCCACACAGCATAGAAACCATTGCCCGAATTGCCTCTGTTCCAAGCACGTCGATAACGAGCCGGGAGACCGTGAGAGCGATTGCGGAGGGCTGATGGAGCCGATAGCCGTGTGGGTAAGACGGGGAGGAGAATGGGCGCTGATCCATCGCTGCAGAGTCTGCGGTGAGCTCAGCTCCAATCGCGTGGCGGCGGACGATAGTCCGCTCAAGCTGATGAGCATCGCTCTGCAACCGCTCGCACAGCCGCCGTTTCCCATCGAAAGAATAGAGGAGCTTGCCTCATTCCTCGAGAA
>CAZONA010000219.1:0-1577 GCA_964581025.1 uncultured Lachnospiraceae bacterium
ATATCCGTCAAACGAAAAATGACAGCAAAGACAGCTTCATCATCGCCCAGATCATGAGATTCGGGCAGTTCTCAACTACAAGCATGTCTGAAGAAGTTATTGTAGCCATGCGTCAGTTGAGTCGTTACCGGCTTGCTCTGGTAGATTCCTGCGGCGACTGCAAGCGCAGGGTGATCGCTCTGTTGGATCAGGTATTTCCCGAATACAACCGCCTGTTTTCAGACACATTTGGGGTCACCTCAAAGGAAGTTCTATCTCAATACCCTACACCGGAAGATATGCTTACTGTATCTACCCGTAAGCTCACGAATCTTCTGGAGAAAGCCAGCCGCGGTCACTTCGGAAAAGAGAAGGCTGAGCAATTGAAATCCGTTGCCGCAAACTCTTTTGGAGTCAGCTTTGCAAAGGACGCGTTTTCTTTCCAGATAAAACAGCTCATTGAGCAGCTTGCGTTTCTGGAGAAACAGATAGAAGAGCTCGAAGAGCAAATTGCTGTCCTCTTAAAACAGACCGGCAGCTACATCACCACGATCCCCGGCATCGGAGAAACACTCGGTGCCATCATCCTCAGCGAAATAGGAGATATACATCGTTTCGATGCGCCGAACAAGCTGGTCGCATTTGCCGGACTTGATGTCAGAGTCACGCAGTCCGGAGAGTTCACCGGTACACGGCAAAAGATATCCAAACGCGGCTCTCCGTATCTGCGTCGTGCTATCTGGTTGGCTGCCTCGCGAGCCGCCTTTTGCGACCCTGTTCTCTCGGAGTATTATCAATCTCTCAGAGCAAGAGGAAAGCATCATCTCACAGCTATCGGTGCTGTTTCCAGAAAGCTCTGCAACACCATCTACACCATTCTCAAGGAGGACAGACCATGGCAACCGATACCGCCTAAGGGCAGACATTGACCGCCTTTATATCGTCTGGTCTTGCAGGAAAATATTCCCTATGGTTTTGCCAAGGGGGTATTTTCGTGTCGATTTATGAAGAGATTGGCGAAACCGTTGTATCCTTACGAAAAGAGAAACGCTTTACACAGGAATATCTGGCTTTAGAGGCAGGGATAAGTGTTTCATATCTGCGGCGCATTGAGCACGGCGAAGCAAATCCAACCATAAACGAGCTTTGGAAGATCGCCGAGGTCTTGGAAGTTGAGCTATGCAATCCTTTCGCCGCTGCTGTTCCGGCGTTTGCTGTATGAGCGGCAGCACATTCAGCAAACGCAGTGCCGGCGATCCTGCGGAGACATTTCGCTGCCCTATGGCGGTCAATGAGATCCATCTGCATCGCAGCAGCTTTGCCTTCCCTGTCTGTCCTCGCTGCCGAACCACCCTGGAGCGGGAGTATCAGACTTATTGTGACCGCTGTGGGCAGGCACTGGATTGGAAATACTTCAAGCGTGCTACCGTTGTCCTGATGGATTGATTCGGTGTGATCCGATAGCGAGTGCATCTATGCTGCCATATCGTTTTTCGTTTACCTCTGCCTTGGCAGGGGCTTTTGTGCTGCCCAATTCTGGCGCTTATTGAAACCATATTTTCTCGCTTTTCCCTCTTGACTTTTTATAGCTGGTCTTT
>CAZONA010000220.1:0-1563 GCA_964581025.1 uncultured Lachnospiraceae bacterium
TGTCAAAGCAAAGCTGATTTTCCGCTCCGTTTTTGTTGTCAGAGGTTCTGTATACAGTGTAGTCGGAAAGCACAACACGCATTTCCGGATGACTTGTTCTGAATTCATTTATCTCATCAAGCATAAGACTATCAAGCGGCGTTGTATATGCAACGGTAATTGTCTCAATAGTGTTTAAATCAATATCATCCGCTTTAATGTAAAGTATAGGTACGATATTCGTATCAGTTGAATTTGACATTAAAAATAAATTCTTACTCAAAACAGCATTTTGTTTAATTGCTGTGCCGGAGCCGGAAGAAAAATTTTTGTTATCTATTAATGCAGTAATATTCGAGTTGTAGAGGTCCATCAATTTTTCACTGACTATAGTGTTTTCTTCGGAAAGAAAAGCCGAATATATGCCAGTACCATCGCAGTAGAAGAAGCTTACTTCGTCAATAAGTGCGGCTGAATCAAGGAGAAAATATGATGGGTATATCGTTGCGGATTTATTGTCAATGAATGAATAGGATTCCCCGATAGCACGATTCTTTGTGTTAATTTTTGCTACAGAAGTCTCGGGTTTACCGTAGTATGCAACCCAAATATTGCCGTCAGCTCCTCTTACCATTGAGGTAATTCGTGAGGGAAAATCGAGAGAAAAATCCAATGTGAGGTCGGGGTTAAAAACAAAAAGCTTGTGTCCGTCGGAAATATATTGCATACCATCATAATCGGAGGCATAAAGCTTTACCTGCGTGCCGTCGTCCACGTTAAAATATAAAAGATTTTCGGTCTCTGTAATCATCTCACCTGTGTTACGATCATATTGAGAAATAGAGTATTTGGTATCAGATATATTATAGGTAATAAAAAACAGAGCATCTTCTGTAATTGTACCGAACTCGGGGGATTGTGCACCCAATTCGTCAAGCGGAACATGCTCTGAATTTATTAATTGACCATCCATGCTGAACGTATTGATTAAACCTATTCTGTAATTCTCAATTTCTCCGTCCTCGTTTTCCTTTTCGAGACGTTTGGTTGAAAATACAGTAACGGTTTGGTCGGCTTCGTTGTAGTAAGATGTAATTCTTGAATCCATCGCAAAGTCATCTGATACATCGAAGCTTAATGAGGTATATATGTTGGTCAGCATGTTGGAGGATTCTTCCTGATCTGCCGAGTTATTACAAGCCGTCATCAAGGTAACAGAAGCAATCAGTAGGAAAAAACAAATTAAGAGGGTTCCGAATTTAGTTTTAGTTTTTTTCATATAAAACCTCTGAAATTATTATTATTATTTTATTTTAAATGAGCGAGTAGTATGCTTAGTCGGCTATGTCACTGACAGAAGCGATGGCAGAACTGAACGGGCAACCATGACTATGGGGACAAAGAGTATGGATATCATGGGTATGAACTGAGCCAAACCATCTTTGACCACACTCGGTACAAACAACGTAAGTTTGATAGATTTCTTTGGTTATTGTACAATCAGGGTAACCGTAATAAATCTGACAATTAATATCACAATCACAATCTGCGTATTCAGTACCGACTTTAATTCCACCGCATATA
>CAZONA010000221.1:0-1555 GCA_964581025.1 uncultured Lachnospiraceae bacterium
AGCGGACTTGCCATGACGGCAGGATCGAAGCCGAGCTTTTTCGCAAGGACGGGCAGGGAACAGCCGACGACCTTTGCGACTGCGACGGTCGCAAGCAGAGTGAGCGAAACGACGGCGTTTGCCTCGAGCGACACGCCACTGCGGAAAATGAGATTATCCACAAGCAATATCTTCAGGAAATTGCAAGCCGAGAGCACGACGCCGCAGGCGAGCGCAACACGGATCTCCTTCCAGATTATCTTGAAAATATCCCGGATTTCGATCTCCCCCGTCGCCATGCCTCGAATGACGGTAACGGACGCCTGACCTCCGGAATTTCCGCCCGTGTCCATCAGCATCGGAATGAATGCGATCAGCACTGGGATTGCGGCGAGCTTTTCCTCAAAGCTTGAAATTATCTGCCCCGTGAACGTTGCGGAGAGCATCAGGAGCAAGAGCCACGGAATTCTCGTTTTCCAAATTTCAAATACGCTCGAGCGCATATACGGCTTGTCGCCGGGCACGATAGCGGACATTTTTTCGATGTCCTCGGTCGTCTCCTCGGCAATGACGTCGATAGCGTCGTCGACGGTAACGATTCCGACAAGCCTGTTTTCCTTGTCCACGATCGGCAGAGCGAGAACGTTGTATTTCGTGATCGTTGCGGCAATTTCCTCACGGTCGTCAAGGGTATGACCGCAAATCAGCTCCGTCTCCATTATGTCGCCGATGAGGGCTTCGGGACGAGCAAAAAGCAGATCCTTCAGGGAAACGATACCCTCGAGCACACGGGATTGATTCGTAACGTAGGCGACGTAGACCGTCTCCTTGTCAACACCCTTTTTTCTTATGTTCGCAATAGCGTCTGCAACGGTCATCTCCTTGTGCAAGTCGATAAATTCCGCCGTCATAACGCTGCCTGCGCTGTTTTCGGGGTAGGAAAGGAATTTGTTTATCAAATTTCGCGTCTCGGGGCGTGAAATTTTCAAAATGCGCTTGACCATTATCGCAGGAAGCTCCTCGAGAAGGTCGACTGCGTCGTCAATGAAAAGATCCTCAATGATCATCGAGATTTCCGCATCGCTCATCTTCGCAATGATGCTCTCCTGCATTTCGATGTCCATAAACGAGAAAACGTCCGCCGCAGCGTCCTTTTTAAGCATTCTGAAGGCGGTGAGCATCTGCTCGGGAGGCAGGGAAGCGAGATATTCTGCGGCGTCAATGTCGTTAAGATCGTCGATTCGCCGCATAAATTCGGGATATTTTTTTGCGGAAAGAAGCTCGTTTAGCTCCTCAAATACGAGTGCTGAATTTTCCATTTTTCTTCACCTCACCACGTCAAAAATTGCAGACTCATCAAGTCCATTCGTATTTTATACCCCAAGAAACGCTTTGTCAAGCCCGATTGTGTTAATTTTTTTGTGAAATTCGCAAAAAGGTCTTGATTTTGTCGCAAATTTGTGATAGAATAATCCCGTTGCCGCCGGTGTGATGGAATTGGCAGACGTGCTGGACTCAAAATCCAGTGGTAGCGATACCGTATCGGTTCGACCCCGATCACCGGCACCAGAAAAAA
>CAZONA010000222.1:0-1543 GCA_964581025.1 uncultured Lachnospiraceae bacterium
GAACTATCTTCGCTATCTTGCAACGAGCGAAGATAATCAATAAACTTCTTTTTGTCTGCCGGGCTCAAGAGCACAAAGAGGCCCCGTAAATCCGACCAAATCATGTTTGCCATTATAGTTCGGCCCCCTTATTTTTTGTGTCTGCCGGCAGTGTAACTATTATAGCACAACAAATCCGAAAATGTTAGTTTTGATATAAAATAACAAGCGAACTCATTTTTTCGACCTTTTTCAACAAACGTAGTTCGTTCATATTAGTTGGGGGAATGTTCTATGAGTAAACACTCCAGCAGTAAGGCTGATAATGCATATTCCGGCAAGAAGCCCCGAGGGTGCCTCCGGGCTGTTGGATTATATTTTCTTTGGTTCTGCATTACCTGTGTCATGTTTGCACAGTTAGTTCCTGAAGAAAAACAAGCTGGATCCATATTTTTTCTCGCATTACTGCTTGCTCTTCTTTTGCCTTTTTATATTAAACCGCTATGCAGATTGATTATAAAGGTATCAAAAAAGGCCTCGGAAAGCCGCAAAGCCAAAAGGCTACTTGCATCCATGGATGAACCGTATCACAGCTCGCAGAGTGTCCAGCAGGATGTTCCTGTTACTGCTCCGGCCAAAATTGAGGTTAGTTCCGTGCCGGACGTAAGTCAGCCGATTACCGGCCAACGGCCGGAACTGCAAAGGGAACCCACAAAAACTTTGGCATCAACTGCCATCACAGACTCACTACATCCTGTTTCCGGGCAAGAGAAGTTCCACAAAACTTCGTCATCTACTGCGGTATACACGGATGTCCTTTCTGATAAGCACGAAAAGGTTCAGGCTGAGTTGTTGTCCATAGACCTAATGGAGGGACACCAGTTCGAAAGCTGGTGTGCGGACGCATTAAAGTCAATAGGTTTTTGCAATGTTTCAGTTACGCCAGGAAGCGGCGATCAGGGCGTTGATATACTCGCTGATAAAGACGGTGTGAAATACGCATTTCAGTGCAAGCGATACACTTCTGATTTGGGGAATACACCAATACAGGAAGTGCATTCAGGGAAAGACTATTATCATCGCCATGTCGGCGTAGTTATTACAAATCGTCTGTTCACATCAGGAGCAATCGCCCTTGCTGCTGAAACAGGAACACTCTTGTGGGACAGAGGGTGGATTACGAACTATCTATACCAAAAGCACAGCAGCATCCCAGGTGAAACAATCACCATGCAGAACTCAGATAAGCCAAAGGATGACAGCGATGATGAGCTGTTTGATTCGGCGGTTGAGATTGTCTTGGAAACAGGGTTAGCATCGGTTTCAGTGTTGCAGCGGCGTTTGAGATTGGGGTATGCACGAGCTGCACGACTTATGGATATGATGGAGGAACGAGGTATTGTTGGGCCTTTTCAGGGTAGCCGTCCAAGGCTTATTTTGATTACGCAGGAGCAATGGCATAGCAGCCGAAAGGGAAATGTGGAATGATTGCGAAGGAGAGGTGACACACATGGCAACAACTAAACATCCCCCTAAGCCCAAACGAGGCAAGAAGATTGAAGCT
>CAZONA010000223.1:0-1539 GCA_964581025.1 uncultured Lachnospiraceae bacterium
GCCATAGCCGGAAAGCCGGATCAAACCCATCTGTCGGATCGTCCGTGGATCATCCGGGTGGAAGAAGCGCCGCAATTGCGCAGCGAGGGAAAGCAACTTCCCCGGGAGCGGACGGAACTTCCTGACGATGCGCTACAGACGATGGCGCAAAGTTTGAGCTTTTCCTATCCTTATGCCGCAGCCACGGCGGCCCCCTCCAAGCAGACGGCGACCCAGCGAAAGGGCCGGATTAAAGACCAGGAGGCGGCAGAAAATGCACAGGAGCCAAAACAGATCCATCGAACCTGGCGTACACCTGCATGCCTGAACCGGAAGGGGACGGACTATGGCAATGCCATTCATGCCGTGATGCACTACATCCGCTTTGAGGAATGCGGCAGCACCGAAGGCGTGAAAGCGGAAGTGGCCCGGTTGGTGGAGCAGCGTTTTGTGACACCGGAGCAGGGGAAACTGGTCAACTGCGGAAAAATTGCAGCCTTTTTCCAGACGGATCTTGGAAAAAAACTCCGGGGCGGGACACGGCACCTTCGTGAGTTCAAATTCTCCATTTTGGACGAGGGCTCCAATTACGGAGCGGATCTTCAGGGAGAAGCGGTACTGCTGCAGGGCGTTGTGGACTGCGCATTGCTGGAAGAGGACGGAATTACCATTTTGGATTTCAAAACAGACTATGCCACTGAGCAAACCCTTGACGAGCTTTGCCGGCGTTATCGTCCGCAGGTACAAACTTATGCCCATGCCATGGAACGGATCTATCAGCAACGGGTGAAGGCGGTGTACCTGTACTTTTTCCATCTGGATCGGCTGGTGGAACTATAAGCGTTTTCATAAAAGAACCGGGTGCTCCTTTTCAATCGGGAGCACCCGGCATTGCTTTAGCGGCAGTTTTTGTTTTCGCTCTGGTTCTGATTCTGGTTCTGGGAACGGTTCTGCTCCTGGGTGTTCTGCTGCGTGCGGTTCTGCTTATTCATATTCTTGTCCTCCCAAATTGATCTTGCGGCTGAGCCGCCTGGGATAGCATGCCCGCTTTTTCAAGATTTATCCTTCGGCTTGAAAAACAGACTTGCAAGAAGCCCGGCAATCACTGCGGCGGTGATGCCGCCGGAACAGGCCTTCAGACCTCCGGTAAAAATGCCGAGAAATCCATCGGAATCAACAGCCTCCTTGACACCTTTGGAAAGATTATAGCCAAAACCGGTCAGAGGAACGGTGGCTCCCGCTCCGGCAAATTCTGCAAACGGCCGATAAAGGCCGACAGCCCCTAACAAAACACCGATGACAACATAGCTGACGAGAATGCGGGCAGGGGTCAGTTTTGTTTTGTCAATGAGGATCTGTCCGATCAGGCACAGAAGCCCACCGAAGAAAAATGCTTTCAAATAATCCATATTATTCCCTCCCCGTGATGATGGACACGGCGTGGCATACCCCCGGAATGGACAGTCCCTGCTGGGTGGATGTGGGGGAGAGCAGCGCACCGGTGCCGCAAAAAAGGATCCGTTTGAGTTTTCCGCTGTTTAGCTGATCCAGCAGGTGACC
>CAZONA010000224.1:0-1517 GCA_964581025.1 uncultured Lachnospiraceae bacterium
AAAAGGATAATTGCGATAGGCGGCGGCGAGATACGGTGGAAGGAGACGCTGGAGATCGACAGGTACATTGCGGCTCTTGCGCATGAGCATGCGGGTGAGCGTCGTCCGATGGGGCTTTTTATCGGGACGGCGAGCCACGACAGCATGCCGTATTTCAACAGCTTTCGCAAGACCTACACCTCCGTTTTCGACATCAAGGCGGACGTTGCTCTGACGGTCTACGGCGAGATGGACCTCGAAAAGATCCGAGGAAAATTCGAAGCGTGCGATTTCATCTACGTGGGCGGCGGCGACACTCTCTACATGCTGAAGCGTTGGGGCGAATTCGGTTTACTTCCTCTCATTCGAGACGCATACGAGCGTGGGGTGGTGATCTGCGGTCTATCGGCAGGTGCGATCTGCTGGTTTGAGGATATTTACACGGATTCGGAGCTTACCGGCACTGCCGATGCGTACTCGATGCAAAAGGGGCTTGGGTGGCTTCCCTACACGGTTTCGCCGCACTACACGGCAAGGCGTAAGGATTTTGACGCCGTAATGCTCGCTCGAGGCGACGGTGCGTGTGCGTATGCCATTGAGGATCTTGCGGCTCTCGAATTTATTGACGGGAAGCTCTCACGCTCCCTTTCCTGCGGCGGTCAGGCGTATCTGCTCGAAAACGAGGGTGGGATTTTGAAAAAGACCTTACTTTGATCTAAAAAAGCTCTCGGGCGGCTCGGGGGCTTTTTATTTTACAAAAAACGGCTTTGAATAAACGGACGGTTCGGGGCATAGATTTTAAGGTGAAAGCGAGGTGGGGATATGAAGGCCGGGCGTGATCGGTACGCCGTATCATACGCACTCGGATTTTTTGCGTTTTCCCTGATTTGTGCGATGGTATCGGCGTTTTTGGCATTTGCCGTTTTTGCGTTTGGCGGTGAAAAATCGGTCGGAGAGCTTGGAGCGGCACTTGAAATATCGAGGACGGTCGTCATTGACGCCGGGCACGGCGGCGAGGACGGTGGAACGGTCGGGAACGGGCTTATTGAGAAGGATCTCAATCTCGACATCGCTCTGCGGCTTGCTTCCCTTTTGCGTGAGCGTGGGATAAACGTTATTCTGACGAGGCAGACGGACACGATGCTATACGACAAAAATTCGGATTACAAGGGCAAGAAAAAGGCTCTCGATCTGCGTGCACGGCTTGAAATTACCGAGGGGTGCGACGATCCGATCTTCGTGAGCATTCACATGAATTATTTTGCGCAGGTGAAGTACAGCGGACTGCAGGTATACTATTCGCCGAACGATCCCGAGAGCCGTGTTCTTGCCGAGCTGATTCAGAAAAGGGTGGCAAGCTCGCTTCAGCCGAGCAATCATCGTGCGGTAAAGGAATCTACGAGTGCGATTTTTTTGCTTCACAATCTCAAATGCCCTGCGGTGCTCGTCGAGTGCGGATTTTTGTCCAATCCCGAGGAGGCGGCTCTGCTTGCGACCGAGGAATACCGTGCGGCGTTGGCAAATGAAATTTTTCTCGC
>CAZONA010000225.1:0-1508 GCA_964581025.1 uncultured Lachnospiraceae bacterium
GAGCCGTCGCCGCCGGCGAGCTGCATAACCTCCGCTACGCTGACTTGGTTAAAGTCGCCCTCGATGGTATGCTTAAGGCACGAAGCCGCAACTGCGAAGTTAATAGTGGACTGGGAATCCATTCCGCTAAGGCAAGCGTAGATAAGTCCGCCGCCGAAGCTATCGCCGCCGCCGACACGGTCAACGATATGGATGGGGTATGTACGGCTGAAATAATAATCCTCGCCGTCGTAGAGCATAGCCGCCCAATTATTATCGTTAGCGGTGATGGAGGAGCGGAGCGTAATAGCGACCTTTTCACAGCCGAAGCGGTCTGCGATCTGCTTTGCGACACTCTTATAGCCCTCGTGGTTGACCTTACCGCTCGTTACGTCGGTATTTTCCGCTTTGATTCCGAAAACGTCGCCTGCGTCCTCTTCGTTTGCGATGCAGACGTTGATATAGGGCATAAGCTCACCCATGACCTTACCTGCCTTTTCTCTTGTCCAGAGCTTTTTACGGTAGTTAAGGTCGCAGGAAACGGTGATTCCTCTTTCCTTAGCCGCCTTGCAAGCCTCAAGGCAGATCTGTGCGACGTTATCGCCGAGAGCGGGGGTAATTCCCGTGAAATGGAACCAATCTGCGCCGTCGAAGATCTTATCCCAATCGAAATCGGCACTCGTTGCCTGTGAAATAGACGAGCCGGCACGGTCGTAAATTACCTTTGAGGGACGCTGAGAAGCACCCTTTTCAAGATAATATATACCGACTCTGTCGCCGCCGCGAGCAATGAACTGTGTATCGACGCCGTATCTGCGAAGGGCGTTAACGCCCGCCTGACCGATGTCGTGCGTGGGGAGCTTGGAAACGAACGCTGCGCTCATTCCGTAATTTGCGAGCGATACGGCAACGTTTGCCTCACCGCCGCCGTAGGTTGCGCCGTAGGACTCTGCCTGTACGAATCTGTAGTAGCCCTCGGGTGCGAGACGGAGCATTATCTCTCCGAAAGTAATGATTCTTTTCATTTTGACAATTCCTTTCAATTATGTAAATTTAGCGAATTAATGAACAAGATGAAATGCAAAGCCGCCGATCTCGTCCGCAAGGTAGATGAACGTCATCTTGCCGTTTGCGTCAAAGCGAGCGGTGCTGTGATCGAACTTAACGCCACGACGCTCAAGGTGGTAGACCGCACGCTCAACGCTGTTGGTCTTGATTCCCACGTGTCCGTGAGCTCCCTTGCCGGGCGTGTGCATGATCTCAATGTCGGTTGCGGCAAAGGTCGAGGAATTTCCGACCTTCTTTGCGAGTCCGAAAATCTCCTGAATTGCGTCCGCATCCCTGCCTGCAGCCTCTGCGCTGACCTCGTTGATAGCCATGTGCTTGAATTCAAAGCCGAGCATCGTGTCGACTGCCTGACGAACGAGCTTTTTGATCCCGTCAAAGTCGCCTGCGTTGATGAGATCCGCCTTGACCATCCAGCTTCCGCCGCAGCAAACTATCTTGTTAAAGGAAAGATAATCGTTGAC
>CAZONA010000226.1:0-1496 GCA_964581025.1 uncultured Lachnospiraceae bacterium
TCAGACCGCTGAAAAACGCCATGTTTTCGTATGAAGACATGGCGTTTTCGTATGAATAAAGGCAAACAAACAAGAACAAAGCGCCTTGGCGATGCGCTTCATGTTCTGGACGGCAGCAGTGAGGAAGGACTGCTCATACATGTTGCGAATCCCAAGCATGCGAGCAAAGCGCAGGCCGTGGAGTTCTTTGGCTTCTGCGAAGGAACGTTCAATTGTCTGCTTGCGCCATGCGTAAAGGCGTTTCCCGCTGTGGGTCTTCGTAAACGCATCCGCCTGTTCCAAATCATCCTGCCAAACATGGCGTGTCACCAACCTTCTTGTCATACTGGAAGAAATACATTGTTCTCTGTATGGACAGTTTTTGCAAACTTTACTGTCGCTCCAATACTCACGGTATCCGGAACGGTTGGTGGTTTTCCATGCCAATTCCTGTTTTTGCGGACAAAGGTAAACATTTTTGTCCTTCTGATATATGAAACGGTATTTTCCGAATCGCTCTCCCTTGTGTGTATGTCTGCGGTATCCAACCACCGGTTGAATCCCCCGGGAAGCGATCTGGTGACAGGTGGGAGCGTTGTGGTATCCTGCATCTACACCCATGTAGGTTGGCAAGTATCCAAGGCGCTTTTCGATGTCATTCAAAATATCAGGTACAGGGTCTACATCGTTGACGTTGGCAGGAGTGATGCGTACATTGACAACGATGTTGTTCTTGCTGTCCACCGTGCGATGTTCGCTGTAGTGGAACCCATCCGGCTTCCCTTCCTTGTGCAGCTGACCGCTTTCCGGGTCGTTTTTGCTTTGTTGGATCTGAGCCGTTGGTGGCTCGTCGTCATCCTTCCTGTCAAAGGGCTTCTTTCCCAATGCTTCTCTGTCGGCTGTGATGGCTGCATCCAGTTCTTCCATGTATGCCTTGGGCGACTGCTCGATGGTCACGGTCACTTTCCTGTGTTTGTTTGCCTTGGCTTTGATATGGGTCGAATCTGTGTACAGGATCTCGCCGCCTACCAGTTTCTTTTCCGCTGCCTGACGAAGGATCTCCTGAAAGATCTGTTCAGCGATATTGTTCTCTCTGAAGCGACGTGTCCGGTTCACACTGATGGTGGTAGCGTCCGGGGCTTTCTCCGTCAGACCCAGTCCGCAGAACCACTTGTATGCGAAGTTATAATTGATTTCTTCCTCCAAACGCCGCTCCGAACGGACGCCGTACAGGTACCCCACAAACAGCATACGGAACAGGACTTCCGGTTCGACTGCCGGACGTCCTACATTTTCGCTGTACAACGGCGCACACAGTTTGTTGATAAAGGAAAAGTCTATGCTACGATCGATTTTTCGCAGCAGATGGTTTTCCGGTACCATTTGCTCCAGTATAACCACTTCCATCCCCTGTTGCTTTTCCTTTCGACTGCGCAGCATATTGCTCCCTCTTTTCTTTGTATTTTCTCACTTTCCTATACTTATTGATTCGACATGAGAGGGGCTTTTTCTTGCTG
>CAZONA010000227.1:0-1490 GCA_964581025.1 uncultured Lachnospiraceae bacterium
ATCGATTTCATAAGCAAGTTTTTTGTTGCCCAACTTTTCAGTTGACTCGATAACAGCGTTGTTTTTTGTAAGCAGAGCATTGACTTTTTCAATCATAGCGTCTTTTTCTTCGTCAGAAGTGTTGCTTAACAAAACATACATAAGTTCATACTTCTTCATATTAACCTCCTTTTGGACTTTTGGTTTTGAATTTATCAAAACAAGGATTGTGTTTTCACACGCAACAAATATAACATATTTTTAAAAATATTTCAATACTTTTTGGGCAAATTCTGTATTAATTTTAAAAATAATGCAAACACTAACCAAAACGAAAGGAGTTTGTTATGAAAAAATTGAGTGTGATTATGCTTTTGTTGGCACTTTTTTGTGTAGGGCTGCCAAGGGATATGGTGGTTTTTGCAAGCGAAAATCCAATAAGCAAAAATTGTAGGTCATATTGCTTGATAGACAAGGATAGCGGAAACTTGCTTGTGGGTGGCAACGAAAACGAGCAAATGCCAGTTGCCAGCATTGTAAAACTTATGACAATTCTCATTACACTTGAAGAAATTGACGGCGGAAATTTGAGCATTGACGACAATGTGTCAGTGAGCGACAACGCGTCAGGAATGGGTGGCTCACAAATATTTTTGGATGCAAATTGTGAATATAAGTTGGGCGAGTTGTTAAAAAGTGTAATTGTTTGCTCGGCCAATGATTCGTCCGTTGCTCTTGCAGAACATATTGCAGGGAGTGAAGAACTTTTTGTGGAAAAGATGAACGAAAAAGCCAAACAACTAGATATGGCAAATACAAATTATGCCAATGCGACAGGGCTTCCGGCTGACAATCAATATTCTTGCGCGTTGGATGTTGCCAAGGTTTTGACAAAAGTTTTGGACTATGAACTTTATCACGAATATTCAAAGGTATGGCTAGAAGATTTTGTCCACCCAAGCGGAAGAACAACTGAAATGACTAACACAAATAAACTTGTTAGATTTTATGACGGATGTATTGGTGGAAAAACTGGTTCAACCAATGAAGCCAAATATTGCCTTGGTGCAGGTGCAAAAAGAAATAATATGACACTTGTTGCAGTGGTTTTGGGCAGTGAAAATAGCAAGGAAAGATTTGATAATGTTAGAGAACTATTAAATTATGGTTTTGCCAACTATTCAAACACTATATTGTTTTCAAGTGCCAATTTGAAAGACAAAACAATAAAAATGCAAGGTCAAGAAGAATACGCTCAATTGGTTGCTGAAAAAGAATGTAATATTGTAACAAAAAAAGGTGAAAAAATAGATGTTGAATATTCATACAATTTGCCGTCAAGTTTGATTGAAGTTGACAAAAATGAAGAAGTGGGAAGTGTGGATGTGATAATCAATGGCGAGATTTATGAGACAATAAAAATTTTGTCCGCATCAGAAATTGACGAGCCAAGTTATTTGGATTATATCAAACGTATTCAAGAAGATTTTGTATAAAAAAAGTCACCCTAG
>CAZONA010000228.1:0-1490 GCA_964581025.1 uncultured Lachnospiraceae bacterium
GTCATGGACGGCTGGAGCGTTTGCAAAGCCATCCGGGCCGAAGCCCAGACACCCGTCATCATGCTCACCGCCAAGGGCGAGACCGATGACAAGGTGGCCGGTCTCAAAACCGGTGCCGACGACTATATCACCAAACCCTTTGAAATGAAAGAGGTTCTGGCCCGGATCGAAGCCGTGCTGCGCCGGACCTCCGGCGTCACCGCCGAAAAGAAAGCCCGCCGGCTGGTGTTCGACAAGCTCATCATCGACATGGATGCTTTTGAGCTGACCGTGGACGGCAAAAAGGTGGATACCCCTCCGAAAGAGATGGAGCTGCTGTTTTATCTTGCCTCCTCTCCCAACCGGGTCTACACCCGCAACCAGCTTCTCGACGAAGTGTGGGGATTCGACTATTTCGGCGATTCCAGAACCGTGGATGTTCACGTCAAGCGTCTTCGGGAAAAGCTGGAAGGCGTTTGCGACAGCTGGAGCCTGAAAACCGTCTGGGGCGTGGGCTATAAATTCGAGGTGCTGTAAGGGATGAAAACTTCCTTCAGCCGCAGTTTTTCTGCCGCAGCGGTGATTTTGCTGCTGGCGCTGACGCTGGTGGGTGCCACGTTCAACGCCCTGGTCAAAGATTATCTGACCGACACATCGTTGCAGCAGCTGGAAAGCAACGCTTCCTCCGTTGCGGAACTGGCGGCTGCCTACTATGCCGACGGAAACCTGCGCAACCGGGAATTTCTGGTCAATCTGGATGTCATCGCAGAGGTCACCGAAACCGATGTCGTCATCAGCGATTCCGCCGGGCGGATCGTTCTGTGTTCCGATGCGCTGGAAGGATGCGACCATCAAAATAAGAGCTTCAACGCAGATTACGTTCAGAAAGTCATTCAAAACGGCGGCGATACGGCAACGGGGCTGATCAAGGATCTGTATCCCGAGTCCCGCTATGTTGCCGCAAAGCCCATTTTGGATGCGTCCTCCCTTCCCCTGGGCATCGTCATCGTGTCCCAGCCGGTGACGGACATTACCAGCATCCTCAATCGGGTCTCCGATATTTTCGGCGTGGTTTCCATGTTGGTGGTGGCCGTGGCCATCCTCGCCATGACCTTCTTTGCCCGCCGCCAGACGGACCCGCTGAAGCAGATGGCCGCTGCTGCCCGCTCTTTCGGCCACGGCGACCTGGATGCCCGGGTCAAGCTGGACGACGGCTATGCCGAAGAAGTGGAAGATCTGGCCCTTGCCTTTAACAACATGGCCCAGGAGCTGCAAAAAAGCGAATACCAGCGTCAGGAATTCGTTGCCAACGTCTCCCACGAGCTGAAAACGCCGATGACCACCATCTCCGGCTATATTGACGGCATTCTCGACGGCACCATCCCCCGGGAGAAAAGCGACTATTATCTGCGCATCGTCTCCGACGAGACCAAGCGCCTGAGCCGTCTGGTGCGCAGCATGCTGGATATCTCCCAGCGGCAAAAGGAAGAGGGCATCCCCGAGGACAAGAA
>CAZONA010000229.1:0-1483 GCA_964581025.1 uncultured Lachnospiraceae bacterium
GTAAGGCGCGGCTTCCCAGCCGCGCCTTAGCGTGTCGAAAAAGTCCTTGCCTCTCTGCTGTGCATTAAGTGGCTGTAAGCTACTTCGTAGCAACACCCACTAAACCTTTGGGAGAGGTGGCACGGCGAATGCCGTGACAGAGAGGGTTCTAAATTCGCTTAAAAAGCAGGAAAATCCGGATATTTGTCTTGCGAATAATTCGATAAAGCCCTCTCAGTCATGCTATCGCATGACAGCTCCCCCAGAGGGGGGAGCCAAGGATGGTAGCTTTTTGACAGTCTGAGGCGCGGCTTCCCAGCCGCGCCTGTTTGCAATAAAAATACTCCTCCCGCCTCCTTCGTAGGCACCCCCCTCATAAATGCGGGGGAAGGACGATGGGTCTTGACCGCTCAAAAATTGTAACCTTGGTGGCGGAGGCATGGCCTCCACCCTACGGAGGGCGGGGAATTTATACATTTTCTGCCCGCTTTTTCAGTAGACATTTATCGATTTATGTGTTATACTGGTAACAGATTGAACATTTTATGGAGGTTCCCCATGCCCAAGATCACTTTTCAAATCGAAGGCGCCGCTTCCGTGGTGGTGGATGCCCAGAACGGCGACAATCTGCTGGAACTGGCGCGCCGCGCCAATGTGGCCATCGATGCTCCCTGCTCCGGCAACGGTTCCTGCGGCAAGTGCCGTGTGCGCTTGGTGGAAGGCACTGTGGAAACAATGCCCAGCCGCCACATTTCGGAAGAAGAATTTGAAGCCGGATGGCGCCTCAGCTGCAACTGCAAAGTCAGCGGCGACTGCACCGTATTTGTGCCGGACATTGCCTCTGCTTACCAGAGCCGCATGAAGACTGCCGACCTTTCCAGTCCCAAGGAAGTGGCGATTTTTGAAGAATGTCAGGCCAATTTGAAAGCCAGCGGCATTTCCTTCGGCAATCAGTTCCGCAGCGTTGTTCTGGAACTGGCAGAGCCTACGCTGGATGACACCATGCCCGACGTTGAACGGCTAAGCTGGGGCATTCAGGAGCAGCTGAGCGTAGAAAAAGTGGATATCCCCTTCCCCGTGATGGTAAAGCTGGCCTCTACCCTCCGGGAGAATGATTTTAAAGTTTGCGTCAAAGGTGTGCTGACAGGCAATACCTTCCGCTGTATGGAGATCACCCGTTCTGACGACACCATTCTGGCCGGATGCGCCATCGATATCGGCACCACCACCGTCACCATGGTGCTGGTGGATCTGGAAAGTGGCAAGATCTTGGCCAAGGGTTCTTCCGGTAACGGCCAGATCCGCTACGGTGCGGACGTCATCAACCGCATCATCCAGCAGGGCAAGGACGGCGGCAAGAAGAAGCTGCAAGATGCCATTGTAAAGGAAACTCTGAACCCCATTATCGCAAATCTGTGTAAATCCGCAAACATCAACGCCCGCAGCATTCTGCGGCTGTGTGTGGCCGCCAACACCACCATGAACCACCTGTTTGTGGGGGTGG
>CAZONA010000230.1:0-1440 GCA_964581025.1 uncultured Lachnospiraceae bacterium
TAGAAGTCGGCATAGCCGCAGGTCGGCTTACCGCCTTCGCCGTAGCAATCAGAGGTGTGTCTGTGGGGAGAATCCCCACAGACGAAAGCTTTCGTCTGCTGTATTTCGTAGCAACTTTCCCCGTGGGTATGTTCTTCCAGGGGGCAACTTTGCTCCAATGTGATGGCGGGCAGGATCAGGGCGTAGGTGGTACAGAAAACCACGACGGAGGCCAGAGCCGTCACCACTTTGCGCCAGCGGTTATGGAATTTACGTCGCTTCAGATACAGTTCGCCGCCGGTCAGTGGGGATCGGGCCATGGTCTTCGTCACCTGCCTTTCAGTTTAATTTTCCGAATGTTTCCAGAGGCCAGACCCGGAATACGATCTTGCCTACGATTTGTTCTTCCGACACACAGCCGATTTCCGTATGCCGGGAATCCACCGAGGTGGAGCGATGGTCGCCCATGCAGAAGTACCGGTTGTCCGGCACCTGATAGGGCAGGTCGATGTTGGCATCGCCGAAGGCCTTCTCCGTCAGGTAGGGCTCTTCCAGAAGGACACCGTCTACGAAAACATTGCCGTTTTCGTCTATGTCCACCCATTGTCCCGGCTGGGCGATGCAGCGTTTCACCAGGATCTTATTGCCGATGTAAAAGGCCACCAGATCTCCCTGCTGAAAGCTGGAACCTTTGATGGACACCACGATGTCCCCTTCTTCCAGAGTTGGGGTCATGGATGCGCCGTAAATTTGCAGCACCGGCAGCCAGATGGTCGCCACCAGCACCGCCACCGCCGCCACCACGATCAGGGTGTACACCGTGCTGCGCATCACCGCCCGGTAGCGGGAGCGGTATTGAACCCGGTGGAGCTCCGCTTCCAGCTGCTCCACCGGGGGAATTTCCAGATTTTTCGCCTTCTTCATTGGTCTTCCCCTTTACCGGCCATCCGGGACAGCAGCCCCTGCAATTCCGTGTACTCCTTAGATACGGTTTGCAGCTTGGCAAACACCGCCTCCCAGTAGGCGTGGGATTCCTGCTTGGCCTTTTGCACCATGTCGGCACATTCCTGCTGGGTCTGCCGCAGCAGCTCATCCCGCTGCTGCTGGGCCTGGGTCAGAAGCTGGTCTGCCTTCTCCCGGCTCTCCGCCTCCCGGCGGGCGCAGATCTCCTCCTGCTCCTGGCTGAGCAGAGCGATGCTCTGGGTATATTGCTGGCAGGCCGCCTGGGCGGCTTCAAAAACACCGTTGAGCTGCAAAGCCGCCTCCGCAATGGAACCGGAGCGTTCCAGCCGGATGGCCCGGTCTTCCAGGGCGGCCTGGGCGGCAGCATAGTTTTCTTCCAGGGTTTGCATTTGCTTACTCTGGGCTACCAGCATTTGCAGCAGGTCTTTTCTGCTGAGTTTTTGCAATTCTTTGTCAGTCATGGGATATCCTCTTTCGATAAAACCGCAGATGAATGGT
>CAZONA010000231.1:0-1439 GCA_964581025.1 uncultured Lachnospiraceae bacterium
GCCCCATTACCGCCTATTTGCCCCACCACCTGCTGGTCCTGTATGAGCACCGTGTCCATTCCCTGGCGGCCAATCAGGCTCACTTCATAGCCGTATTCTGAAAAAGCATGGCATTGGGACAGTATCTTTGTGTTTGCACCCCAATACATATTTGAAAAGTCCTTGAATGCGATATACAGCAAGCGTTTCACGGCCACCGTCTCCTCTATTTTTGCATTGCGTTCTCCAGCCACCGTCTGCTTTCCTCACGGAAGGGCTGCAATGCCTGCCAAAGAGCGTCAAAGTCCATGGGCTGGGCCATTATGGCCTCGATATCCCATTCCTGGGTCACCCTTCTGTCTTCAAGACCCAGCACTGACAGCAGATGCTCCAGCTTCACATTGTTGCTGGACCGAACATAAACGGCCATGGGCGTGCGCACCAGCAGGGCGCAGATGGTCCCGTGGAATGTGTCGGTAAATACCGCTTCTGCTCCCTTGAACCAGTAGAGCAGCTCAATGGGGTCGCAGGTGATTTGCCTGTCGCACCATTTGTGGAAGGCACCTATGGAAAACACCTTGGCTCCAATGCTCTTAGCATAGCTTCTGATAGCGGCTATCCGCTCCGGTTCGTTCATGTTGCTGTTATAGCCATACACGGCGACATACTTCTGCTTTGCCATCCTTCGGTATTGGGCCAGTTCGGTCTCAAAGCCATACAGCAGGGCAGGGTCACAGACCAGGGCGGCATCCCGTCCCGTCAGCTGCTTTACAATGGCCTGGCTGGCAGGATCCCGTACAGAAATGGCCTCGAAGGTGTTCAGCCCGCTGGCCACCAGTGCCCCGCAGTGGTGGGCTTCCAGGTTGCCCACCGTTGTCTGGCCAAAGCTGGGCGCATAGGATATCAGCCTTGGCGCATCCACGCCATGACCATACATCATCATGTTTGCCCCCAGCTGAATGCTCCAAACCTCGTCAGAGCCCACCACCGCTATATCCGCATCACAGTGGGAATAGGGGAGGGCCTGAAAACGCCCCTGAAATGACCGCAGAACAAAGTGCTTTTTTGCCATGGTCCAAACAAAATTTGGCCCCTTTTTCAGCAGATACTCCCTTATATAGAAGGGCACTGTCCTCAGCCCCACCGAAAACTTCTTTCCGTCATGCTCATTGGCAAAATCGAGATTTTTTGTGTATGTCAGAGTATATACATCGTGTCCCCACTGCTTCAGCACCTCCGTCAGTGCGTAGTGCTGCAACAGTGCGCCGTGGCTCTCCACCTGATAGTGGGTCAGTATTCCTATCTTCATATGCGCTCCTTTGCCGGGTGCGTTTCCTGGTCGTACTTGGTCAAGTAGAATTTTTGCAGCCACGGAGCCGTGGTGTTGATGTCATAGCCCGAGACCTTCATCTCCTCATAGGTATCCCGCCTGGGATGATGGGCCGCCCTCATCAGGGCAT
>CAZONA010000232.1:0-1436 GCA_964581025.1 uncultured Lachnospiraceae bacterium
CCCGTCCAGACGCTGGCGCGCAGACCGAGGTGAACGGTCGCCTTGAGCTTTAAGCCATCGGGGACATCGTACGGCTCGTTATTGATATTCAAGTGGTCAAGCACGTAGTCGCCCGACGAGCGGAAGGTTACGGTTCCCGTCCATTGGCTGCCGTCGCCGGCACTCGTATTGGCGAAGTTTACCGTGACGGTATCGCCGTTGGTGCGCTTAAACACACCCTGGAGCTTGTCGATCGGCAGATCGGTCAAGAGCTCCATATTCACGGTCGTCGAAACCGAGTTCTCGGAGGTGAGGAAGTCATTCTGCCCCATAGTCAATACATTTACCGTATAGCCCTCGACCACGACGGTGAGCAGCTCACGGTCGTCGGAATAGTCACGCAGATCGTATTCGACCCCGCCTATCCGCACGCTTCGCAACTTGTACGTACCCGGGGAGTCAAAGGTGTATTGCGCCGTCCACTCTCCGTTGTTATACCCGAACTTACATTCTTTCGTCAGCGGAACGCCCTGCGTCGTGTTGATCGATCTGACCCACACGCCATAAACCTTCGTTTTTTCATCGACGTCGCCCTCGATTTTGAGCTTCGCGGTGACCGAAGCGGTCTCGTCCTTCTTGAACGTCACTTTCTTCTTCTCGGTGGTATCCTTGACCGTAAGATACTTCGATGCAAGATCCTCGTCGGTCATGGCGTTCAGCGCGGCGGTGCTGCCGAATTGGATGTTCAGCTGACCCTGGATATCCGAGGTGGCAAGAACGTCCTCGTTCCCTATCTCCGATCCGTCAAGGTAGACGATCGCGGTGACGAGCTTTGCGACGTTCTGCTCCAGCGCGGTGATGACGGGGGTTTCGCCCACGGTGGTCGCATTGCTGCTCAGCGCCAGCGGCACGGTCATCTTTCCGTTATCCTCGAAGCAGTTCGCCGTGTCCATATATCCCGTCGCCATAAGGTTGCCGTCCTCGTCAACGAAGGCGACGCGCATCGCCGAAAGCACGCGAAGGCAGCGGTCGCGGTCCTCTATGCTGCTGTAATAGAACACGTAGCAGCTGCCGTTACCCTGCGTCGTGCTGTCTGTCGCAAGGAAGGCGTTGCCGTCCCATATGCGGTTCTCACCCTCGTAGCCGATGACGGTTTTGATCTCGTTCTGCTTCTGCTTGGGGGTGCCTTTTGTTTTTGTGTCATATTCTGTGTTCGGATCGCTTACATAACAGTATTTCCCGTCTTTAAGGAACAAATCGACAGAGTAGCTTGACGCTTCCCCGGTCTCACTATCCGTAATAGTCTCGGTGCCCGTGTAAACGTCGTACGTCTTGCCGTCTATGGTGACCGTAACGTCCTCGTAGGTCGTCTCGGTCAGAACGTTGCCCTCCAGCGTCAGGAAGCTCCCCCCCGCGTTCGTCCTCACCCAAAAGTCGATCGCAAATCCGTAGGTGTC
>CAZONA010000233.1:0-1434 GCA_964581025.1 uncultured Lachnospiraceae bacterium
AAAACAGGAGGGAACCCCAATGCATTTGCAGGAATCCGGTGAAATGTATTTAGAGTCCATCTATGTGCTGTCCAGAAAGAACGGCTATGTCCGCTCCATTGATGTCAGCGAATATATGGGTTATTCCAAGCCCAGTGTCTCCCGGGCGGTGAATCTGCTCAAAAGCAACGGCTATCTGACCATGGATAAGGAAAACCACATCACCCTGACGGAAAGCGGACGGGAAATAGCAGAGAAGATCTATACCCGTCATACGGTATTGACGCAGATGCTGGTGAGCCTGGGCGTCCCCCAGCAGACCGCCGCAGAGGATGCGTGCCGGATGGAGCATACCATCAGCGATGTTTCCTTTGAGGCCATCAAGCGTCACATGCAGTCTCACGGACAATAATCAAAGCGGCTGCCCTGACGGACAGCCGCTTGCTTTCAGCGATCGATGAATTCCAGTACCGCCTCTTTGGGGCTGTACCCCACCATGGTGGCGGCGACGTTGCCGTTTTTGACCAGCGCCAGCGTGGGGATGCTGGAAACGCCGAAGCGGATCGCCAGCTCCATTTCTTCGTCCACATTGACTTTGCCCACCAGGATGTCTTCCCGCTCTTCGGCGATTTCTTCGATGATGGGGGCGATCATCTTGCAGGGGCCGCACCAGCTTGCCCAGAAGTCCAGCAGAACGGGCTTTTGAGAGGCCAGGACCAGAGAATCGTAGTTGGCGGATGTGATGTGCTGTACAGACATGATCATGCATCTCCTTTGTATGTTTCGTTGAGAGTAGTATATCCTATTTTTCGGGGAGATGCAACGTAAAATTCAAGAAAGCGGAGGAATCACAATGCCAGATTGCGCAAACTGCACCGGTTGCACCAAGTGCGGCGGCTGCACCGGCTGCGGCGGTGCCCTGGAGCTGAGCCGGGGAGAAATTGAAATGCTCCGGACTTTGGGCCAGATTCCGTTTTTGCCGGTGGCCCGAAAAGCGGGAGAGGAAATCCCCACCTATTTGGAGGAGGAAACCTATTCGCCGGAGGAATACAGCCTGATCTTGCAGTGCCTTGAAAAGCGGGGACTGATCTCCATTGATTATCGGGCACCGCTTAAAAATTTCGACATGTCTGCCTACGAAGCCTATCCCATTCACGGCAGCTTTGCGCTGACGGCCCGGGGCCAGCAGGTGGTAGAACTGCTGGAATATCAGGGAATCGAATAAAATTCCTGTTGCGGGCATATTTGTGCTTGACGAAGGGACAGAACCTTGGTATAATGGTTATAATTTGAAAAGGCAATGAAGGGAAGAGTATGCTTGCATCCTTCGTCCAGAGAGCCCCGGCCGGTGTGATGGGGTACGATTCGGAGCAGGCGGAACATGGTCCCGGAGCTGCGTAGGCGATAGGTAGTCTGCGACGGGTACGCCCGTTAAAGCGTGGGGGTATGTTGGTA
>CAZONA010000234.1:0-1417 GCA_964581025.1 uncultured Lachnospiraceae bacterium
TTTGAGTTTCGTTTTTTTTCATAAAAATTTCTATTTTACTCAAGATATTATGTTAATGTATCAATATATTCTAAAAAAAACTTATTTTTTAATTTTCAAAGCATACTAACACAGAACATCTTTAAATGTTCTTTTTTTCAATATTCAATTAATCATATTTTATAATCTTAATTCTAATTGTTTGTACTTTTCTCTGGTTTCTATTCCTAACCATTCTCGTATTCCTGTATGTGCATAAGATAATATATTTTTTATTCCTCTTGCTATCTGACTTAGCCATACTATCGATTTGTCTTTTAACGATTTGCTTGCATATAATATTTTTATTGTTAATAACTTTTTATCTATTTTATCTGCCAATATTGCTATATGTCCTAAATGTATTGTTAACATCATGTTTAGATTATTCATACTTTCTAATGTTCTCACTCTCATATTTTCAAAATCATATTCTTGTTTTTTTCCTCTAAAATGTTCTTCTATTCTCCATCTTGATAAATATAATCTTACAATTTTTATTACATCTTCTTTATTTTTTATTTCAATATTCGTTAATAATTTCATTGGTTTTGTTTCACTTAACCCATATACTATTACTAATGTATATTCTTCTTTATTTGCCGGTAATATTGCTTTCGTGTATGATAACATTAATTCATATTCTTCATTATCTTCAAATAATGCCTTATATGATATTTTTCCTTTTCTTGTTTTAGCTACTTCACCAACACTTCTTTTTTTTCCTTTAAATAATAATGTCCTTTCATCATCTAATCTTACTATAAACTGATGTGCATTCTTACTCATATATTTGAATATTTTATTATCATCATATCCTCGGTCAAATACTCCTATAAATTTTTTGCCAATCAAATTTTCTGCTGCTTTTATACTTTCTAAGGTATATGTGTTTTTACTTATAAAATCTTTACTCTTACATGAATATATCTTACTATATATACTTATAGGTTGTTTTTGATTTTTACTTAATACTGTTGCTTCACAAACATGATAACCATTTACTATTCTTTTATCTTGACTTGATGCATCTATTACTCGATCTAAATCTTCTAATTTTTTACTGTATTCTTTATTAATATCACTATCATCAAATAAAACAACTGCATTTTCTTTATCTATATTTTTACTTACTTCATTAAGATAGTTATTCCAAATTATTTCTTTTTCTTCTTGATACATATTTGATAAATTATCACATAATCTATCTATTGTATAATTTAATTTTATATCTTCATCTAAGCTTCTTGCTATATTTGAAACTAAACAGCTTGCACTTTTTGCTAAACCATATTGCATATCCATCACAAATTTTGTTGTAGATTTATTAACTCCTTCTGAAATTTTTTTCGAAAAATTTAAAATTTCTCTTTTCATTTCATATGTATTTGTAGTAAAA
>CAZONA010000235.1:0-1402 GCA_964581025.1 uncultured Lachnospiraceae bacterium
CCTTGACGGTCAGGGCGCACTCAATCCGCTTGCGGAACAGCTCACAGCCGTAGGCATAGACGCCGTTGACCGAGCCGGTAGCGTGGTAGGCATTTGCCGCGCAACCGCCCGAGCAATAGAGCTTTGCCCAGCAGTCATGGCATTCGGGGCGTGCATAAACATTGCACCTGCGGAATTCCTCCCGCACCGCGGTATTGGTCACGCCGTCCCACAAATTGCCCATTTTGTGCTTTTCCTCGCCGACAAACTGGTGGCAGGGATACAGATCCCCCCACGGCGTAACCGCCATGTATTCGGTTCCCGAGCCGCAACCCGAAATGCGCTTGTAAATGCAGGGTCCGTGCTCCAAATCCAGCATGTAATGGTAGAAGGTAAACGGCTTACCCTCGCGGCGGCGCCGGATTTGCATGCGTGCCAAAAGCTCATACTGCGCAAACAGCGTCGGCAAATCCTCCTGCGTCAGCGCATAAGGGTCTCCGGGCGCGCAGACCACCGGCTCCATGGAAAGCTCGGTAAAGCCGAGATCCAGCATATGAATCAGGTCGTTTGTAAAGTCGGGATTGTAATGCGTAAAGGTGCCGCGCATGTAATACCCGCGGTCGCCGCGGCATTTGACAAAGTGCTGAAATCGCGGGACAATGGTGTCGTAAGAGCCTCTGCCCGACACGGTTTTGCGCAAGCGATCATGCACCTCGCGGCGCCCGTCCAGCGACAGCACCACGTTGTGGCATTCGCGGTTTGCCCATTCGATCACCTCGTCGTCCAGCAAAACGCCGTTAGTGGTCAGGGTGAAGCGGAAATTTTTGCCGTGTTCCTTCTCGATACTGCGCGCATAGGCGACAATCTGCTTGCAGACCTCAAAATTCATCAGCGGTTCCCCGCCGAAAAAGTCCACCTCCAGATTGCGGCGACTGCCCGAATGAGCAATCAAGAAGTCAATGGCGCGCTTGCCGACCTCAAACGACATGAGTGCCCGATCGCCGTGGTATTTTCCCTGCGCCGCAAAGCAGTAGGAGCAATCCAGGTTGCAGGTGTGCGCCACATGCAGGCAAAGCGCCTTGACAACCGAAGAGCGCATTTTGAGATCGGCGGCATGCGCCTCGTAATCGTCGTCGGAAAAGAGCTTGCCGCTGTCATACAGGGCGCAAATGTCATCGTAGCACGCGGAAAGCTCCGCGCGGTTGACGTCGTCGCGGTCGCCGTATTTGGCAAGCAGAGCATCGATAATATCGGCGCGCGGCGCCTCGTACGGTGTCGCCCCCGCCGTTGCAATCTGCGCAATCATATCATATGCAACCTCATCGACCACATGCACCGCACCCGAGCCGATGTCCAATACAATGTTGTATCCGTTCAACTGATATTGATGTATCATATTTTTCTCCTTTTTGGGATTTTTCCT
>CAZONA010000236.1:0-1390 GCA_964581025.1 uncultured Lachnospiraceae bacterium
CTGAGTGGTTTGACGACACGATAAAGAATCTGTCTGATTGGTTCACAGAAATCGGTGAAAAAGTCGCTGAGGAGCTTCCAAAGAAAATTGACGAGATTGTAACCTTCTTTAGCGAGCTACCCGGTAAAGTCGGTGAGTGGCTTGACAACACGATAAAGGAAATAACTGATTGGTTCACAGAAATCGGCGAAAAAGTCGCTGAGGAGCTTCCGAGGAAAATTGACGAGATTGCCGAGTGGTTCGCATCCCTGCCGGAAACGATTAAACAAATTGGGAAGGACATAGTGGACAGCCTTTTCGAAGGAATTTCCGAGAAGTGGGAAAACTTCAAAACGAAGGTGGGAACTCTTGTTAACAGCTTTATTGGAGGGTTCAATGCGGGGTTAGGCACTAATTCCACGTCCAAAGGCGTTGCTGCGAACATGGTTGACGGCTCCCACGCAGGCGGTCTTGACTTTGTACCTTTTGATGGGTATGTGGCAGAGCTGCACAGAGGCGAAATGGTTGTTCCTGCCGCAGAAGCAAGGACATTGCGGAGCGGGTATTCCGGAACTCAGAACGGGGAAATGGCATCTTTGCTCAAGCAGATTTTGAACGCCATCGAGGACAGCAATAGAAAAGAAACCGTGCTGAAAATCAATAACCGGGAGTTTGGCCGGGCCGTAAGGGGGGCTGTGAATGCTTGAAAAACTAACGTATGAGAACCATATTGGGGAAGTGTTCGAGTTTGGCAAAGATGGGATCTATGTCAACACCAGCAACCTGCACGACTATGAATGGTCAACAACCACCAAGGGAGACAGAATCAGCGCACTTACCCGCAAAGTAAGTACCCGGAGCCTTCCGGTGGTAATTATCTGCAATACGGCAGCTAAAGGCATTGCCGCCCGGAACAGGCTGCTGGAAGTCATGGACAAGGATGTACTGGCTATGGAACCGGGGAAAATCATCATTGGGAGCTATTACTTTAAGTGCTTTGTCACCAAGTCCAGCAAAGGGGCGTACCTGGTAAATAAACGGTATATGCCACTGACACTCACTCTGACCAGCGATCACCCCTACTGGGTAAAAGAATCCACCTATTCTTTCCGTGCCGGTGGCAATGCAACGAGCGAGACAAGTGCTTATCTTGACTTTAGTTATGACTATCCCTTTGACTATGCTTCCAGAATGGCTGCGGACAACGTAAACAATAGCGGCTTTGTAGGCTCCAACTTCCGCCTGACCATTTATGGCCCTTGCACAGATCCGGCAGTGTACATTAACAGCCACAAGTATCAGGTAAATTGTACTGTGGCCGCAAACGAGTATCTGACCATAGATTCCGTGACGAAAAAGATCTATCTTACCCGGAATGACGGCACAACCATAAACGAGTTTGCCCTTCGGA
>CAZONA010000237.1:0-1384 GCA_964581025.1 uncultured Lachnospiraceae bacterium
TTGTGCAGAATTATCTGTCTTCTGTCGATCAGCCGATCAATGGTGAAATACGGGAGTGCCATCCTCGTCTTGCCATGGAAATGGTGGAAAACGGGAAAGTGGACATTACGGTCATCCGTTACAGCACGCAGTACCGTGACTATTTTCTGGAGCAGACCCAGTCGCCCGGTTTGGCCATGCACCCATTGCAGCGGATCCGGTTTCAGCCCGTTGTGAAAGCAACACATCCGCTTGCTCACAGGGAACAGCTCACAGCGGAAGACTTGAGTGAAATGACCGAGGTGGCGCACAGAGATATTTTCTATCCGCAAACCACCGCAACCGACCATTGCAGGCGAATTTACACCGTAGATCGGATGGCGCAGTTTCAGCTTTTGCTGAATCTATCGGATGCCTATATGTTTTCCGAGCCACTGCCCAAAGCATATTTGCAGAAATGCGGACTGGTGCAGATCCCCTGCGATGCTGCGGATATGCAATATCAGGATGCACTCATTTATAAACCTCAGTGTGCCATGTCGGAACTGGAAGCAGGATTCCTGCGCCTTTTGCGAAATATATAACGATTGCAATGTGACATACAGAATATACATTTGCAATGTGCGGACAAAAGTAATATGATCCTTGTGAAAGACATAAATACTCCCTTGTTCCCTATATGCAGGTACAAGCACAATGGATACACTTGCCGACCCGGGTGTATCGCATTTTGCTTGTGCCTTTTATGCCTGTATTGATATATCACATGATGGATATACATTTCTGTTTTTTGCCATTTTTCGGTATAATTATATCGAAAATGCGTTTTCGGCCGTGCAGGCACTGATTGACCGTAGCGGTGTACGGGGCATTATCAAAAACCATTTAACGGACGGCGAAGTCGCACTGCTCCATGCCAGTGCGGATAAGTTCCGCTCCGTTATCTCTCAAATCAAAATCTAAGGAGTGGTACAAGCTATGGATTATCGTATTGAACATGATTCCATGGGCGAAATTCAAGTTCCCGCTGATCGGTATTGGGGTGCACAGACCCAGCGTTCCGTGCAGAATTTCCCCATCGGTGTTGGTGTAGAAACCATGCCCAGAGAGATCACCCACGCTTTTGGCATTCTGAAAAAAGCAGCTGCCATGGCAAATCACAAGCTTCGCCCCGAAAAGATGACCGATGAGAAATTCGAGGCTATCAGCAAAGCCTGTGATGAAGTGATCAGTGGCGACCTTAATGGTCACTTTCCCCTTGTGGTATGGCAGACCGGTTCCGGTACCCAGTCCAATATGAATGCCAACGAAGTCATTGCCAATCGTGGAAACGAATTGAACGGCAAAAAGCTCCTGCATCCCAATGATGATATCAACATGAGCCAGTCCTCCAATGATACTTTCC
>CAZONA010000238.1:0-1381 GCA_964581025.1 uncultured Lachnospiraceae bacterium
GGAAAGTTGTAAAATAAAATGGCCAAAAAAAGAAGACTCAAAGAGTCATCTCTGCTATAATATTAAGTGACCAAACCCAACATAAAGGAGAGAGCTCAATGAGTCACTTACAGTATAGCACAAAATCCCGGAAAGGTAAACACCTAAATTACGAAGAACGCATAAAAATAGAAGCCCTAAGCAAAGCGGGTCTTAAATCCGAAGCGATAGCCAGGCAGATCGGGTGTTCGGGACGAACCGTTCGCCGAGAGCTTGCAAAAGGCAGAACCACGCTTTTGAATACCGATTTAACAACAAGAATAGAATATAGTGCCGATATAGGACAGCAAAAGCACAATTATGCCGGAACAGCCAAAGGACCAACGCTCAAAATAGGTAATGATTATGAACTTGTAAAAGAAATAGAAAAGCTTATCATAGATAAGAAGATGTCACCTTATGCCGCAGCGGAATTCATAAAAAACAGTGGTAAATTCAAAACAACGATTTCATATAAGACGATATATAACTATATTGATGAGGGATTGTTTCCGAATTTAAGCAATAAGCATTTACCGGTAAAGAAAGAAGCCAAGAAACGTAAATATGCTGAAGTTAGAACCGCAACAAACAACAAAAAAGGAACGAGTATCAGCCAAAGACCCGAAGAAATAGAGAAACGCGAAGAATACGGTCATTGGGAGATGGACACGGTTGTAGGAAAAAGAGGAACAAACACGGTATTATTGGTGCTTACGGAACGCAAAACAAGACAACAAATAATCAGAAAAATCAAAAGCAAATCGCAATATTGCGTAGTCAAAGAACTTGATAAAATCGAAAGAAAAATGGGGAGCAAAAAATTCCGAGAAACATTTAAAACAATTACCTGTGATAATGGTTGTGAAAACCTTGATTTTGAGGGCATTGAACGCTCAGTGATTACAAAGCAAAATCGAACAAAGGTCTATTATGCACACCCGTACAGTGCATGGGAGAGAGGTTCTAACGAAAACGCAAACAAATTGATAAGAAGATTTATACCGAAAGGTGCAAATATCGGCGAATTCTCTCATGAGAGAATTAAGATGATAGAGCATTGGATCAATAATTACCCGAGAAGAATCTTCGGCGGCTTATCCTCGAATATGATAAAAAACACCTTAAAAGGCGCTTGATATTTGTGGACATTTTATATTGCAATTTAGAGAGAGAACGGAATATTAAAAAAGTGATTGACAAGCAGAAATTTACATGGTATAATATATATTAGCCGCGTGTGTGGGGTCTCAAACGGCAAATGTGCCTACCCCTTTAGCAGCGAGCAAGGATGGAGGAGGTGCAGATATGTACGCAATTATTAAAACAGGCGGTAAGCAGTATAAGGTCAGCGAGGGTGATA
>CAZONA010000239.1:0-1371 GCA_964581025.1 uncultured Lachnospiraceae bacterium
CTCACGTTGTGCGATTGGATGAAGCATAGCCGCCGGCTCGTCAATAATGAAGATGTCGCCTTCGTTCAACATATTCTTCATAAAGTAATAGGTGAAATACCACCGTCTGCCGGCACTTGTTTCGTTGAGATTGATCTTCGCACCGGTCTTTTCGTTTAGTAAAATGGAAACGTGTCCTTTCTCACCTGTTTGAACCGAAATGCTGTCATACATTTCTCTATCGAACGATGGTATATGGTCATTTAAAAATGCCTCGAAATCCGCAACCGCTTGCTGTGAAAGGACAAGATCATTTTTCTGAGTTCTAATCAATTCATCACGATCCTCGCCGTCATATACTTGTCGCAAATAGGTTTCCAATATGGCATTTGAATGATCGTTGTAGTAATAATTTCGATCTTCTTTTTTGAAGATCACATCGTTGCTTTCATTTTTCAAGAACAAACATCTTTTCCCGATAATGTGACGGACATTCCGCAAAAACGAATAATAGCGTTCGTCTTGTTCTTGCCTTCGCAAATTGTCGGTATTAAGTCCCTCTTGGATACGCTTAGTTCTGTTCTCTATCTCTTTTATTAACCGATCAATGCAATCGCAACTTTCTTTTGTTGCCTTGTTGATTTTGGTGATCTCCCGCTTTATCGCCGTCTTATTGA
The DNA here is from genome assembly GCA_964581025.1 of uncultured Lachnospiraceae bacterium. Classification (GTDB taxonomy): domain Bacteria; phylum Bacillota; class Clostridia; order Oscillospirales; family CAG-272; genus RGIG4608. Next base: position 657 of record CAZONA010000239.1, read on the forward strand.
TCGAAATAAAATTTCGCTCAAATATTGCAAGCGATGGCTCTACATATTCAAGTCTGAATGATTTTTGTTTGTCCCAGCAGAAACGAAGATCACTGTTCGCAATGAACGTCATGGCTACTTCATCATCGTCAAATATTTGCAGAATACTATCAAGTACTTTACGCACATTGTCTATGTAATATTTTACTTGATAATGCAAAGCATCATAGTTGGTCAACCTACCGTTTGAATCCATGATATTATAGCAATGAATCGGCAACTCCTCACCTCCATCGTGAGATATTTTGGTAAGTTGCTTTTCATATGAGTCAACAGCATCTTTTAGTTGTGATGCCAGATCTCTGATATCCGCAATCTCTTTTTTGATAGATGACGTAATATACTCAGAACGGATTCTGTCAATTTTCAGATCATTGCCACTACTATACGCAACTATCTCACATTTATTTTTATCATACACAACATCAGGCAACATTGCCGACACATCATCTTCGGATAGTTGCATGTAAGCACGATATGTTGGATGCTCAGTTCCTACGTTTCCGTAGTAATTGCTGTTTGCTAAAGCGATTGCCGATAACGCTTCCAAAATATTTGTTTTTCCGCCGCCGTTCTTTCCAATCAAGACAGTAGGCAGTTCGTCAGAAAAAGAGAGCGTTACAGGTGCTGTTATCGATTTGTATTTTTCTATTTCAATCTTTGTAAGTTTCATATT
>CAZONA010000240.1:0-1369 GCA_964581025.1 uncultured Lachnospiraceae bacterium
CTCTGGCATGATCGGGCTTTGCCATGGTGACGACTGCGCCCAGTTTGCAGAAATCGCCCTCGGTGAATTTCTCTACTGCCAGCGCAAGTGCGTTCAGGTCGTCCAAATTCTCCCGCCGAAAATCCAATGCCACATCCACTTCATTCGGGAATTGGCTGTCGCCAAAGATGAGGCGCATATCGTTGGGTTCGATCCCAGAGCGGGCAACGGCACGTTCTATCTGCATTTTAGAAGCAGGAAGACAGACCCACGTTACATTCTTATCCTTGTCTGGATCGCTCCATGCTGTCAGCCCGACCATAAGCATATCTTGTTCATAGTGATAGGCAGGAAAACGGATGCCATCATAGTGCTGTTTCAGCTCCATGCCGTTATCGAAGACCACGCCGTATGGGGTAATAACGCCCCTGCCGCTCTCGATGAGCTGTGCTGCAATTTCTGCGCCGTTCAGTTCATCCAGTTCATATGTTGGGGCACAGCCGCCGTGGAGATTCATGTAATGGTCACGACCGACCGCATCCAAATCTGAAAAATCCGAGATCACCGTAGCCTGCTGACAGCAGAAGGTCAGGTTGATGAGGTCTTTCAATTCAGACAATTCCATCTTGTGCGCCATAGCCTGAAACTGGGCAGCTTCTCCCACGTCGAAACTTTCCAGCCGTTTCGCCAGATAGTCCAACTCATCCAAATTGACTCTCATAATTTCCAGTTGGCTCAGAACTGGATAGTCACTGAGGACAGATACCACACGGCAATCCTGCTTCATCGGGTCTCCGATCCCCATTACCCGTAGCTTCTCCATATATCTGTCATAGGACTCTCGTGGGATAGGGAACGGAAGCGTTGCCATTCCATACTCAGGATGGTTGCCATTCTCCACGGTAGCCCAGACGGTTGCCACTTCCGGCTGGCTCATAGGCTCTGTTCCTCCATGGTCATATTGGCGTTTTGTTCTTTCAACAGCTCCTGTTCGGTGAGTTTGCGAAAATTGTCCACGCCAGGGATGAGCGCAAGACTTCGCCCATTATCCCACTTCATTCCGAGTTGCCCGGCATCATCCACATAAACAACTGTTCCGCGCGTGCCAGACGGGACTGCCCACTTGTCATCCATATGGTTCAGGAGTATCCGTGTTCCGATGGGGTAGTTTTGCCGTATTCTTGCGACCTGCGCTTCACTTGGAAACTGGTTCATAAATTTTTCCCTCCATTCAAATTTTTACATGGATTGCTCCGATAGTGTCACCATTTCTGTGGCACTTTGCGCTTGCTGATGTTCCTGTACATATTCGGTCAGCATATAGAAATAATTGGGGTTCTCAGGATGTTCTCTGCACTGGTTGATTTCCTGCGGAAGCAATTCTTCCGCT
>CAZONA010000241.1:0-1364 GCA_964581025.1 uncultured Lachnospiraceae bacterium
CGGGTGTAAATTCGTGTCCGCATTGCGGGCACTTTACGGGTTTACACATCTGCTACACCTCCCTTGCGCTTTCGGCGGGTGGCATATCCTCGGGCAATAGCTGAAATGCGAGCAATCCGCCTTTTGTTTTTCCTACGGGCTTAAAGCCCGCTTTTATGTAAGTAAGTCCCCAGGTGTTGCGCCCGTGTACTTTGGTAGGCTTAACCTTTTTCGCGTCAATAAAGGTAATCATACCTAACTCGGGCGGCTCTCCAAAGTGTGCTCGCGTAGCCGCTACAGCCTCTCGTATCATTTCGGAGGCAACGCCTGCCCCCTCGTTTCGGAAAGCGGAGCACACCCAAGCTCCCGCCCAGGCGTGGCGCACATATTCGGCAAACGGATAACTCGTTACCCAAAAAGCACGCCCGCTTTCGTTTTCTGCATAAAGCACGCAGCACCGCCCAGGCGGTACAAATTGCGGGGTACCTGGCTTTTGTCGGTTGTAGTGTCTGTCCGCAATTTCTCGGGCGCGTTGGTCGAAACGATTTGATTTTTCCCATATCATAAGCTCGCCCCGCAATTATTCAAGCCCCGTAGAGGCGTTATTTATGCCGTTTGTTATAACCATATCGTTAAGGGTGAAAAACTGCTCTTTGCTAATTGCCTCAAGGCGATATGCCATTTTTACGGCTCCGTAGGCTTGATAAGCGAGAGTAAGGCTTTTACTGTTCAATGCGTATTCGATTTCCTTTTTTAACTGTAAATAAATGCTTTCCATAATAAAATCACTCCGTTTTATTTTTCTTTTTTACTGTGCCGCAAGGGGCTTTTTGTGCCCTCTCCGTTTGATACTGTCTTGTACGGTCTTTTGTGCAAGCTCGGAGCTGTAACCGTTCCGCCCGTTATCGTCAAGCTCGCCTGTTGCACCTCGCGCAAGTTCTCGGTAAATCGTGGCAAGGTGTACGCCAAGCTCGGAGGCTATTTCGGTTAGACTTTCGCCCGCTGCATAAAGAGCCTCAAGTTTCTTTCTGTCCTCGTATGCGAGGTATCGGCAAGTCATACGCGCGTTTACTCCTTTCGTTTTGTGTTGGTGAGAGCAAGAAAGCGGAGGGCGCGCCCTCCGCTTTCTTATTCCCTTATGCTAAAATCTTATAACGCGCTCGAGTCGCACCTCTGCGTTGCTCTATCCTCGTTATAAGCAAAAGCCATAAAAAAATAAGTGCGTTAGGTCTTAAATAACCTTTCGCACTTATTGTAAAACTTTTTATTTATTTTAATATTTCAAAAATAATGCTTGACAAATACATTTCAATATGATAATATAATAAACGTCGTCGGTGTGTGGTAAGCAAATCGGGCGGCACACATGTGGGAGCATAGCTCAG
>CAZONA010000242.1:0-1361 GCA_964581025.1 uncultured Lachnospiraceae bacterium
TAGAAGAAAGCGCCATTTCCGGCGCAGTTCCGCTCCCTCCAATACCCGTATAGCAAGCAGTTCTTCCCGAATGTTTTCTATCTTGATTGTTTGCATTTTCACCTCAGAATTGGTTCGCGGTATACATGAAGCTCTCCTCAAGGGAGATAGCAACTAATTCTGACGTTTTTCTTTAAACTTTATTGTAATAATTGCTTCGGCCAGAATCTCCGCAAGCCGCGTCAACAGGTCAATTTCCATGTCATAGTTCCTTTCTTTTCCGTAACTCGGAAAGTTTCAGTTTTTGCCTAGTTGCAACAGCTGTAGCAGAGACGGCTGTTTCCGTTGCCATAGCCGGAACCGTTTTGCCGTTGCGCCGCTCTGAAAGACGAAGCGGAATATGTTTTCCAGCTCGGCGAGCCACCATTCCGAACTCAGGTAATGTCGCTCCCAGCATGGAAGCACAAACTGCACAACCGGCAACGCAATCCAACCAATGATTATCCGAACGTTCCGGGCGAAGTTTCCATTCGTCAACAGTTCGCCCGCGTCCGGCAGTCCTGACTCGATATTCGGCAGTCAGATGTTCCGCAATCAACTGATGAATTTGTGGATGCCGCCCATAAAATGAGAGATTTCCTTTATCACCAAGTGGTACTGCAAGCCGGGCATGAATGAATGACTTCCAGAAATTCGAGTCAAAGATTACATGCCGGATCGCACGTTTCCCTTTGACTGACGGCATCATCCAATTGAAACCGAGTTTGTCGCCCGGCTGTTTACGATATTCGGTCATTGGTTTTGAACTGGCTCCAACATAGCGGCCATGGGCCGGAAAAATCACACCGGAGTAAATGCTCTGCCGACAAAACTGGTAAACAATATCGGTTGACTGTCCCCAGTTCGCATCAATGAGCGCACGTTCAATCTTCAAAAGCGCTCCGTCTTCGCGTTCCCATTCGCGGGCAAGGTAATCGTCGGTCAGGCTCTTCAACGCGGCGTACAAGGCTCCCTCGAAGCCCGCTTTCGGGAAGAGCGTCTGAATGGTTGGATTGGCATCGACCAGAGAGAACTGCCGCCGGAGTTGATTCGGCCAAGCTCCGTAATCAATCACGGCTCCTGTAAACTCATCCGACCAAGCGATGACGGCATAAAAGAGTAACGCTTTCTGAATGTCAATAAACATCGTTATCTTGTCGCAGGCCAGTGGAACAGTACTTCGGGAAAGACCATTCACCTTGTCTGCAATTTCATCCACACTCATCAGCGATTCATCTGAAACATCCTCCGGAAGCGGGTCATTCTGATACTCGCTCATAAAAGCTGTTTCATCTTGAAACTTCAGGTTCATCGCGTGTTGAAGCGCCGATACTTCATCGTGG
>CAZONA010000243.1:0-1358 GCA_964581025.1 uncultured Lachnospiraceae bacterium
GAAGCAGCACGGCTTGATTTGTTGTTATGTATTATTCGGATCATTTTCTCCGTTTTTCTTCCAATACGTGGTGGATAAGCACGAGAATGATGATCCGAGGCATAAAAACATAACTGCTGTAGAAGTGTCTGCGTCAATAAAGTTGATGAGTGCTATGATATAATAGCACAATGCGGCGATAAGAAAACAGATAAAACAGATTTTTTGTTTTTTCATATAAGAAGTCTCCTTTTCAGAAATGGCGGGTCTTCGGAAACGGTCCTGAAAAGATAGGAAGTTATGTCATGACATGGCATTATTTCTGTTGCGGCACAGCTCCCGGTAGAAGTTTGCCCGGGCGGCACCACGGTAGGGGTTCAAAGCGAGATTGCCAAGATTTGCGGTGATGGCGCACAGAATGGCCCAACCGATGAAACTGAAGTCCAGGCAGAACAGTTCCCATTTATGACCATCCATCAGAATACCGGACGCCCGAATGGCATCCGATGCGGTCATTTCCGGGTTTTCAGCCAAAATAAAAGGCGTCATGGCGTAGCGATAACTGGCGACGATACCGGGAATGACCAGCAGAAGGCTCCACAGTGCGATGTAGAGATTGCGCAGGAATTGCTGACAAAATCCGGTCCCAAAATAGTGGAACATGGAAAACAGCGTGTCGAGCTTCAATTCCCGATGGTCATACTGATCCAGTAAGTACCGGGCGTGGCCCATTTCCAGCACACCACCCAGGATAAATGCGACAATTCCCAGCATGGACAGGCTCAGAAAACCGTTGCGCAATGGAAGGGTCAGGGTTGAAATGTTTTTTAAATCGACATTCGCTTGGGGAAGGAAACCGGATCCGGCGACGCATCCGCCCAGAAGCACAGCAATGGCGGCGGCACCGACGGAAATCGGCCAGTTGCCCCGCAGATTTTCCCGGGCGACCTGACGGTGATCTTTTGCAAACATAAAAATACCTCCTTTGGTGCAGAAAGCCCCTGCCGGTTCCGGCAGGGGCCAGTGGTTTACTTGCCGGGCTTGAAGCTGTCTTTCAGGCTCACAGAGCGGTTGAAGACCAGGTGCTCGGGGGAACAGTCCTTGCTGTCGGGGCAGAAATAGCCGATGCGCATGAACTGATAGGAAGCGGGGGCCTTGGCATCTTTCAGGAAAGACTCGACCTTGCATCCGGTGAGCACTTCCAGAGAGTTGGGATTCAGGCAGGCCAGATAATCTTTGTCCGCTGCGTCGGGGTTGGGATCGTCGAAGAGGTTTGCGTACTGACGCACTTCGGCTTCCACGCAGGTGGCTGCATCCACCCAGTGAATGGTAGCGCCCTTGACCTTGCGGCCGTCGGCGGGGTTGCCGCCACGGGATTC
>CAZONA010000244.1:0-1333 GCA_964581025.1 uncultured Lachnospiraceae bacterium
GCTCTCATACGTCTGAACAAATCGAGATTTTCTTCGATCGGTCTGTCGCGGTAAGGTGAAATTGCGGGATGAGTCAAATCTCCTCTGTATTCGGAGAATTTTTCCGCAGACAGCTCACAAACGTAAGCATCGCCGTCCTTGATGAGAGCTTCGGCAAGCTCGTATGTCTTTTCGAAATAATCGGAACCGTAAAAGAAGCGGTCTTCCCAGTCAAATCCGAGCCAATGAATATCCTCTTTGATCGCATCGACATATTCGGTATCTTCTTTAGCGGGGTTTGTATCATCCATACGAAGATTGCATTTACCGCCGTATTTTTTTGCCGTTCCGAAATTAATCAAAAGTGCCTTGCAGTGACCTATATGAAGGTATCCGTTCGGTTCTGGGGGAAAACGAGTATGGATCTCGTTTGAAGTATATTTACCGTTTTCGATCTCACCGTCTATTATTTCGTGAATAAAATTATTGCTTTCAGCCATTTTATCATATTCCTTTCAATGTCAAAGCTCGGATATCATTTTTTCAATTCTCGAAAGTGTCTGCTCTGCTCCGATGATGTGCATTACCGTATAAAGATCGGGGGAATTGAGCTTACCCGTTACCGCAACGCGAATCATCATGCTTACGTCAGCAACGCTTCCCTTATATGATTCGGGATCATTTTTATATTGCTTCATATCGGGGCAGTATCCGAGAGATTCCGAAATGGTTTTTATCTTTTCAAACCACACATTTTGATCGTCCGAGGCATCATAAACCTTTGCAAACTCGGAAAGCACGGTTTTTACGTCTGCAAGATCTGTTCCTTCGGGGTAAGAATCCTCGACATTAAAGTAATCCGCATAGAAAAGCTCCATATATTTACGAAGCTCTGCCCATGTTCCATAGTCCTTTCTCGGCTTTTTGCCGCCGCGACCGATGCTTATCACCGCTTTGGCAAGTTCGGGATCAGACGCAAGTTTCTCGGCGAAATCGTGGTCAAAATCAAGCGCCCATTCGTAAAGATATCCGTAAACCTTTTCGGCTGTCATTTTTGAAACGACGTTTTTCGAAACGTCACCGAGTTTGACTATATCAAAAAGGCAACCGGAAACGCTCATTTTATTGATATTAAATTTGAAATCGGTGTAGGGCTTATCGGCGTTCTGAAGTCTCCATTCCTCAAAATTGGAGTTCAAAACGGTAAGAAGATATTCCGCAACGGCTTCGGGAGCATAGCCGAGGCGCGAATAGTCGTTCATGTTTGCACCGAGATCGCGCTTGGAAAGCTTCTTTTTATTGCCGTTTTCGTCAAGATGCATGATCTGCGCCGTATGAAGGTACTTCGGAAGCT
>CAZONA010000245.1:0-1332 GCA_964581025.1 uncultured Lachnospiraceae bacterium
TTTTACTGCATATATTTAAGTCTATCGAGGGCATTTTGGAGAATGATTTGGGCGGAGAGAGTATCGACGACGCTTTTTCTTTTTTTGCCCCGAGTGTTAGTTTCGTTAAGAAATCTCGATGCGGCGACGGTGGTGAGGCGTTCGTCGAAGAGTGCGACGGGGGTATTCGGCATTCGCTCCCCGAGCAATGCGGCAAGCTCCTTAATCCTATCCGCACGGAAGCCCTCCGAGCCGTCCATATTCTTCGGCAGACCGAGGACGATCCCGACGACGCCGTTCTCATGGGCGATGCGTGCGATCTCATCGGCGGTCTTGACGATTCCGCCGGGGGAGATATACCCTATTCCCGAGGCGAGAATTCTCGAGGGATCGGAGACGGCGAGTCCCGTTCTCCTATCGCCGAAATCTATCCCGAGTAGCTTTCCTTTCGTTTTTGCTATTCTATCCATCACGCACTCCCCCTTTTTTCTTGATTATATCAAAAAAATTTCCGTTTGTCAACGAAAAATCGCTTCTCTTTTGTCAAATGATGCATAAAGGCGGAATAAAGGGTAAAAATACTACTGTCCAGTCAAATTTCACACAGAAAGGAAAGCAATTATGTTTGATAAAGAAAATTTCAAGGAGAACCTCAAAGCCAACAAGGCCGTGTATATCACGGCAATTTCCGTGCTTCTTGCGATGATCCTGATCGTTGCGGCGGTGGTTGCGACGAACAGAGATAAGCAGAACACGACCACAACCTCGCCCTTCGGCAGCTCGACGACCACTACGACGGAAAAGCCGACCACGCCGAGCGATCCCGGGATCGAAACCGGCTCGAAGCTCCCGAGCTTCAAGCTTCCCGTAAGCGGAAAGCTCTCGGGCGTGCACGACAGCGAGATACAGGTGTTCTCGCAGACGATGAACGACTACCGAATCCATCTCGGGATCGACGTGATCGCCGAGGAGAACGCACCCGTATATGCGGCGGCGGACGGAGAGGTCATGCAGATCTGGGAGGACGTGCGAATGGGACAGTGCGTGGCGATCAAGCACAGCGGCGACGCGGTTACGGTTTATAAAAACCTCTCCGCCGAGCTGCCCAAGGAAATAATCGAGGGTGCGACGGTCAAGTGCGGTCAGCAGATCGGCTCGGTCGGCGCGACGGCGATGGTGGAAATTTCCGAAGAGCCGCATCTCCATTTTGAAATGACCGTCGGCGGTCTTGCGGTCGATCCGCTCGAATATTTTTCGAGTGAGGACGTCGGAACGCTCGCAAAGGGCACTTCATACGAGACGGGCGCAGGCAAATAAAATCAGGGGGGCTCTCGGCGAGAGCCCTCTTTTTTT
>CAZONA010000246.1:0-1331 GCA_964581025.1 uncultured Lachnospiraceae bacterium
TAGTTCTTTTGACATCGTGCTGCTGTTCGGGCCGCTGTATCATCTGCACAGCGAAGCCGACCGGCTGCGGTGCATTCAGGAAGCAAAGCGTGTCTGCAAACCGGACGGCAAGATTTTCGTTGCTTTCATCGCCAATGACATGGTGATCCTGACCATGTTCCAGGAACATCCGGATTACTTTGTAAACGGGGATTATGACAAGCAGACCTTCCGCTGCGATGATTTCCCCTTCGTGTTCCACACGCTGGATGCCTGCCGCTCCCTGCTGGAAAAAGGGAAATTGAAGGTGCTGCACGAAGTGGCATCTGACGGGGTCAGTGAGTTGCTGAAAACAAAGATCAACGAAATGGACGAAGAAAGTTTTGCGCAATATTTGCGTTTCCACTACTATACCTGCGAAAAACCGGAACATCTGGGTAGTTCCAATCACCTGCTGTTCGTGGCGGAAAAGAACTAAAGAAAGCACCGCTCACTTAACAATCCGGTGAGCGGTGCAATTCGTAAGTATACTCCGTGCGATAGCCGATGCTATGGAGCCGGAAACGGCCACGTTCCATATCGATCTCCAGCCATTCTTCCAGCAGCTTGCGCCAGGGCATCCACTTGTGCCGATATTCCCTGGCTCGATAACGATAGGCATCGAACCCGGATCCCAGGCGGTACGCCGCCAGGGAATAATTGAACATCGGCAAGCTGTCGTGGTAGAGTTTCTCCGGCCGGGGATGGGATCTTTCCGCTTCCACCGGCACAAAATCCGGCTCTTTTTCCAAAAGCCAGTTCAAAAACGGATCAAACAGGTAATACGTTGCCGGAACATAGGGAAATTCCAACTTTCCGCTGCCCTGTTCCTGCCGGTAGTGCAGGGTAATGACTGCATTCATCAGTTCATAAGTCACTTCCACACACCGGATCTGTTCCCGGTGCAGCGTGACCGGGGCATCCGACTCCTTCTGATAAAACAGCGCATCCCCACCATAACCAAACAGATACGGATAAGATCCCGGGGCGCAACTGCGTTTGGGCGAAGAAATGAAACAGTATTCGCCAAACGCCCCGGCCATCCACGCCTGCGCATTTTCAGCAGCAAAGGCCGGAAACTCTGACGAGCCTTGCACCTTCACCGGCCAATCCAAAATCGTTGTGCCCATGTTTTTCCTCCTGCGACGGGATCTTTCCGCTTTTTTCTGGGGTTTATCCGCTTAAAAAGGCGACAGTCTCAACCATAGAAATTGCAGCGGTTTTCCTAAAAAATTACACCTTCATAAATCCACAGCAACCGATCTCGGACATTTCCCGAAACCCCATAGACTTATAAAAAGCAATGGTTTTCG
>CAZONA010000247.1:0-1327 GCA_964581025.1 uncultured Lachnospiraceae bacterium
GGCAATACCAATTTTATATGGCGAAAAAGCGGAGAGGCGATGCCTCTCCGCTTTTTGAGTTTATATTACGAATCGACTTTTTTCCGGATTACTCGTAGAGCTTACCCATCTTCTGAAGTCTATCGTACTTAGCCTTTGCGTTTTCCTCTGCCTTTGCGAAGAGCTTTTCCGCTCTCTCGGGGAAGGACTGTGCAAGGCGTGCGTAGCGTGTTTCGCTCTTAATGAAGTCGACGTAGTTAGCCGTAGGCTCCTTAGAGTCGATGGTAAGAGGATTCTTACCCTCTGCCTTAAGTGCGGGATTATAGCGGAACATCTGCCAATAGCCTGCCTCAACTGCCTTCTTCATTTCAAGCTGGCAGTTCTGCATTCCGCCCTTAACGCCGTGCATCTCACAGGGAGCGTAGCCGATAACGATGGAAGGACCGTTATAAGCCTCTGCCTCTGCAAGAGCCTTAAGAGTCTGGTTCATATCTGCGCCCATAGCGATCTGTGCGACGTAGACGTAGCCGTAGGACATTGCGATCTCGGCAAGATTCTTCTTACCGATTGCCTTACCTGCAGCTGCGAACTGTGCGACCTGACCGATATTGGAGGCCTTGGATGCCTGTCCGCCGGTATTGGAGTAAACCTCGGTATCGAATACCATAACGTTTACGTTCTCACCGGAAGCGAGGACGTGGTCAAGACCGCCGAAGCCGATATCGTAAGCCCAGCCGTCGCCGCCGAAGATCCAAACGGACTTCTTGGAGAGGTAGTTCTTCTCTGCAAGGATCTTATCCTTAAGCTCGTTCGTGCAATCGCAAGCCTCGAGAGCGGCAACGAGAGCCTTAGTAGCCTTTTCGTTAGCCTTACCGTCGTCAAGCGTTGCGAGGTACTCGTCGATAGCGGCGAGGACGTTTTCGTTCTGAACCTGCTCACGAAGCTCTCTTACGTAGCCGATAAGCTTATTGCGAAGCGTCTTCTGAGCAAACGCCATACCGAGACCGTGCTCTGCGTTATCCTCGAAGAGGGAGTTAGCCCATGCAGGACCTCTGCCGCTTTCCTTATTAACCGTATAAGGAGTTGCGGGAGCAGAGCCGCCCCAAATGGACGAGCATCCGGTTGCGTTGGAGATATACATTCTCTCACCGAAGAGCTGTGTGATAAGGCGAGCGTAGGATGTTTCGGCACAGCCTGCGCAAGAGCCGGAGAATTCAAGCAGGGGCTGCTTGAACTGAGAGCCCTTAACGGTGTTATTGATAAGCTCGGGCTTCTCGCTGACGTGAGCGACTGCGTAATCGAACGCCGCCTGCTGATCTGCCTGAGATTCCTGAGATACCATTCTGAT
>CAZONA010000248.1:0-1319 GCA_964581025.1 uncultured Lachnospiraceae bacterium
GCTAATAAAGATATATCAATGGTATATGCTCTTGCAACTAGTGATAATATTTATGCAATGAAAACTCATTTATTTTTAGGCACAGATAAACTTGTAAATACATTGTATAGATTTGGTATTCATGGTACTATTCCTTCCATTGCCTCACTAGCTTTAGGAACATATGAAGTTTCGGTTTTGGAATTAACAAAAGCATATGCAATACTTGCAAATGGAGGTTCATCTGTTTCGCCTTCAATTATAACTAAAATAACGACAATGGATGATGAAATAATTTACGAAGAAAAGCCAAAAGAAACTAAAATAGCCGATGAAACAGATGTTTATTTATTAAATGAAGCTATGACTTCAATATTTGACAATAATCTGACTTACAATATTAGGCCAACAGGTGTATCTATAAAAAGTTTACTTTCTACTACCTATAGTGCTAAAAGCGGTTCAACTGATACCGATAATTGGATGGTTGGATATAATCCAGATATTGTTGTTACAGTATGGACTGGTTATGATGATGCTAGAAATATTGAACTATTAGAAGATTCAAAATTTGGAAAATTTATTTGGGCAGATAGTGTAGAAGCTTACTATCGTATAACTGGCAATGCTCCTACATGGTATGAAACACCAAATGATGTTATTGGTATTGAACTAAATCCTTTTAGTGGATTTTATGCTGGATTTGGTGAATACATTAAGAAATTATATTTTAAGAAAAGTAATTTACCTTGGTACATATCTTTACTAGAAAATGAAAATAGCAACACCTAACTGCTGCTATTTTTTTCAACTAAATATTTTTCTACTAGCCCATATGCTATTTCAATAGGAATTGCAAAAGACATATTTTCAATATTATCATTATTTTTTCCAACTAATTTCCAACAATTAATGCCAATTAATTCGCCATATATGTTAAATAATCCACCACCACTATTTCCTTCATTAATGCTTGCACAATGTTGAATATATTGATTAGTTACAAATTTACCATTAGCATTTTCTTCTTTTCTAAAACGACTTATTGAACTGATAGATCCTACCGTTACCGTGTTGTAATATAGTTCTAAATCATATGGTGAACCAATTGCAATGGCATAAGATCCTTCTTTTATTTCATGTTGACATAGTACTGCTTCATTTAAAATTATTGGCGATACAAATGAAATTAAAGCAATGTCACAATCAATATCACAATATTCGATTGTCGCCTCAAAATAACCTATTTTTTCCCCTAAATATACTTCTATACTAGATACACCCGTAGAACTTACTACATGTCTATTGGTTATTGCATAATATCTATAATAATTAGGACT
>CAZONA010000249.1:0-1302 GCA_964581025.1 uncultured Lachnospiraceae bacterium
CCTCGTAATTGTCGATGAGGATGATGGACACCACCGGGCGGGAGCGGATATATTCATCCCGGACCTGATAGAGCATGGTCAGGTCGCTGAGATAGAATACGCCCACCATGGTCCCGGCGGGATCGGCGGCTTTGACGCTGGTGCCGTAGACACGATAGCGCCGGCCGCACAAAGTAACGTCATAGGGTGCCTCTGTTTTGCGGTCAGCCAGCCATCCGGTGGTGAAGCCCGGCATCACGTCGGAGAGTGTGCGCTCGGCCATGGATTCGCTGAGCCCGGCGGCCGTCATGAATTGATCGTTGGCCCAAATGATGCCGCCGTCGCCCAGCCGGGCCATGACGGTGGGGAATGGGCTTTCGCCGTGGCTGACCGATTCGATGGCACCGGGAATGGTCTGCAAATACTGCTGAAGCTGATGGTGATGGCGCTTCATACGCAGGCAGTACAGAATGTACATGCCGATCGTCACGACAGCTTCCGCCGCTGCCAGAAGGTAATGCCTTGTCAGCAGGGCGGCAAGACAGAAGCCAAGCAGCACCAGATAGTAAACACCCATGCCCGGGTGAAGCAGTCGTCCCAGCTTTTTATTCACAGAAGATACCTCCTATATCGCATAATCATCCAGAATACCAATACTATACCTGCCATTATAACAAATCCCGCCGCCGGGTGCAACATCTTTTATGAAAAAAGACTGTTTCCCGGGGGATCTTGGCCGGGGGTAAAAAATAATTGTATACTTTTGCGCTGAATTGTGCTATACTATCTGCGACAGCGCCGGGTGGGCAGACCCGGGCATCGATCCAAAAGACGGAAGTTTGGGCAAAAACCCCTTCCGCAGATGAAAAAATGTGCAGGCGTTCGGCATTTCCGATGGCGATACAGGGCCGGGAGAAATGCAGGCGGTTGCCTGCTTTGTTGTGCCGTAAAACGGCGTTATGATTGAAAGGAGTTAAATTTCTTTGGCAGAAAAACTGAAAATTATCCCTCTGGGCGGCCTGGATGAGATCGGCAAAAACATCACCGTCCTGGAGTATGGCAAGGACATGATCGTGGTGGACTGCGGCGTGGCCTTCCCCGAGGAAGATATGTACGGCGTGGACCTGGTGATCCCCGATTTTTCCTACCTGGTGAAAAACCAGGAAAAGTTGCGGGGCATGTTCATCACCAACGGCCATGAAGACCACATCGGTTCCATTCCCTACTGTATGCAGCAGGTGAATTGCCCCATCCATGGCACCGCCATGACCAATGGCCTCATCAAGCTGAAGCTGGAGGAACACCGGCTGGCCGACAAGGTCA
>CAZONA010000250.1:0-1296 GCA_964581025.1 uncultured Lachnospiraceae bacterium
GGATTTGCGGACAATCGCTATATTTTTGCATAGTAGAAGCTCCTAAACATGAGATAAAGAAAACAATGCTGACGCTGCCGTGGCGCATTTCTATGATTATTTTATAGAAATCGTCCGGGAAAGTCAATATCATAGATTTGATATGTTTGAGACCCCGCGACACCATAGAAACCGTCTTGATAAGGATATTGTATCATAAAACCACCGCGAACGCAACAAAATTTTTATTTTGTTGCGTTCAGAAAGTCCAAATTGAAAAGGCCATTGTCGGCCTTTCTGAACCCCTGCGCTGCCCTCTCGCCACCTCCGGCGGCTTCAAGCGCGTGCTCACTCTCAACAAAATATCGGTTTTGTGTCGCCCGCCTCTGCGCGTTCACCTCCCGTTCGCGAATATTCTACACTATCCGCGCGCGGATGTCAAGCCTTTCTCCGTCCAGCTGCCTTGCGCCGCCTCCGGCCTTTGGCCGTCAGCTGCTTATCAGCCATGGCGTAAATCAGCGTTACCTCTATTCCACCGTGGTTCAGTGCCCGGCGCACACGGTCGATGTCGCCGTACTTGTTCAGCAGCTCCACAGCGTAAACTTTCCGGGCGCTGTGTGGTGCGGCGTTTGCGGTTAACCGCAAAGCCGCTGCCGCACGCTTTATATCCTTCCATACCGCCTGACGACTGCGATGCTTCCGTGGGTCTGCCCCCGGGAAAACCCAGTTTTCCCCGGCCGCTGCTTTCAGGTCTGACAGCAGCGGTTCGGGCAGTCCCACTTGCCGCCGTTTCCCGGTCTTCTGTTCGGTAATCCAGAAATTTGGCTTCAGCTGTTCCGGCTTTAGCCCCAGCGCATCAGAGATGCGCAGCCCGGTGTGCAGCAGCACACGCATGACCAGCCGGTTCTCATATGTCAAAAGGTCGAGCACCCGCTCGACCTCTTTTTCTATCAGATATTCAGTCCTCATACGCACATACCCTTGCCATCCGGCTGATGAATTCGCTGACCATGGGTTTTCTGCCCATCATCCAGCCGAAACACTCCCGGTAGGTGTCCGGGTGTGCGCTGTCCATGGCCTTGTCAATGGCCGAGCGCATATTGCGTTCCACGGCCTCCGGCCTCATGCCCAAAGCCTTGGCCACGGCCGGGTAAATTTCCTTGGTGAACTGCGCGCCCGGCTCATAAATTTCCACCGCAGCGCGCAGCAGAGCTGTGCCTGACATATTCTCCCGGAAACCCAGCCACGTCATTTTCTGATCGAGCAACTTTTCATCAATCTTGCACTTTTTCATCATTTTTGCCTCCTTTTGCGTTC
>CAZONA010000251.1:0-1288 GCA_964581025.1 uncultured Lachnospiraceae bacterium
CCGGAAAACCGGGGAAATGCACAAAAATGGGGGTGCTTTTTTGTAGAGAAACGCTCATAGGAAAGGGGAGGACAATCTGGTATAATGATATCGAATTATTGTGGACATCGTCCGCACAAAAGAAAGGAAGGAACAACATGAGAACAACACATTGGCGCAGAATCCTGGCCTTTGCCATGACGATGTGCATGCTGGTGTCCATGTGCCCTGTTTCCGCATTTGCTGACGAAACAGAGACCGGAGACACTGGTTCTCAAACTGTGAACGTCGCCCTGGGTACTCCCGAGACGATCACAGTGGACGGCAATCTGTTGGAGCAGACCGTCACCGACGAAACCGGCAAGGTGACTGTAACAGCCGCTCTGGCAGAAGAATCTTTGAACGGCACACCTGTTACCCAGGTGGAAGACGTGGAGGACGGAGATTATCTGATCTTCGCCTACCACCGCTCTCTGGCCAATCAGACTGATAGCAATCTGTGCTACATTACCAATGAGTCCAACGAGGCCGGAACCAGCCTGATGCGCCACTCCGCTGAGGAACTGGCAGCAAGCGGCTGGAAAAACGCTATCTGGACTGTGACCAAGACCGAGGGTGGCTACACCTTCGCCGACTGCGACGGCAAGTATCTGCACATTGCGCAGTACAGTGTTACCGTTGGCGAGGATGCGCAGGATCTGACGCTGGGCATCCGTGCCAACGATGAGCACGAAAACACCGAGCACCTGACCATCGGCGACGGCACCAACTGCCTGAACCCCCAGACCGGCGGCATTGTGAACACCTGGACGGTGGACAACGGCGCTTCCATGGATCTGTACCGGGTCAAGACGACCTTCACCATCACGGGTGTTGCTGCCGGTGAGACCGACGTTGTCATTGGCGGCGTGACCTACCATGTGGTCGTCACCGATCCCAACGCTCCCGTGGATCCCGGCGAGTGCTCCCACGAGTATGGCGACGTGACCTATGTGTGGACGGAGCAGACTTCCTGCACCGCAAGCCATACCTGCGGCAAGTGCCAGGAGCCCGAAACTGCTACCACCGAAAATATTTCCAGCAAAGTGACGCAGAGTGCTGACTGTAGCCAGAACAGCATCACCACCTACACCGCTACCTTTACTGAGGAGTGGGCTGGTACGGCTACCACGACGGTGGAAGGCAATGATCAGAACGACGAGCACAGCTATAAGTGGACTTACGTCTGGGAAGACGATTATTCCGACTGCACGGCAAACGGCGTTTGCTCCAAGTGCCAGCATGAGATGACGGAAAAGGCCGCCAAGAT
>CAZONA010000252.1:0-1284 GCA_964581025.1 uncultured Lachnospiraceae bacterium
GCTTCGGCAGCCTTTACGGCAGCTTCGCCGAAGATCTGTTCCTCCATGGCCTCCAGCAGGAGCCGGACGGTGAGGAGTATCACCATATCCAGCACCAGAGGTACGCAATCCAGGATGTATTTGAGGGTCATGACGGCAAAGGTGCCGCCAAAGCTGATGCCGTCCATGGTATTGGCGTCTCTTATGCTCTGAAAAGAGGTCAGCAGGCCGGAAAAGCCTGTACCAAAGATGGATGCGGTGATGACCATGCAGAGCAGACAGCACAGAATGTCCATCCATTTCAGGGCCTGGTGGACCCCTGCATCCTTCAGAGCATCGGCAAACCTTATCACCAGATAGGCCAGGACCGTGGCCCACAGGATACCGCTCAGCATAATGGGGCCGAACTCCTCTGTGATGGGTGAGGATAAGGCCCAGCCGGGGTTTATCATTTCATAAAGGCTGAATTCCAGAAATACAGCAAAAAATACCACTAACCAGTCAGCATTGACCCGGTTTTTGCGGCGGAGCCACACATAAACCAGGGGAAGCAGACCCAGAAGCCAGAATAGCCCCCAGGCAACGATGTTGCCCACATTGCCCGAGGTAGACAGGGCTCTCAGCCCCTTTGCTATGGGCACGAAGGGAAACCCCATGATCCCCGGCAGGTCCAGGGGCCAGACAAGCGTCAGCACCAGGCACAACACAGCCTCGATCCCCAAAAGGCAGATGAATTTTTTGTTTTTCATAAGCTCACCTCGCAAATTATTGTTTTACAATAATTTTATAGCATTTAAATTATCGTTTGTCAATAATTTTTTAGGAGTTAGGGTTTTAAAGCCTTCCCCTTCGGGGAAGGTGTCATGGCCCATTACCTTTGGGGCCATGACGGATGAGGAAATTTAAAAGCAGTTGTTGAGAACGTGTCACCCTGAGCACAGGTTAGGCGTGTCATCCTGAGCGAAGCGTAGCGGAGTCGAAGAATCCCCTGAGGGCCTAGGAGCAGTTGGAATAGAACGTTTAAAGGCTCCCCAGCGCAAGGGGAGCTGTCGGCTTTGCCGACTGAGGGGTCGTCCTGTCATAGAAACGTTCCACCGCAACCATAGTGTGGGACCCAGGTGTTCCACCGCTTTTACCCAGAATTATCTCCTGCCCCTTGCAATGCCGCCGTCCGGGATGCTATACTAAACCCCTAACTATCATTTAATAGTGTATGGAGAAGAAAAGTATGAAAAAATTATTGTCATTGCTGCTGGCGTTGCTGCTGATGGCCATACCCATGAGGGGCATCAAGGCCCTGGCGGC
>CAZONA010000253.1:0-1283 GCA_964581025.1 uncultured Lachnospiraceae bacterium
GCTCTTGCATACGGACTAGACAAAGGCGAAGAAGCCAACGACCAAAAAATTCTTGTATACGACCTAGGTGGTGGTACATTTGATATTTCTGTTTTGGAAATTGCCGATGGTGTATTCCAAGTTTTGGCAACAGCCGGAAACAACAAACTTGGTGGCGATGACTTTGATGAAAGAATTATGCAATATCTAATTAGCGAATTCAAAAGCGAAACTGGCATAGATTTGTCAGGCGACAAAATGGCAATGCAAAGACTAAAAGAAGCTGCCGAAAAAACCAAAATTGAGCTTTCTGGTGTAACATCAAGCACAGTTAGTCTTCCATTTATCACAGCTGACCAAACTGGGCCAAAACACCTAGAAAAAACTATCACTCGTGCAAAATTTGAAAGCATGATAGAAGACCTTGTTGCACAAACAATCACTTTAACACAAAAAGCTCTTAATGATGCAAAACTAACCAAAAATGATGTTGCAAAAATTATAATGGTAGGTGGTTCAACTCGTGTTCCACTTGTTCTAGAAGAAGTTAAAAAATTCATCGGTAAAGACCCATTCACAGGCATCAACCCAGATGAATGTGTTGCTATTGGCGCAGCTATTCAAGCAGGTGTTTTAGGTGGCGAAGTTAAAGATGTATTGCTTCTTGATGTAACTCCACTTTCTCTAGGAATAGAGACAATGGGTGGAATTTTCACAAAACTTATTGAAAGAAACACAACAATTCCAGTTAAAAAATCTCAAATTTTCTCAACTGCAACAGATAACCAACCAGGTGTAGATATTCACGTATTGCAAGGCGAAAGAGAAATGGCTGCCTACAACAAAACAATTGGCAGATTTGAACTAAAAGACATTCCACCAGCACCACGTGGAGTTCCACAAATTGAAGTTACTTTTGATATTGATGCAAATGGTATTGTACATGTTTCTGCAAAAGATTTGGGAACAAACAAATCTCAAGATATCACAATCACTGCATCTAGCAACTTGAGCGAAGAAGACATAGACAGAGCAGTTAAAGAAGCTGAAAAATATGCCGAAGAAGACAAAAAACGCAAAGAAGCTGTTGACACCAAAAATAGCCTAGATCAAATGATTGCTGGTATTGAAAAAGTTTTGAAAGAAAGCGGAGATAAAATTTCTGAAGAAGACAAAGCAAAACTTAATAGCGAACTAGAAAAAGCTAAAGAAGTTTATAAAAATAGTGAAGATACCGAAAAACTAAAATCTGCACTAGAAGATTTAACAAAAGTTTCAAACGAAATCTTCACAAAACTATATAG
>CAZONA010000254.1:0-1271 GCA_964581025.1 uncultured Lachnospiraceae bacterium
TATAACGAGGACGGAACGCTCAAATCCGACGCAGTCGTCGTTTACGTAACGAACGAAAATAAGGATACCGTCTCACTTAATATGAAGGTCGATACGAATAAGTACGAGACTAAGGTCGGTGTCCAAAATATCATCTCGGGACTTAAAAAAGGCTACTACGAGCACCCCCTCTGCATAAGATTTATAGGAAATATCGAAGATCCCGCAAATATGCCCAAGGGCGATCTGTATTTGGATATAAACAACGGCAAATTCGATAAGGGACTTACCATCGAGGGCGTAGGAAACGATGCTACGTTCAACGGCTTCGGACTTTGCGTAAAGGGAGCTAAGAACGTCGAGATAAGAAACCTCGGCTTTATGAACTGCGACAGCCATGAGGGCGATAGCATTAGTCTCCAGCAGGATAACAGTCATATTTGGATACATAACTGCGACCTCTTCTACGGAGCACCCGGTAGCGACGCCGATCAGGCAAAGGGCGACGGCGCACTTGATACAAAGACATCCACCAATATCACCATCTCCTTCAACCACTTCGTGGATACGGGTAAGTCTTGCTTGCTCGGAAACAAAGGAAGTGCGGAAAAAGGAAATCTTATTACATATCATCACAATTGGTTTGACCATGCCGACTCCCGTCATCCGAGAGTAAGAGGAGCAACGGTTCACGTCTATAATAACTACTACGACGGCGTTGCAAAATACGGTGTGGGTTCAACTACCGGCTCGTCTGTTTTTGTGGAGAATAACTATTTCCGCAATTCCAATTATACAATGCTCATCTCCATGCAGGGCTCGGATATTGCAGGAGACGGAGATAGTACATTCGGTGAGGACGGCGGAATCATCAAGGCTTACGGCAATACGCTCGTCGGCTGCAAGCCCCTCGTAACGTATCAGGAAAATAATACGCAGTTCGACTGCTACCTCGCATCCTCAAGGGACGAGAAAGTCCCCTCGAGCGTAACCGCACTTCAGGGCGGCTCGACGTATAATAACTTCGATACCGCAAGCTCAATGTACAGCTATAACGTCCAGAGCGCAGAGAACGCAAAGAATACCGTCGTCAATTTCGCAGGACGTGTGCAGGGCGGCGACTTCAAGTGGACGTTCACAGCGGCGGACGATACCGATCACGACGTAAATCAGGCTCTTAAGTCCGCACTTGTCAATTATAAATCCTCGCTCGTCTCCACGAACGTAACCGCAGGAAGCGTCAGCGGCGGCGAAACGGGCGGCGAAACGGGCGGCGAAACAGGTGGCGAGAC
>CAZONA010000255.1:0-1258 GCA_964581025.1 uncultured Lachnospiraceae bacterium
CCGATTTTTTCCGCCATCCCCTGCCGCACCAGCCACGACGGTGCGGCGCCCCATTTATATAAGGTAGCCCGCCCGGTGTCCAGCCGCAGTTCGGCTACGTCCATGGTGGATGCACCGGCCCGGCCGGACAGAACCATCAGAGCGTTGACGCTGCGCAGGGCATGTTCCGCCGGAAACCCGGAACCGAGCATCTGGCGCAGCATGGCAAGGGCGATCTGCCCTTCCTGGGCGGCTCCCAGCCCGGTGCCCATGCCGTCGCACAGAACCATGTAATACCGCCCCTGCGTTCCCGGAAACCAGGCGGCCCGGTCGCCGTTGGAGGTTTCCCGCCCGGCGGAACAGACGGCGATCTGGGGGTCAAACCGGATTTTAAGCGTCTGCGTGCGCCGGGGCAGTTCGTCCGACACTTGCCGCAGATACGCCGACAGAAACTGATACTGCTGCGCCACAGCCCAGCGGCATTCGTCCCGGCGGTCGTGGCTGGCTTTCAGGGCCCGCAGCTGCTCCTGGCTGCGCCGCAGTTCCAGCACCATCCGGGCGGGCTTTTTGCATGTGACGGGAATGCTGAACGAATCCAGCAGCGGCTTGTGGAGCATTTCCGTGGACATCTGGGCGGTGCGCTCCTTGCAGCCTTTGCGGCAGGGACAGTTGCCGCAGGCCCGCTCTTTGGCCCGGGCCACAATGGCCTCTTCGTCGATGGGCACCGCCCGGTCTTCCAGCAGAAGCTGCTGGGTCTGGGACAGACATCCGGCCATCATCTCCAGCCGGACCTGGGCAAGCCCCGTCGGTCCCCGGCGGGTGTGCAGTTCCGGTGCAGCGGGCAGCAGTACGCCCGCCGCACCGCCCAGGGCCAGAGCCAGGGCCGGGACCGGGTCGTGCAGACCCGAAAGCCCCATCACCAGCAGATAGACGACCCCCGGCGCACCCAGCCGCAGATAGCGGTTTTTCCAGGGCAGCAGCCGGATCAGGCAGCTTAAACTCATGACCGCCGTCATGGGTACTTTGGTGATCTGCGCCAGATCCAGCGCAAGCCCGCCCAGCGCCGCAGCGGGAAACGGGCTGTACACCGCCATCATGCCCCCGGCGACGAATCCCAGGCTGAATTTGGGCAGCGGGGCGATCTGGGCCAGCGCCAGCACGAATACCGCCTGGGCCAGCCAGTCGGCCGCCGGATCTTCCCGCCGGGCCACCAGTACGAACAGCCGGGTGGCACCGGCGGCCAGCACGATGCGCAGCAAATAGATCCCCACGCCGGTTG
>CAZONA010000256.1:0-1258 GCA_964581025.1 uncultured Lachnospiraceae bacterium
TTTTACTATATCAAAAAGAATTATTCCACCAAGGATTTTTTATAAAAATTGGTGTCATCCCAATCTGGACAAAGTGGATTTTTGCAAATCGCAAATTTGTTGTTTTGCAGTGCTTTGTTTGAACCTAAATTGTTTATGTTACATTGAGCAAGTAGTTCTTTAAAACCCAATTCTTTTGCTCTTTTGATAACCAATTCTAAAAATTTTGTACAAAATCCCTTTCGTCTTTCAGAAGGACGGGTTTTATGCCATAGGTGTCCTCGGTGTTTCCTCCAAAAATCTGTCATTTCCAACATAAGTCCGCCGATGACAACGGGTAAACCGTTTGTGAATAAAATATAGTTTTCGCATCTAGGGTGGTCTTCATCGTTTCCGATGCCGTAAGCGTATTGCATTTTTTTGTTTATTAAAAGTTTAACTTCGGCTTTTGTTAGTCCATTATATTCGTTGTGTTGGTTAAATTCGTCAACGGCGGGTAATTCTTGCAATAATTCGTACACGCCGGTGTTTTCGTCAATCATTTGGGGGCGAAGTTCTAACAATTCATATTTCATATTATCACCTTATTTAAATATATTTTTTCGGGTGGGTTGGTACTAAATTAGGGGAGCGTTGTTTATTAATGCGATGACTATTTGAATAATTGTAATAATTATGTATAAAATGCTGACGCAGATAAGAGTTATGTTTAAGACTTTGCCTAAAAATTTATCTTCGGTGCAGTCTTTGTTTTTTGCGTTTGCTAGTCCAAAGCAAGATATTATTAGCGAAACAATGGGGGAAACTTGCAACAAAATAAAGCCTATTGTTGCATACCATAGGGCATTAAAAGAAATGGTGGACGAGTTTTTTTGAGAGGTTTCGGTTGTTTGGTTTGGTATTGAGTCGTCTTCAAAAAGTGTAGTGCGAGGGGGCTGGCTTGCTCCACAGTGATAGCAAAATCTATCGTTATTATTAATTTCTTTACCGCAATTATAACAATTCATATTTTTTTCTCCAATAAAGATGTGGTGATATGTGGGGTTAATCCTTTAAATAAGGGGATTTATTCGCCTTGGTTTCAAGGGGTTGGTTTTAAGCTAATTTTCGAGTGGCTTGTGGGAAATTTTGACTTACAAATTTAGTTTACAAATTTAGTTTACAAATTTTTCAATCGGTTTTTAATTAAAAAAAACTAGACGCAAAATTTTGTTAATAAGTTTTGCTTTTAGAATTTGCAATCGGAATTTATCGCATTTTTCCGCTTCTTCTAATACAA
>CAZONA010000257.1:0-1256 GCA_964581025.1 uncultured Lachnospiraceae bacterium
TAAAGGTATACCTTTACAAACTTTTTTGTTATTTTTTCATGACTATTTTGATTGAGTTTAAAACTAAAAATTTTTCAAATTAATAATGTTTCTTGTTTTAATTATTCAAGATAATTAAGCTAATATAAATTTAAATATAACTATTGCAATAATTTAAACTTTTATTATGTTCATATACAGATTTTTTTAAAAAAAGGGAAAGTAATTTGTTTAAAAAACACCGTTTTAATAAACGGTGTTTTCAATATTCTTATATTTAGTTATCTATGAAACATATTACGTTTAATTATTTCTCAAAGTAATTTGATGTGATTTTACATATCAATAATTTTAGATTTTAGCAATTTTTACCATATGTATATGCTTGCTCGATATAATCTTTATGTTCTAATACTTCTTCTACATCACCTAGTCCAATTCCATAAATTACGCCTTTTTCAGTGCAACCTTCAAAGCAATCTCTTGTACATCCTCTAATTGCTTCGAAAGTATTTTCCATAATTGATTTATCATTATCGTATTGAGTTGCAATTAGATATATATCTGCTTTTATTTTTGTATATGATGGAACTAGTCTATCAATTAATACTTTTAATTGCCCACTCATTGAATAAAAATATACCGGAGTTGCAAATACTATAACATCAGCTTTTATTAATTTTTCTGATATTTCATTCATTCCATCTTTATGAATACATTTTCCGGTTTTGTGGCATGCATAACAACCTATGCAATAGTTTAATTTATATTCTCTTAAACTAATTACTTCTACATTGTTCCCTGATTCTTTTGCTCCTTTTGCAAATTCATTTGCCAATATTTCTGAGTTACCATTTACTCTTGGTGTTGATGATATAATTATTACATTTTTCATTTTCTTACCTCCTGTCATCCTTTCTTTTCTTATTTTTTTACCTAGCCACATCATTGCCACCTTCTTTAAAAGATTTAAGCTGGTTTTTTTGTTAAAAGGCATATTTTCTAATAAAACAACTCAAAAAACTCTTTTTTATTCTATCACTTTCCAATACCCAGTCTTATTAGAACCTACTCGTTCAATATATCCTAACTTTTTCAATTTAGATATAATATTATCTATTGATGTTTTACCAAGTTCACAATACCAATTTTTACCTATTATTTTTTTACAAAATTCTATTACATGATCTGTTTCTAATTTGAGGTTCTTTTTAATTCTTTCAACACCCGTTTTTGTAGTATGTATTTTTTCTATATTATTAAGTAATATTTGCTTA
>CAZONA010000258.1:0-1246 GCA_964581025.1 uncultured Lachnospiraceae bacterium
TCAATAATAGTTGTACATAATAATACATCATATTTTTTATCAATAAATGATTGAACCGCATCTTCTAATACTTCTTTTTTCATTTTACCATGAGCTTTAATAATTTTTGCATTAGGTACTAAACGATGTAGTTTATTAAACACTAAATCTAAATCTTCAACACGATTATGTAAATAAAATACTTGACCGCCCCTACCTAATTCTCGGTATATAGCTTCTCTAATAATTGTATCATTTTCTTCTAACACATATGTTTGTACCGGGTAACGGTTTTGTGGGGGTGTTTCCATTAAACTTAATTGTCTAACTCCCATTATTGACATTTGTAATGTTCTAGGAATTGGCGTTGCTGTTAATGTTAAAACATTAACGTTTGCTTTCATTTGTTTTATTTTTTCTTTATGTGTAACTCCAAATCTTTGTTCCTCATCGATTATTAATAATCCTAAATCTTTAAATTTAATATTATCACTTAATAATGAATGCGTTCCAATAACAATATCTACTAATCCTTTTTTTAAGTCATCCACAATTTTTTCTTGTTCAGAAACAGGAACTAAACGATTTAATAATGCTACTTTTACACCATATTGCTTAAATCTATTAGTAAATGTTTGGAAATGTTGGCGAGTAAGGATAGTAGTTGGAGCAAGATAAGCTACTTGTTTATTATTTAAAACAGTTTTCATAGCAATTCTAATAGCTACTTCAGTTTTTCCATATCCTACATCACCACATACTAAACGATCAATAATAAGACCTTTTTCCATATCTCTTTTTATTTCTTTAATTGCTTTATCTTGATCTTTTGTTGCTTCAAACTCAAAGTCATTTTCAAATTGTCTTTGGATATCATTATCTTCTTCATATGTATACCCTTTAATTTGTTCTCTTTGAGCTTGTAGATCTATTAAATCTTGAGCAATAGATTCTACTTTTTCTTGAATTTTTTTCTTTTTCTTTTCCCACTCTTTAGTTCCAATTGTGGATAATTTAGGGACACTACCCTCAGAGCCTAAATATTTTTCAATTAAATTAATTCTTTCTACAGGAACATATAATTGATTATTACTAAATTTAATATTTAAATAATCATTTTTCATTCCACGTAACTCTTCTGTCACAATTCCTTGATATTGACCAATTCCATAATCATAATGCACTATATAATCACCTGGTTTTAATTCTTCTTTAGAATTAATAGTTGTAGTATTTTGATATACACTACGATATTTACTGTTTCTTA
>CAZONA010000259.1:0-1227 GCA_964581025.1 uncultured Lachnospiraceae bacterium
CCACCGATGGATAGATACATAGGTTACCTCCTTTTTCCCTCTCGGTAGGGTGGGGGCACGCCCCCACCCTACAATTTACACATCGCCCGCGGGCGACCACTGGTCGCCCCTACGAGGTTGGAAAATCGTTTTCATAGGACTTCGTGGGCACTTCTCCCTAGATCACATTCTTGCCGTAGGGGCGGCCATCGGCCGCCCGAAATATCTTCCCACAACAGGAAGGCTGCGGTGGGAATATATCCCCACCCTACAATTTACACATCACCTGTAGGGTGGAGGCCACGCCTCCACCGCTCAGAGGAATAAGCTTCCAAGTTGTCGTCCCGAGGGAGCGAAGCGAGTCGAGGGATCTTGGCATTTTCGTTACCCTGAAAGGGATATTCAGTGCGTAGATCCCTCCATGCGGCTACGCCTTAGTCGGGATGACACGCTTTTTACAAACCCCTTGTAGGGTGGGGGCACGCCCCCACCGCTCAAAAGCCGAAAGCCCACGGTAGGGGCGGCCATTGGCCGCCCAAAATACCTTCCCACAACAGGAAGGCTACGGTGGGGATATATCCCCACCCTACAATTTACACATCGCCTGTAGGGGCGACCAGTGGTCGCCCCTACGAGGTTGGAAGATCGTTTTCATGGGACTTCGTGGGCACTGCTCCCTAGATCACATTGCTGCCGTAGGGGCGGCCACTGGCCGCCCGAAATACCTTCTCACAGCAGGAAGGCTGCGGTGGGGATATATCCCCACCCTACAATTTACACATCGCCTGTAGGGGCGTGCATTGCACGCCCGCGGGCGGCCAATGGCCGCCCCTACAGCGTCATTCGATCGCGTATGGTGCCCCGCAGATGCCGATTTACAATTGAATTATTTCAGCCTCTTCCACTGGTTCACGGCCAGCTCGTCACAGCGGTTATTTTTTGGATTTTCTGCGTGCCCCTTGACCCAGTGGTAGTGCATTTCGTGCCGGGAAGTCAATTCCAGCAGCATTTCCCACAGGTCGGGATTTAAGGCCGGCTTCTTGTCGGACTTGACCCAGCCTTTTTTCTTCCACGAGACCGCCCAGCCCTTTTGCAGGCCGTCGATCACATATTTCGAGTCAGAATACAGCTCCACGATACAAGGCTCTTTCAGCGCCTGCAAGCCTTTGATCACCGCCGTCAACTCCATGCGATTGTTGGTGGTCTCCCGTTCGCCGCCGGACATTTCCCGCTCATGCCCCTTATACT
>CAZONA010000260.1:0-1224 GCA_964581025.1 uncultured Lachnospiraceae bacterium
CTCTTGTGCATTTCGTAAACAAAGTCAGGGAATGAAATTATCCCTAAAATTCCATACTACCTCGATGCGTTTATCGTTATACACATAAACCGCTTTTACCAAATCACGAATAACCTTGTCGTCCAAATCCGCAGCATTAACATATTTTCCGAAAAGATTTAAAGCTGAAATTTCTTCTTCCGAAATTTCCCTGTAGGTAATCGCTTGAATTTTTTCGTTTAACAAGTTTATCTTTTCATCAATTTTGTTGCGGTTCTTTACAAACTCTTCCTCGGAAATTTCGTCTTTTGTCAGCCGTATATATTCGGCAAGCTTCTTTTTCTTTTCGTCGGCAATTTCCTTTTGAAGCTTTTGTACCGTCTTTTGATTTTTTCGTATCAGCTTATCGGCTTTTTCCTGTGCTTTGGATATATCAACCGTTTTTTCAAGCTCGGATTTTATCAGCTTTTTCAAAAAATCAACAATATCCTGTTCAAAAATTTTCCCTTGAAAACAGTCGTTTTCTGCTGTATATTCTTTATATCCGCAAGTGTAATTTCTGCCGTTCTTCGTCGGTTTCGGACACATTATATGCCGACACCCTCCGCATCGCACCAAGCTCTGCAACGAAACATTTTGTTTTATTGCCTTTCCTTTTGCACCTTTCAGCCTTTGAACCTCATCAAACGTTTCTTTCGGGATAATTGCTTCGTGCGTATTTTGAGCAACAATGCGATTTTCCGGAGCTACCGCCTTAACCTTTGAGCTTCCGACCGCAATGCGTTCGTGCTTGCGGTTTATCAGCATACCCGTATATCGTTTGTCGCTTAATATATTTCCGACGCTTCCGGCACTCCAATAGCAGTAATCACTCACCGTATTCCACTTTCGGCATAAAGGATCGTTCATCCGTTTATAAACCGACGGCGACGGCACATTATCGGCATTTAGAATATACGCTATTTCTCTCGGCATTGCACCTGAAAGGCGCAGAGCATAAATTCTCTTGATTACCTCTGCGGCAACGGGATCGACTATCAGCTTATGCTTATCTTCGGGAGATTTTGTATATCCGTAAAAAGCATAGGGCGCAATATATTTTCCTTGCTTATACAGAACCTTTCTCGCACTTTTAACCTTTTCGGACAAATCTCTGCTATACATAGTGTACGCAATACTTTTCATCGCCATATCAATACCGCCCGTAATACCACGAAAATCATTACTGTCGTATCCGTCGTTTAC
>CAZONA010000261.1:0-1223 GCA_964581025.1 uncultured Lachnospiraceae bacterium
AATCCACCTTCAGTGGATGAAATCTCTTCGCGATGATATCCCGCTTCGTGGGGGTTGGGGAGGCGGATTTAATTTCATCTGAGACGGCACGCTGAAAATCTCATCCGAACAAAGTGAGGATATCACCGTGGCAACGCCACGATTTCATAGACTTTTTTAATTTTTATGATATAATGGTCTGGCTTAAAGACACAGATCTATCTCAAAAAAGCTTTGGTGCGGATCTTAAGGAGGTTACACAATGGCACGATCAAGAAGAAAAGCTTACCAGTCCGAATATCCCGAAACTCCGCCGGAATGGTATTGGGTGAACGGGTTGCACGATGCATGCATTGTTAATATTGAAGCAATGGAATTTCCGTTTGACTACGAGCAATACACCGCGCAGACAAGCAAATACCTTCGAAACGTATTGATCTTCAAGGTTGATTCCGCCAACGCTTTGTTTGATTCTTGCGTGAAACAGATACGCTTTTACAATTACAAAATTCTTTCCGAAAAAATTGATCTCGCAGGCGAAAATAAGGTATGGTGGCTGGAGGATAAGCTTACCGAGGAAAACGGCAGTTATATATTGGAAATAACATTGGAAGATACCGACTCTGCCCGGAAGCAATTCCACTTCAAAATAAAATTTGATCGCGCGGAAGTAGATCGCGATTGAAAATATTAAGTTCATCCGATTACTTAAATGAAAATTGAAAGCAAAGAAAAAATGATAAAAGCGGAATTCGGAATTATAGACGATTTCAACGAAAAAAAAGATTATACGGGGTATCATCCCAAAAAATATAACTGCATAGCAATCGACGACGGTTTATATTTAAACGATTGGTGGAATGCTCTGTCGTACATAGACACGCTCAACGTTTACGACAAAGGCCTTTTACGACCGCAAAAGGCACTTTCACGATGGGGCATCACTGTCATTCCTCCGGAATCCTTGCCCGCTTTTCTTGATATTATCGTAAAAGACAGGCGTTATAAAACAGATGCCAACTTAGCGGCATTGGCATCGCTGATCAAAGAAGCTGTCAAAACGCAGAAATATGTAATCCATTACGGGATATAGAATACCGCACTCAGAAGATTTGCGCAATACACCGCCTCGCGGGACCTTTCGGAAGGTCCCGCGAGCTTTTGCTATTTTTCGTGCTTTTGAGAGGGATCGTTGCGCATCACCGAAAACGCAAGGGCGGCAAAAAGCGGAAAGGTAAATGCGC
>CAZONA010000262.1:0-1192 GCA_964581025.1 uncultured Lachnospiraceae bacterium
AGCTCGACTTTTCCAGGTCACCCACCATATGGGGCGGTACTCGGAAAATTCGAGCGATCTCATTGATTTGGAATTTTCGGGTCTCCAGAAACTGCGCCTGTTCGGGCGAAATGGAGATAGGCGTGTACTTCATGCCCTCCTCCAAAACGGCCACTTTACCGGAGTTGGACGAACCACCGAACTGGCTCTGCCATGCGTCACGGACACGGGACGGGTCTTTGATCGTACCGGGATGCTCCAATACACCGGAGGGTGCTGCACCGTTTGCAAAGAATTTTGCACCGAACTCCTCACAGGCGATAGCCATACCGATGGCGTTCTTGGCCATAGCAATGGGGCTATAACCCACCAGTCCGTCAAAACCCAGACCCGGAATATGAAGTACATCTGCCGGACTCAGAACAGCAGTCGTTCCTTCCATGGTGGGCGCATCCTCTTCCGAGGTGGTATACTGGTAGTACAGCCGTCCTCTGGCATCTCTGTCCACGCTCATGCGGTTGGGCATCAGGGGATAGAGAGCCATGACCTCGCCCTTGCCGTTGCGAATGACCTGGGCATAGGCATTGCCCCACAGCAAAAGATGGGTCATAAGCGTCTCCCGAAACACAAAGGAACTCATTTCCGGGTTCGGCTCATCATGGAGTAGTTTATACAGCGGATGGTCAATGGCTTTTTCCTTGCCACCGTTGCCGTTGTACTTGTAGACGTGTAGCGGCAATCCAGCTACCGCCTCGGCCAGAATACGGACACAGGAATACACCGCCGTCATCTGCATGGCAGAGCGTTCCGTCACGGCCTTACCGGAGGTACTGCCACCCAGAAAGAAGGTGTAACTGCTCCCCGCCGTCCTGTTCTGGGGCTTGTCTCTGGACTTGAACAAGCCAGAAAAGATACCCATGTGCATCCCTCCTTTCTGAAAATGGGTATAAAAAGGCGTCTACCGTTTCCGATAGACGCTTGCGTAGATGGCCACGTTTAGCAATACGCAACTATAAAAGGTTGACAAAATCCAACAATACGCAGGTTTGGAAGGTTATAAAAACCCAGTAATACGCAGGTATGAAGCGACGATTTTTTTCTGGCAATACGCAGGTATGTCAGTGCAAATACGCAGCTTCTCCAGCAGAGGACCGTCCCACCTCGAATCATGGGCATGGGAAACCCAATTTCGCTGCTTCATGGCATATCTTTA
>CAZONA010000263.1:0-1177 GCA_964581025.1 uncultured Lachnospiraceae bacterium
GGAAGGTGACTTCCTCTTCGGTAATGGCCGACTGCCCCTTGGGGAAGAGGTACTGGCGGTTTTTGTTCAGGGTGAAGGGTTCTTCCCAGCCGCTGACACAGGTTTTCACCTCTTCGCTGCTGGAACTGGAGACACACATATCTCCCACATACCGATCCAGTCGCATTTTTCCGGAAGATTTGGTGATCTGCATGGTGGGATACACTTCCCCGTCAGGAGCGCTTTCCGACAGAAGCACCTGACAGCCGCTGCTTTGGACCAGGGCATCCAGGGCGTTCTGGCAGCGGGTCAATGCGGCCTCCTGCTCACTGGGCAGTTCCTCCCGATAGATGTGGAAGGGGGCATAGAAGGTAGCGGTGCCCGTATCGCCGGTGATATCCAGCCGCACCCGGTAGTCCCCGGCGGGCAGGGGGCCATAGCTCAGCGTCCAGTCCAGTTCGTCGGCATCATAGAAAAGTTCTGCGCTCCGGCTGACGGCGAAGCCGATGCTGGAAAAGCCCAACAGCTGCTCTGAAGTGCTGAGTTTGGGCTGCGGCTCCCAGTCGGTGCCGTTCCAGAACTCCATCACCGCATTGCTCATGGTAACGGATTCCGACACGGCGGCATATCGCTCCTCCACCCGGTAGATCAGCTTGCCGCTGGTGGTGGTAACGGCATCCATGGATACATCAATGCCCCAGTCCGGATTGTCCGGGCACTCTACAGGCCTTGCAGGGGTAAGGGAGGCAGGATCCTGCTGGCTCAGCTGACGCAGGGGTTCATCCCCGTCCACCGGAACTTCCACGGTGGTCTGGGGATTGGTCACCAGACAGACCCCTACGAACAGGAAGGCCAGGATGGCCAGCAGGCTCAGCCAAAAAGCCGGTTTGCGGTAATTCAGAATGGATTTGATCCGGTATTTCACGCTGACTTCCCCGAAAGCCACCGGGCAGGCCGCATAGTGGACCTGGTTGGTGCTGCACCGGAGCAGAGCAGAAGAATACGCTTTCCGCTCTTCCAGCTCCATGAACTGGATCACCCGCTCGTCGCAGGCCAGCTCGATGTCTTTGCACAGGCAGATGTAGCTGACCCACACCAGAGGATTGAACCAATGGATGGCCAGAGCCAGGAAGCCCAGCATTTTGATCCACTGGTCGCCCTTGTCCAGATGGGTGCGCTCATGGGCCAGGATCTGCTT
>CAZONA010000264.1:0-1176 GCA_964581025.1 uncultured Lachnospiraceae bacterium
TTTCTGCGTTGCCTGAATCTTCTTGAATCACCGACTTCGGGACATATCATTTTCGAAGGTAATGACCTCACTAAAAAGGGAGTCAACATCAATCTTCACCGTCAGAAAATGGGTACTGTATTTCAGAATTTCAACCTTTTCCCGCATATGACCGTGCTTGACAACCTCATAACGGCGCCGATGATGCTAAAAAAAGTTCCGCGCGACGTTGCGACCGAAAAAGCTAAGGTCTTGCTTGACAGAGTCGGCCTTTCGGACAAGCTCGACGCTTATCCTGCTATGCTTTCGGGCGGTCAGCAGCAGCGCGTTGCCATCGTCCGCGCGCTTGCAATGGAGCCGGACGTTATGCTTTTCGACGAGCCCACATCCGCGCTTGACCCCGAAATGGTCGGTGAAGTTCTCGATGTTATGAAGGAGCTTGCAAGCGACGGAATGACGATGGTTGTCGTAACTCACGAAATGGGATTCGCTCGCGAGGTTTCAAACCGAGTTGTCTTCATCGCAGACGGAATCATTTGCGAGGACGGCACGCCGGAGGAGATCTTCACGACACCGAAAACAGAGCGTCTGCGTTCATTCCTTTCAAAGATACTTTAACAATTATCACGGGAGAAAAATATGAATCTTAAAGGCAGAGATTTTCTTACACTTCTTGACTATACCCCCGAAGAAATCGTCGACTTGATCGACTTTGCCGCAGAGCTGAAGGCGAAGAAAAAAGCCGGCATCCCACACAAGCTTTGCGAAGGCAAGAATATAGCGCTCATCTTCGAAAAGACAAGCACACGCACACGTTGCAGCTTCGAAGTCGCGGCTCGCGATCTCGGCGCAGGCGTTACATATCTTGATCCGACAGGCTCTCAGATCGGCAAAAAGGAATCCATCGCGGACACGGCGCGCGTGCTTTCTTCGATTTTTGACGGAATCGAATATCGCGGATACGGTCAGTCGATCGTTAATGAACTTGCAAAATATTCCACAGTTCCCGTTTGGAACGGACTCACAAACGAATACCATCCGACGCAGATTCTCGCCGACATGCTGACGATTCGCGAGCATTTCGGCAAACTTAAAGGAATAAAACTCGTTTACATGGGAGATGCGCGTTACAATATGGGAAATTCGCTTATGATCGGCGCGGCGAAGCTCGGTCTGCATTTCGTTGCCTGCGCTCCC
>CAZONA010000265.1:0-1165 GCA_964581025.1 uncultured Lachnospiraceae bacterium
GAGGGATTCGATTTTTCCGGGATTCGAGGCAAATCGGTTAGTTTATTCACAACAAGTTCACAAATTCGTATTATAATATGGTTTTAGTGAATCTTACCCGTATGGGCAGAACGGAGAAATCTATGTCGGAAAACAATTCAACCATTGCTAAAAAGACCTCGATCGGCGGTCAGGCTTTGATCGAGGGCATAATGATGCGCGGTCCGAAAAAGACTGCGATGGCGGTTCGTGATCCTCACGGCGAGATCGTACTTGAGGTGAGCGACAATTCCCCTGCCGGCAAGTCCCCCTCTCTCGTGGACAAGCTAAGGCAGATTCCTCTTGTACGAGGCGTTTTCAATTTTGCAATTTCGATGATCTCGGGCTACAAGTCCCTTATGAAAAGTGCGGAGATCGCCGGCTTTGAGGACGAGGACGAAAAGGAGCAGAGCAAGGGCATTATGGCGATCGTCGGCGTCGTCGCAGGAATACTCGGCGTTGCGCTTTCGGTGCTTTTATTCATTTATCTTCCCACTCTCCTTTACGATCTCATCTCTCGCTTGATTCCCGCACTCGTCGGGAACAGGGTTTTGAAATCGCTTTTTGAGGGATTACTTAAAATAATAATTCTCGTTGCATACATGGCTGCGGTATCGCAGATGAAGGATATCAAGCGCACGTTCAGCTATCACGGTGCGGAGCACAAAACCATCTTCTGCTACGAGGCAGGGCTTGAGCTCACCGTTGAAAACGTCAGGGGGCAGAGGCGTTTCCACCCTCGCTGCGGAACGTCGTTCCTCATCGTAATGGTGCTCGTGGGGATATTTATCGGAATGCTCATTCCACCCGAGCTGCCGACGATCGTTCGCACTCTCATAAAGCTTCTTCTCCTTCCCGTAACGATGGGAATAGGCTACGAATTTATCAAGTACGCCGGCAAGCACGAGAACACCCTGACACGCATTCTTTCCGCTCCCGGACTTTGGATGCAGAGGATCACGGTGCTTGAGCCGGACGACAGCATGATCGAATGTGCCATCGCCGCCATCAAGGAGGTCATCCCCGACGACGGATCGGATCTTATTTGAATACAAAAACAGGCTGAGTCATAGACTCAGCCTATTTCTTATCCCTGCGGCTCGGTGGGGATGATTATGCTTGCGCCGCTATCGGTCATAACGGTGGG
>CAZONA010000266.1:0-1164 GCA_964581025.1 uncultured Lachnospiraceae bacterium
TTGACCGTGATATTCGCCATCAGCTTACCGTTGGCACTTGCGTTTTGCGCCGTGCCGTCGGTCAGCGTACCGTTGACCAGACCCGCAAACCAGTAGAGCTGTCCGGCGTTGTAAATTTCGTAAACATCGCCGTTTTTCACTGCCGGCTGGTATGCATTGCAAGCGGTACAGAAGCCGTTTTTATAGGAATGGCTGTTGTCCTCGGTCGCGGTATTTGCGAATTTTTGTTCGTTCGCGCAGTTCATGTATCCGTAGACGATTTCCCCCTCAAAGCTCGGGTAATTGGTACCGTTCAGGGTCTGTTTCCAGACGGGGTCCCGACCGACGCCGTTTAAGAGCCATGTGACCATGCCCGAGGTGAAGACGGCTTCGGTCTCGAGGTCGGTGCTGTGTACTTCGTCCACGGTCGTGTTGCCGATTCCGATGCTTGCCGTACCGGTCAAGTAGTAGCAGTTCTCGACCGTGCCGTTGGTGTCATTGCAGCCGACTACACTGCCGACAGAGTTGTCGGTGCCGGTGTCTGTGCCGGTGTCTGTGCGAGTGACCGTACCGGTGTTGTAACAGCTTACGACCTCGCTGTTGTCGGCATTGTAACCGACCACGCCGCCGACACAGTTTGTGCCGCTGACTTTGCCGGTATTGTAACAATCATCGACTGTTGCGACATCGGGGGATGAACCCCGGTTGCTTCCGACCACACCGCCGACATTTACATCACCGCTGACATTGCCGGTATTGGCGCATTTTTCTACCGTGCCATTAATATAATTTTCACCGACAATGCCGCCGACATCCCCGCCGCCAACTGTTGTTTCACCGGATGTGGCAGGATTCGCGCTTTGCGTTTTGCCTATCACGGTGCCGGCATTTGTGCAGTTTGTCACTGTGCCGTTGTTTGCGCCCACAATGCCGCCGACACTGCCTCCGTACCAGCTGCCTATTTTGCCGTCTTTTGTGTAGGATCCGTTCGCAATTTCAACGAAGTAGGGGGTCGAAACAACCAAGGTATTGTCGTTGTGGCAGTTTTCAATCGTGCCCATATTGCTATTATAGCCGACAATGCCGCCGACATACAGACCGCCGTTAAAGTAGGAATCCTTGACAGTCACATTTTTGACGGTTCCGAAACCGACATAACCAAACAAGCCGACATAGTCCTGCACT
>CAZONA010000267.1:0-1162 GCA_964581025.1 uncultured Lachnospiraceae bacterium
CACGACGTTCACGCTCTGCCTTCATCTGCTTTTCCATCGCAGACTGGATCTCTCTCGGCGGAAGGATGTTTTTAAGCTCGACACGGTTGACCTTGATGCCCCAGGGGTCTGTGGCTTCGTCAAGGATGGTGCGCATTTTGCCGTTTATGAGGTCACGGCTGGTGAGACACTGGTCAAGCTCGAGGTCGCCGATGATGTTACGCAGGGTGGTTGCGGAAAGATTCTCGATGGCTATCATGGGGTGCTCGATACCGTAGGTGTAGAGCTTGGGGTCGGTTATCTGGAAGTAGATGACCGTGTCTATCTGCATGGTGACGTTATCCTTGGTGATAACGGGCTGAGGCGGGAAGTCCGCGACTTGCTCCTTGAGAGAGATGGTCTTTGCGACCTTCTCGAAGAACGGTATTTTAACATGGATGCCCGTACCCCATGTGGTCTGATATTTGCCCAGTCGCTCAATTATCATGACCTTGCTCTGCTGAACGACTCTGATGTTGCGTGCGACGATCACTATCGCAAGTGCGATAAGCAAAAGGATAATCCAACCGCCGTCAGTCAAAAAATCCATAAATTCCATATTGAACCTCCTTTTATTCAACCGTTGCCGCTTCTGCGGCCTTTTTCACTATAAGCTTAACACCCTCGATACGCAGGGCGATAACGAGCTCTCCCATCGGGATCACTTCTTCTTCGTCACATCTTGCCGTCCATGTTTTGCCGTCCACATAAACGGCACCCGTACCGGCAATGTTGTCCACCGTCTCGGTGACGCGGCACTCCTTACCGATAAGCATATCGGCGTTGGTCGGCTCAACCTTGCTGTTGACATACTTTTTCACAATCGGCCTTGTAAAATAAAGCATAAGCGCCGATACTAAAAGAAAAACCGTGATCTGCAGCCAAAGTTTTGCGCCCAACAGCTCCGCAAACAGTGCGGCAAGTGCGCCGACGGCAAACCAGACGGACGTAAGTCCCACCGTTACCGCCTCAATGACGGCAAAAACGATTGCGGCAACAAGCCATATTGTTGACATAGTATTGCACCTCCCGTCATTTTGATTCTATCACATAACATTTAAATCTTCAACAGGAAACTCGAGGCTGTCAATTTAATTCTTCACACGATAACACTTTACATTTGTGAAGAATTAGTGTATGATAG
>CAZONA010000268.1:0-1155 GCA_964581025.1 uncultured Lachnospiraceae bacterium
TCTCTTTGTCATAGAGGGAGTAGTCCCAGCCCTCATCGGTATGCTGCACATGAAGATATACGCTGTCATCCACCAAATAGAGAGCTTCCTCGGTATCGGATTGCAGGGCAGGCTCGTTGATGGTCGGTTCTGCGACCTCGACCACAGCTTCACGCTCTTTTGTGATCTCCGCATAGTGACGGTCGATGTCGGTGATAAGCTCAGAAGAAGTCTTGTTGATGGTCTCCAAACTGGCACGGAGTTCTTTCAGTTCCTTGTCCTTTGACCATGTGGCGATATAGCCAAAGCTGTTCTCGCCCGTGGCAATGCCGTAATAAGCACACACCGCAAAGGAAATGCTTTCGGCTTCGACCTCCTCGGTGTTGCGATCTTTCCGCTGTTCATTCAAAAACTGATAAGCCGAAATCTCACCGCCGACAAAGTTCAGCCCTTCCTCGTCGGTTAATCTTAGATAGCCTGCTTCGCCCAGCTCCAAAGGCTTTGCGGTCAAAATCGTGCCTGCGTGGTTTACCACCACATTGTTTTCCACCGTTACCGGCATCCCTGGATCATAGTCAGAGCCACGCAGATCATAGCGGTACAGACCATCGGGAATGTCGGTAGGGGCAATACGCCCGTTGGAAAACAGAGCCGGTATATCGAAAATCTCCACCTCTTGATACTTTGCAGCATTTTTCGGTTCTTCGATTTTCTTCTGATTGTGGAGCTTGGAGTGGGCGATCTCATGCACCACGGCAGAGACGGTCTGCACCTCGCTCATACCTTCACGAATGGTGATCCGCTGATTGTCCAGAGAGAAAAAGCCGTCTGCACCGTCGGCAATGGGTTTAATGTCGATTGGCACGGGAGATGTCCTGCGTAGAGCTTCCATAAACACATCAAAGTTCTGCACATCGCCGCTGAGATTGGAGGCAAGCTGGGGCAGCGGCTTTCCGTCCGTCTGAGACACATCGAATACGGTCACAGGTTTGAACATGGGTATCTTGATCTCTTTTTCCTCTGTTATTACCTTGCCGTCTGCATCCAGCATAGGCAAATTGGTGTCAGGGTCTCGTTTTTCCTGCTCGATCTTTTTCTTGTAGGGCGTGGGAGCGATGATTTTAATGCCTTTTTCGCCCTTCAGCACATTTCGCCCGAACTGGTCACGCCACTTGT
>CAZONA010000269.1:0-1155 GCA_964581025.1 uncultured Lachnospiraceae bacterium
CTTGCACTATCCATGTGCTTCCCATATTTCTATGGGCACTGACTATCTCTTCACTCGGGTTTGTCAAACCTTCATCGTGTCCTCTATTTCGAAATGCGTATCAATAGCATTTCTACTTCCGATCTCACTCGGAATAGTCGATACAGCTTATTTTAAATCTTTATAGGTCTGTCTTGTTACAACATTATAAACAGTGGACCAAGCTTTATCTGGCGCATATTTTAGCTAGATTTGTTTTGGTGTTGCTCCATTATCATATTCAGCTCTCATAGCTTTTACTTCTGCTTCAGTAAAGCTTCTCTTATTATTAGCTGCAACTTCTGACGTATTTGCTTTGGCTTTTGTTGCGTGCCATAGTTTGTTTTCTTCGGTATGATATTCAGGACGAATATCTTTCCATGTATCAAACCACCAAACTTTTTGCAGCCCTCGTTTTGATATTTTATCTTGATATTCGGCATATACTTCTCTAAAAGGAATATGCGCATTATAACATTCTCGAATATAGATTACGTCATCTTCGGTTAATAATGCTCGACCATTGGCAGATCCCTTCTATGCTCGATGAGGGTTATTGTCTCCACCTTCAGTGGCATTATATCCATTATGAAATGAATCGTAATATTTGATAAAATATCTTTCTAGCGCATCAAGTCCATCTTTAGTATATTCGTCAGGAGTCAATTCCGCAATAATTTCATAATCGAAATTTTCCCAACCATATTTGCGAATGGCTTGATGAAATTGAGAATTATAATCTTTAGCTATTTCATTAAAAGCTGAACTTTTATGGGCATATTGTCGTGCTTCTAAATTAATACTTTGTCCAATATAAATGTGCCCATTAATTTTATTTGTATATTTATAAATTCCTATCATCTTTAAATTTTCTTCCTTTCAAATATAATTATATTTAAGAGATACTCTATCTCCTTCTATTTATATTTGAAAGTGAGAGTATGGAATTTAATTTAATTTGACCTAAAAATTTAAAATCTTGCCACGGGATTGACTTCACCTAAACAGGTTTTGACATACCTGTGTAATGGTCAGCTTTCCCCGTTAGCCACAATTAAATGTGACCCCGCTGATCAGCGGTAAAAAGGATTAGGGCAATAGTTTTCACTTACCCTCTGTGATATAGATTTCACACTT
>CAZONA010000270.1:0-1145 GCA_964581025.1 uncultured Lachnospiraceae bacterium
CCCGGTATCTGGTGTTCTTCAAGGGCCGGGATGCGGATGTGATCACGGCGGCCTTCCGGGAGTTCTCTGCAAAAAATCTGGACAAAGAGCGTTCCATTCGGCGCAAGTTGGAAAAAGCACAGCAGCAGTCCAAGGGGCAGCACAAGGAACATGAACGAGGCGAAAAGGTGAAAACACGGGAACGGAGCGTGGAGCGATGACCGGAAAGCTGAAAAAGGTGCTTCTGCCCAACCTTCCATATCTGCTGTTCGTGTATCTTTTCGATAAGCTCTGCCAGACGGTGCGGCTGGCACCGGGACTGGACGCTTCGGAAAAGCTGCTGCACATCGGAGAGGGCTTCACTCTTGCATTTGCAAACTACGCCCCCAGTTTTCATCTGCTGGATTTGGTTGTAGGTGTGATTGGTGCAGTCATTGTCCGGGTAGCGGTCTACACCAAGGGCAAAAACGCAAAGAAATATCGCCACGGCATGGAATACGGCAGCGCCCGGTGGGGCAATGCGGCAGATATCGCCCCCTACATCGATCCTGTCCCGGATTGGAACATCCCATTGACCAAAACGGAACGGCTCACCATGAACAGCCGACCCAAAGACCCCAAAACCGCCAGAAATAAAAACATTCTGGTCATCGGCGGCAGTGGCAGCGGCAAGACCCGTTTTTTCGTTAAGCCTTCCATTATGCAGATGCACAGTTCCTATGTGATCACCGACCCCAAAGGCCAACTTCTGAAAGAAACGGGGGCTATGCTCCTGCGTGGCTCCCCCAAACTGGATGAGAACGGAAAGCCGGTGCGGAATGATAAGGGCAAGGTCATTTATGAGCCATACCGCATTAAGGTTCTCAACACCATCAATTTTTCCAAAAGCATGAAATACAATCCGCTGGCCTATGTCCGCTCTGAAAAAGATATCCTAAAGCTGGTCAATGTCATTATTGCCAACACCAAGGGCGAGGGCGAAAAATCTTCCGAAGATTTCTGGGTGAAAGCAGAACGGCTTTTGTACTGCGCCCTCATCGGCTACATCTGGTACGAGGCCGAACCGGAGGAACGGAATTTTATCACCCTGCTGGATTTGATCAACGCCTGTGAAGCCAGAGAAGATGACGAGACTTTCAAAAGTCCCGTGGATATCCTCTTTGACG
>CAZONA010000271.1:0-1138 GCA_964581025.1 uncultured Lachnospiraceae bacterium
CAGTGTGCTGAGCTTTTTGCCGGTGATCGTGACGCTGTTTTTCTTTCTTTCCATTCTGGAAGATTCCGGCTATATGGCCCGGGTGGCCTTTGTGATGGACAAACTTCTGCGGAAAATCGGCCTGTCGGGCCGGAGTTTTGTGCCGATGCTCATCGGATTTGGATGCTCCGTGCCTGCCATCATGGCGACTCGCACCCTTTCTTCCCAGCGGGACCGGAAAATGACCATCATGCTGACACCGTACATGAGCTGCTCGGCAAAAATCCCCATCTACTCCGTCTTTGCGGCGGCGTTCTTCCCGGGGTATGAGGCGATTGCGATGATCGCTCTGTATTTTGGCGGAATGCTGGTGGGCGTTCTGATGGCGCTGATCTTTAAAAATACGCTTTTCCAGGGAAAACCGGTCCCCTTCGTGATGGAACTTCCGAACTACCGGCTTCCTTCGGCCCGCAATGTTCTGCAACTCATGTGGGACAAGGCAAAGGATTTCCTGCAGCGGGCATTTGGCGTGATTTTCGTCATTACCATCATTATCTGGTTCCTGCAACATTTTGACAGCAGACTGAATGTTGTTGCAGATTCGGCAGAAAGTTTGCTGGCAATGATCGGTAAATTTGTGGCACCGATTTTTACGCCGTTGGGATTTGGAGACTGGCGGATGGTGACGGCACTGGTTTCCGGCTTTACCGCAAAAGAAGCGGTGGTGGGCACCTTTGGCGTCATTTTGGGCGTCAGCACGGAGCAGCTGGTTCTGGCACTGCACAGCATTTTTACCACTCGTTCGGCGGTCAGCTTCCTGACCTTTACGCTGCTGTATACCCCCTGTGTGGCGGCGGTAGCGACCATTCGGCGGGAAATGAATTCCACATGGAAGACGGTGCTGATCGTGCTGATGCAGTGTGTGGTAGCCTGGCTGGCGGCGTTCCTGGTTTACCAGGTGGGAGGCCTGCTATGGGCGTGATGGATTATCTGATTCTGGCCCTGGTATTGGGCTACGGCGGATGGTGCATCTTTGGCAAAAAAAAGAAGGGCTGCTGCGGTGACTGTGCCGCATGCGCCGGATGCCATCGGAAGGAATCATCGACATAAGAGATCATAAACTGGACAGGGAGCGGTTTTTTGACCGCTCCCTGAAAGT
>CAZONA010000272.1:0-1133 GCA_964581025.1 uncultured Lachnospiraceae bacterium
AATGTAGCCTGAGTACCCTCAATCTGAGAGGACATCAGTGCCTCTTTGCGAACATACATAGATACAAAAAGCTCTACATTGGGAATACGTGTAGCTACGCTTTCCAAAACAGCGAGCTGAGAATTTGCTTTGATCAAAAGTGCGATCAGTTCGTCCGAAAGCTCTATAGTGGGATTCGGAGGGAGCGGACATGGGACAAAAGATTGATACGCCATCTCTCCCGACAGATTGGTCTTATAGTGACCGGCACGGTTTGCCATGGTTATACCTCCTCGTCAGAATGAAATTGAAATACTATAATTAGTATACACCTTTTATTTCAACTTGTCAATCTGTTTTGAAATAAAACAGCAAGATTGCATCGCTTATTTCAGTTTCTGCAAATGGAGATGTGTTTATACGCCAAACACGCAACATCCGCTCTTTGCTTTATAATATCATCCATGGTCACGGCGGACACGCAAGTCGAGATTATCTTCGGAAATCCAGAAATACGGCAGAACGATGTATTTATCATCCTCATTGGTGGCGAAGGCACACTTGTCCCATTTCTCCATGGGCATCCAGCGGATTGCCTTCTTGACCCACTGGTTTAAGCGAAGTTGACGGAAAGCGTTCTCCTCGCCGGGGTTCTGCATGGCGGATTCACAAGCATCTTTTACCTTGTCAATGCCGACTGTGATGCCCAGACTGGGGTTGACCTTCTTCCACACCTTGGGGTCAGTCCGGTCGTCACCTTCGTCAGCACCGCAGATAACTGGATAGAAGATGGGGTCAATTTTTCTGCCCTCGATGATATCCTTTGCCTTTTGGTGGATCTCATAGCAGATGAGGAAGGTCACCGTACTATCAAAGGCAAAGGTATCGACAATGGTAAAAGAAAATGCCAGAACGGTGCAAGACCAAATTGAATTTGCCAGAAAGTATGATGCATTGACTAGCGAGTATGAAGAAGTAAAAAACTCTTATGATAAAGCGTGTAAAGAAAAAGCCTACAAGACAGGTAAGGCAACAAAAATGAGAGCATATCTTGAGGCTATGAAACAAGCGAATACCTATTTGGCAGAATGGTCTAATGAAATGTGGGTTCTAATGGTAAGTAGAGCAATTGTTAATAGGGACGGAAGTATTAA
>CAZONA010000273.1:0-1132 GCA_964581025.1 uncultured Lachnospiraceae bacterium
GAGAAAATTCTCTTGAAAAACGTGAAGAACTTTTGGACAAAAAACTTGAAGCGATTGATGTTCAAAAAGAAAAATTGGTCGCAAAAGAGCAAGAACTTGACCAAAAATTTGTGCAAGCCGATGAATTAAAAGGCCAAATAGTTGCAAAACTTGAAGAAGTTGCAACTTACACAAAAGAGCAAGCCAAGGCAGAAATTGTTGACAGATATACCCAAGAAGCAAAGATTGAAGCAACCAAGTATATCAAAGAAATTGAAGACCAAG
This sequence comes from uncultured Lachnospiraceae bacterium, assembly GCA_964581025.1. Classification (GTDB taxonomy): domain Bacteria; phylum Bacillota; class Clostridia; order Oscillospirales; family CAG-272; genus RGIG4608. Next base: position 265 of record CAZONA010000273.1, read on the forward strand.
CCAAAGACGAGGCAAACAAAATTGCAAGGAATATAGTTACTCTTGCAATCCAAAAATGTGCAGTTGACCAAGCAAGTGAAGCAACTGTATCCGTTGTTACTTTGCCTAGTGAAGAAATGAAGGGCCGTATTATTGGTCGTGAAGGCCGAAATATTCGTGCTTTGGAAGCCGCAACTGGTATTGATTTGATTATTGATGACACACCAGAAGCAATTACTTTGTCTGGTTTTGACCCAATTAGACGTGAAATTGCAAGAATTTCTTTGGAAAAACTCATTATGGATGGTAGAATTCATCCAGCAAGAATTGAAGAATTGGTCAACAAGGTTAGAAAAGATGTAGAACAAACCATAAAAGACGCTGGTGAAAATGCTTGTTTTGATGCAGACATCCACAACTTGCACCCAGAACTTGTAAAGACTTTGGGAAGACTAAAATATAGAACAAGTTATGGCCAAAATGTGTTGAATCACTCTTTGGAAGTTGCATATATCGCTGGTATGCTTGCAACTGAAATTGGTGCCAATGCCAAGGTTGCCAAACGTGCCGGACTTTTGCACGACATAGGCAAGGCTGTTGACTTTGAAGTTGACGGAACACACGTATCAATCGGTGTTGAACTCGCTAGAAAGTATAAGGAGAGCGAGGCAGTTATTCATTGTATTCAATCTCACCACAATGATATAGAGCCACAAACTATTGAGGCAGTGCTTGTGCAAGCGGCCGACACTATTTCTAGTGCAAGACCGGGAGCAAGACGTGAAAGCCTTGAAAATTATGTAAAAAGACTTGAAAATCTTGAAAAAATTGCCACAAGTTTTGCTGGTATTGACTCTGCATTTGCTATCCAAGCAGGTAGGGAAGTTAG
>CAZONA010000274.1:0-1130 GCA_964581025.1 uncultured Lachnospiraceae bacterium
TTGCAGCCTTCCAAGAAAAATTTTCTTTTTCCTTGATTTTTTCTTCCCATGCGCTTACAATGGAAAGCAACGATTTGCCCAGAAAGGATGACCATCATGCTGATCCTCCCCGAAAACTATCACCCGGTGCTGGATGCCTATGACACCCAGCGAGCCATTGCCTATATCAAGGAAACTTTTCAGGAAGAATTTTCCAAAGCCCTGAATCTGAAGCGTGTTTCCGCACCGCTGTTCGTTACAGAAAATTCCGGCTTAAACGACAACCTCAACGGCTATGAGCGCCCCGTTTCTTTCGATATCCCTGCCGTGGGCACCGATGCCCAAGTGGTGCATTCTCTGGCAAAATGGAAGCGTCTGGCTCTGAAAAAGTACAATTTCACCGTTGGAAACGGCCTGTACACCGATATGAACGCCATCCGCCGGGACGAGGAACTGGACAATGTCCATTCCCTGTACGTTGACCAGTGGGACTGGGAAAAGATCATCACCCCCGAAAACCGGGATCTGGATTATCTGAAACTCATCGTCCGCTCCATCGTCCGGGCCATCTGCAATACCAACGACCGTCTCCGTGTCCGCTTTCCTCAGCTGCGCACCCGGCTGGATCGGGAGGTCAGTTTCATCACCTCTCAGGAACTGGAAGACCTGTACCCGGAACTGCCCACCGGCTCCCTGAGAGAAAAAGCCTATGTCCGGGAGCATCACACCGCCTGCATCTTGCAGATCGGCGCACCCCTGCGCTCCGGAAAGCCCCACGATGGCCGTGCTCCGGACTATGACGACTGGGATCTGAACTGCGACATTTTCTTCTGGGACGAGCCGCTGGATCGGGCTTTGGAGATCTCCTCCATGGGCATCCGGGTCGATGCCGAAGCGCTGGATCGCCAGCTGACCCAGGCGCACTGCGACGACCGCCGTTCCCTTCCCTTCCATCAGATGCTGCTGCGTGGCGAACTGCCTCTGACCATCGGCGGCGGCATCGGCCAGAGCCGTCTGGCCATGCTGATGATGGGCTGCGCCCACATTGGCGAAGTCCAGTCCAGCGTCTGGGACGCCGAGACCCTGGCCGCCTGCGAGCAGGCCGGCATTCCACTGCTGTGACCAAAAACGCACCAAGCCCACCGGCTGAT
>CAZONA010000275.1:0-1116 GCA_964581025.1 uncultured Lachnospiraceae bacterium
TGGAGGTGTTCGCCATGCCCTGCGTCTGCGTTGAAACTGGGCGGTTTGGGGAAATTTTGGATTTTTTACCGGAGCTTCCACCTCATAATTGGCTGATTACCGGTTTGGAATGTTACGACTATTGCGGCTGGGATGGTTGCGAAAAGTGGGGAGAGCGAGAGTTGTTTTTGACTGACGAAGCATTTCGACGGGATGTTTGCTTGCGAAATATGCAGATCATCTGGGGCGTATTTTCTGCAATTCCCGCTGAATACAGCAGGGAGACCGTATATCAGTACCCCCTTCCTGAGGTAGAAATTCCATACTATATGAGTAGCAACATCGCTCCACAGCACCCGCTGGCGTTCCTGGAACTGTATGTTGATGACGGTTGTGCCACCCTCGTCAGTGCCCAGGATGCGGTTATGCTGAGACCACTATATACCCTTCCTGTCAAAGTGGTGGATGTGGAAGCGGACAACAAGATCCTGAATGAACAGCTACGGCGCATACAGGATGTTCTGCGCCAGGAGGTTCCGGATGTCTCACCGGAGATTGCCAATCAGGTTCAATGGGAGGTATGGCATAGCCTGTTTAAGGACAAATCCGGCACTGTGAAGCAATCTTTGCTTCATGCCGCAGTAATGTGGGAGTACAGAAAGGAACTGGTTTTTCCTACGAAGTATCCAACCATCTATTGGGATCCTTATACACAAAAATGAACGAACCGCTTCCCGAATTTTCGGGAAGCGGTTTTTGCAGATTGGCTGGGTTCGGAGCCGGTCAATAGAACAGCAAATCAGAATAGGTGGGATAGGGCCAATGGGATTTGGCAGTTAGGGTTTCCAGCAGATCGGCCTGCTGCCGGGCCAGGCGCATATCTTCCAGGATCCGGGTGCTGTAGAATTTGGCCGCTTCGGTGTAGTCGCCGGTGGGAACCAGTTTGAGATCGGTTTCCAGCCGGGTGACCAGGCCGGACAGGGCATCGCAGGCTTCGCTGAGCCGCTGGGCGGTTTCCTTTTCGGCCTGGCAGGGAAGACCCAGCTGGGTCTTGGTGAGCAGATTCTGGGCAAGACAGCCGGTGTAGCCCAGGGCGGCAGGAAGGATCTGGCGGCGGATCATATCCACACTGGTCAG
>CAZONA010000276.1:0-1115 GCA_964581025.1 uncultured Lachnospiraceae bacterium
CTGGGGCAGGGGAAGGGTCACGCTGCGGCTCTGACCGGGGAGCAGAGGCCATACAAAGGTCTGCTCCCACAGGGTTTCCCCGTCGGATGTGACCTGGATCACCAGTTTGTGGTCATGAAGAGAGCGGAAACTGTAGCCGTTGGTTACGGTCAGCAGGTTCTCTTCCAATCGGAAATGGATATTTTGGTAGACGTATTTCAGATTCAGGGAACCGGCTTTCCACTTCCGGTCGTGGGTCACCAGACCGTCGGCGCAGAAATTGCCGTCGGAGGTCAGTTCGCCGAAATCCCCGCCGTATTTGGGCACCCCGTCTACCAGCAGGGTGTGGTCAGCCCATTCCCAGATACAGCCGCCGATGAGCTTGGGGGAGGCGTGGATGATTTTCCAGTAATCCCCCGGATCGCCCGGGCCGTTGCCCATGGCGTGACTGTATTCGCACAGGAACAGGGGCAGGGGGCGGCTTTCGTCCTGGGCGTATTCTTCCAGGAAGGCCAGGGAGGGGTACATTTTCGAGTGCATATCCGGCCGGTGGTAAAATTCCGGCACCCCGGGGACGAAGCTCCATTCATCAACAGCCCGGGAGGCATCCTCGCAGTGGATCAGACGCTTGTTGTCGGTTTTTCGCAGCCACTGGATCATGGCGTGGTGGTTTTCGCAGTGGCCGCTTTCGTTGCCGGTGGACCAGGAGAAAATACAGGGGTTGTTTTTGTCCCGGTGGTAGGCCCGCTCCATCCGCTCCAAAAAGGCGGGGAGCCACTGGGGCTGGTTGCCGATCCACTCGGTGTCCCCACCCACGCAGTCATAGCCGGAGCCACCGGCCCGGCGGTTGCAGAAGCCGTGGGTCTCCAGGTCGGTCTCCAGCATGACGTAAAAGCCCATTTGGTTGCAAAATTCCAGGAATTTCGGGGTGGGGGGATAGTGAGAAGTGCGGATGCAGTTGATATTCAGCTGCTTCATCAGCCGCAGATCCTGCAAGATGTCCGCTTCCGTCATGGTGTAGCCGTTTTTGGGGTGGGTGTCGTGGTGGTTGACACCCTTGAGCTTCACTTCCACACCGTTGACGGTGAAGGCCCCCCGGTCATTGATGGCGTAGGTCACAAAGCCCACGCTCTGGC
>CAZONA010000277.1:0-1109 GCA_964581025.1 uncultured Lachnospiraceae bacterium
GTCTTTTCAAAGCGTGTGGTCATTATCTTTGACGAATGTCACCGCAGTCAGTTCGGCGATATGCATACGGCGATCACAAGAAACTTCAAAAAATACCATCTGTTCGGTTTTACCGGAACGCCGATATTTTCACTGAATGCAGGTGTGGGTAAGAACCCCAATCTCAAAACAACGGCACAGGCATTCGGAGATCAACTCCACACCTATACCATCGTGGATGCTATCAACGATAAGAATGTGCTTCCGTTCCGTATAGACTACATCAAAACAATGGATGCGGAGGAAGATATCGACGATAAAGAGGTATGGGACATCAACCGAGAAAAAGCGTATCTTGCACCCGAACGAATATCGCTGATAACTCAGTATATTCTGGAACATTTCAATCAAAAGACATATCGCAACGAAAAGCCCTATGCCTACAATGTATTGACCAACATTGCCGAGGTCGCCGCCACACACGGTAAAACAGAGGTGGAGGAGATCAAGCGCAAGCAAAGGATCAGCGGCTTCAATTCTATTTTTGCCGTTTCAAGCGTTACCGCCGCAAAACTGTATTATGACGAATTCAAACGGCAGATGAATACCGATCCGTCAAAGCGATTAAAAGTAGCCATCATTTACAGCTACGGGGCAAACGAGGCAGATGCAGACGGAATCCTTGACGAAGAAAATCCCGAGGATACCTCTGCCCTTGATCAAAACTCCCGCGACTTTCTCGACAGTGCGATTCGTGATTATAACGCAATGTTCGGGACGAGCTACGACACATCAAGCGATAAGTTCCAAAACTATTACAAGGACGTTTCGCTTCGTATGAAAAACAAGGAGCTGGACCTTCTCATCGTTGTCAATATGTTCCTGACCGGTTTTGACGCAACCACGCTCAACACGCTGTGGGTGGATAAGAACCTCAAAATGCACGGGCTGATCCAAGCGTATTCCCGTACCAACCGAATCTTGAATGCTGTAAAAACTTTCGGCAATATCGTTTGCTTCCGCAATTTGCAAAAGCGTACAGACAGTGCAATCGCTCTCTTTGGCGACAAGGAGGCTTCCGGCATTGTGGTCATGCGGAGCTTTAACGATTATTATTACGGTTATGAGGA
>CAZONA010000278.1:0-1100 GCA_964581025.1 uncultured Lachnospiraceae bacterium
TCAATGCGGCCAAGGGAAAATATTTTTCCTTTGTAGATCCTGACGATTTGATTTCGGAAGCTTTCTATCAAGAAATGCTATTGCAAATGACTAAAAACAACACAGACCATTCTTTCTGCAAGGTCGTACCAATAACAGAAAATGGGGACATTTTCAAAACATTTTCCCTGTTGATCTCCCCTCATTTGGAAAACACTGTTTTGGAGGGAGAAGAATTGATAGCAAACTTGTTCAATATGACTTGTGGTTGCTGGGGGCAAGTATATGAACGGTCATTGTGGGATAATTTACGGTTTTCCCCCGGTGTCAGTCTAGGAGAAGACACAGAAATACTCCCACAGGTTGTTTCAAAGGCAAAACGGTCAGTTTATTGTGAAAATGCACAGTATTTTTACCGCATTCGAGCCGGAAGCCTTGCACGCAGTAACATTTCCAAGAAACGGCTACTGGAAATGTTTGGGGCAACTGGTCGAATGGAAGAAAAAATGACCCAGAAATTTCCGGATCATTCCACTAACTTTACGCTTGCAAAATTTAGTCACGACATTCGTTTTTTCCGTAACTATGCTAAATCGAATGCAGAGCATGGAAAGAGTAAGCTATACCATTTCCTTGAATTGGAACAGGAGGCGAAAAAAGCATGAACCAAAAACAACGGCAATTTGCGGAATATTACGCCGCAAATCCAAACGCAACACAGGCGGCGATTGCAGCCGGTTACAGTCCGAAAACAGCATACGCACAGGGAAACCGCCTGTTGAAAGATGCTGAAACTTTGGAATATATCACCCAATTACAAGATGCCGCCAAAGATAAGCGGATCGCCAGCATAAAGGATGCAAAAGTGTTTTGGTCGGATATAATGAACGATCCGCACGAAAAAACGGCTGATCGTCTGAAGGCTTCTGAACTACTGGTGAAATCGTCTGGTGCATTTGCTTCTGCGGTTGCTATCCGCGGAAAAGGAAACGACGATGAATACGGGGCTGCAATTATCGATAATGACGGCGGCGATGTAGTCATATATATCCCTCAAATGTTATCAGAGGAAGAATGCCAACTCCCCACAGACACCTAGGCCGGAAAGGACTTTTATGGAT
>CAZONA010000279.1:0-1098 GCA_964581025.1 uncultured Lachnospiraceae bacterium
GCTTCCTGCCCGCCCCCAAAGTCACCTCCGCCGTGATCACGCTGCGGGTTCGCAAAGAGCGCCCCTGGGACATTGCGGATCCGGATGTTTTCTTCCGCACCGTCCGGGCCAGCTTTGCCATGCGGCGCAAAAAGCTGAGCAACGGCCTGGCTTCCGGGTTCCCGGAACTGGGCAAATCCGGTGCCGCCGAAGTCATTGCCGCCTGCGGCTTTGACGAAAACGTCCGTGGCGAAACGTTGAGCATTCCGGAATTTGCCGCCATTGCCAACGAGATCGTTCGCAGAAGAGGTGCAAAATGATCGAATTTCTTTTTCTGGACCTGGATGAAACCATTCTGGATTTCCACAAAGCCGAAGCCATTGCGTTGGAAAAGACGTTCTGCGAATGCGGCATCCCGTTTTCGCAAGCATCCCTGGAGCGGTACAAGCAGGTCAATATTCAGCACTGGAAAATGCTGGAACGTGGCGAAATTGACCGGGAGCAGGTGAAATACGGCCGCTTCCGGGAGCTGTTCCGGGAACTTGAGATCTCCTGCGATCCGGTTCTGGTTTCCCGGTGCTATGAGCAGAATCTGGCCATCGGACACTATTTTCTTCCGGGTGCCCGGGAGGCTGTGGAGCGGCTGAGCCGGAAATACCGGCTGCTCCTTGCCAGCAACGGCACCGCCTCGGTCCAGGCCGGGCGGCTGACCAGCGCCGGGCTGTATCCCTTCTTTGAAAAATGCTTTGTTTCCGAAGAAATCGGCTTTAACAAACCCTCCCGGGCGTATTTTGAGGCCTGCTTTGCCCAGATCCCGGACTTTGACCCCGAAAAGGCGATGATGGTAGGTGACAGTTTAACATCCGACATTCTCGGCGGCATCAACGCCGGAATTCGCACCTGCTGGGTCAACCGCCACGCAGAACCCCGCCCCGATACCATCCATCCGGATTACGAGATCCGTCAGCTGTCCGAATTGGAAGCGCTGCTGGAACAGATCGACAGCTAAGCTGCCACACAAAGAATCTTTACATTCCCGATTACGCAAAAATCGCAGGCTCGTAGCCTGCGATTTTTGCAACAAGATATAGAGGAGAGGAAAAAATGAAAAAGATTCAT
>CAZONA010000280.1:0-1085 GCA_964581025.1 uncultured Lachnospiraceae bacterium
ACACGCTTCTGAATCCCTTACCGATTATCTCGCTACTCGTGGTGATAACGATGAACGAATCGGGATCGATGCTTTTTATTTTTTCACGGAGCTTGATCGCCTCGTATCTGCGGCAAACTGTATGGACGATTCCCTTTTTATTGAGCGTATATGCGCCGATGGCGTCGGAAATGGTAACGCCGTGGTGGAGCGAATTCATTATATATTCCGCCACGAGATCGGGCTTTTGGGTGATGACCATAAAATATTTGCACGCTCCGAGGCTGTCGATGACGCCGTCGATGATGAATGCGTTCGCAAAAAGTCCCACGAGCGACAAAATCGCTCTCGTGATATTCCCGGGGAACGCAAATATCGAGCTTACGGCGATAAAGGAATTCGCCACGAGCACCGCCTTACCGACGTCGATTTTGAAATATTTCTGCAATATGAGCGCAACGATATCCATTCCGCCGCTTGATGCGCCGGCGTAGAAAATTATCGCAGTTCCGAACGCATAGATCAGAATTCCGACGCAAAGCTCCATAAACGGCTCACTCGTGAGCGGTGCGTCGCACGGAAAGAAGATATCGAAAACCTTCATTATTAGCGAATAGCCGAGGCTGCAATAGGCGGTGAAGAAGCCCATTTGCTTGCCGAGAAAGACGAATCCGATTATCAGCATCAGAATATTGAGTCCGATCAGCCATTCCGAGACGGAAAGGAAGCTCAGGACGTTACCGAGAATGGTGGAAAGTCCCGTCATACCGCCTGTTACGAAGTGGTTGGGGACTAAGAAAAAATGAGTACTGCACGCTATCAGCACCATGCCGACGTGCATCATCAAAAAATCCTTGAATGTAACCTTATGCATATTATCCTCAATACAAGTGTTACCTGCGATACTGTGCAGGTAAAAAATATTGCCGGCGAAAAGCGTTCTGCTCGGCGATATGATTATACAACAAAGCGAGGCTTTCGTCAATCCTTATTTTTGATAAATTATCACTTTTTTTGAGATATTTTTTGTGCATTGCTATTGACGCACCCTCGAAAAGTGTGGTATAATACATTTAACACTTAAGTTATTTGTTAAATGATAGGCG
>CAZONA010000281.1:0-1085 GCA_964581025.1 uncultured Lachnospiraceae bacterium
TTTTGCCCTGTTTTTTGAAGGACTATTGCCTGAACGTATGTTGAACCGATAGATATGAGCAGCAGCGCTCCGTAAAAAATAACGGCATGGACAAGGCTTGACAACTCGAAGTCTCCCACTATCAACTCCTCGACATATCCGAGTACCATCGGAGAGATGATATCGTAGGCGACGGAAATGAGCATTACAAATCCGACAAAAGCAAAGCTTTTTATATGCGGACGGGCGTATTTGATAAGTCGGCGCAGTATTTCGCCGTCATTCATGTTTCGATCGAAGCCGATAGCGGCTTTTTTGTTTTTCATCGTCGCGTATGCGATGATGAAAATAACGGAAAATATGCAAATTGTTGCTCCGACGAATATCAGAGGATAATATTCACGCATAATCAAACCTCCTCCTCAAGTGCCTGAAGATCAACTGCGCGCTTGTATGCGGGACAGCGTTCGTAAAGCGCCTTATGAGCTCCTACATCAACGATTTTGCCGTCGTCAATGAAAATTATTTTATCCATACCCTCAACTGTGGAGATTCGGTGCGCGATAAGGATAGTTGTTTTGTTTTCACGTGAGTCCTTGAGGTTTCCGAGGATGACTTCCTCCGTTTTTGTATCAACTGCGGATACGCTGTCATCCAAAATGAGGATCGGTGCGTCCGCAAGTAGGGCGCGTGCGATCGAAATGCGCTGTTTTTGACCGCCGGAAACCGTAACTCCGCGTTCACCGAGGACTGTTTTATATCCGAGGGACAGACCGCGGATGTTATCGTCAACGTCCGCGAGAACCGCGGCATTGACAACCGAATCGACAACATCGGGAGTCAGTTTTTCACTGTCGAGAGAGAATGCGATGTTGTTTTCGATGGTGTCACTGTAAAGGAAGTTGTCCTGCGGCACGTAAGCGGCAGCGGTACGTACAGACTTTATCGAAACGTCATTTACGTCCTTGCCGTCGATGAAAAGCGTGCCGTCGGGTACGTTATATGTGCGAAGAATGAGATCGACAAGAGTCGATTTTCCGCAGCCGGTAGCGCCGACGATGCCGACGTGTTCGCCCGCATTGATCTTGAAGCTGATATTTTCAAGC
>CAZONA010000282.1:0-1074 GCA_964581025.1 uncultured Lachnospiraceae bacterium
TCTGATTTCCGGAGAATATTCAAACATTGTCTTTATTCCATCCCAATTATTTTGCCATACTTTTGCCGCATAAGGATATTTTTTACCCCATTTTTCTTCAAATTTGAGCAGATTTTCCAATGCATTTTCTTCATTTACTGCTTGATAAATCGGCTTCATATCAGCACAAAAAGCTTTTCTGTCTTTGTAATTTACATACCTTGTACAATTCCTAATAATATGAACAATGCAACGTTGAATTTTTGTGTTTGGAAAAATTGATTTTATTGCTTGTTCAAAACCGTTTAATCCATCTACACAAGCAATTAACACATCTTCTACACCTCTGGATTTCAAATCATTCATAACCGATAGCCAATATTTTGAGGTTTCATTTTCACCAATCCATAAGCCTAGCAAGTCTTTTCGACCATCGAGGTTTATACCTATTATGACATATACCGTTTTTTTGACATAACCGCCATTTTCTCTTACATCAAAACTCATTCCATCTAAAAACATTACTGTATAAATATTTTCTAGTGGTCTATTTTGCCATTCTTTAGCCACCGGTAGTATTTTATCAGTTACTCTTGAAACTTGCTCTTTTGACACTGAAAAATGGTAAAGTTCTTCAATATGTGAGTTTATTGCATCTGTACTCATTCCTTTTGCGTACATCGAGAGAATTTTATCATCTATAGATGAAACATCATTTTGATATTTTTTTACAAGTTTAGGTTCATATTCACCATTTCTATCTCGTGGAATATCTACATCAAATTCTCCTGCAATATCTGATTTCAAAGTTTTTTTGTAACTCCCGTTTCTGTAATTTTCACCTGTTGAATTTTTGTAATCATACTTTGAATACCCTAAAGTATCTTCCAATTCAGCATTAAACATACTTTCAAAAATATCTTTAAATGCGTCTTTAAACATATCATTGATTTCGTTTGCGGTGATTGGATTACCTTCCCTTAATCTTTGTCTGTAATACTCTTGGAATTCCGGGAATTTAGGTTCTTTTTTTCTTTTTCTGTTTCTTGGTGGAATGTTCTGTTCTTCTGTTTCAAATAATTTTTTGTTTTCCAT
>CAZONA010000283.1:0-1071 GCA_964581025.1 uncultured Lachnospiraceae bacterium
GGATCGTGGTGGATCGTCCCAACCTGCAAGGCCGTCTGGATACGCTGAAAGTGCATACCCGGAAGATCAAGCTGGCAGAGGATGTGGATCTGAAGAAGATCGCGCAGGCAACCGCCGGCTGCGTGGGCGCAGATCTGGCAAATCTGGTCAACGAGGCGGCTCTGCGCGCTGTCCGAATGGGGCGCAAGGCTGTCAATCAGGAGGATCTGCTGGTCTCCTTCGAGACCGTCATTGCCGGCACGGAAAAGAAGAACACCGTCCTGTCCGACACGGAAAAGCGGATGGTCGCTTACCACGAAGTCGGTCACGCTTTGGTTTCCGCTTTGGAAAAACAGGATACCCCCGTTTCCAAGATCACCATCGTACCCCACACCGAAGGTTCTCTGGGCTACACCCTGTATCTGCCGGAGGAAGAAAAGTATCTGTCCACCCGGGAGGAGCTGCTCGTGGAGCTGAAAAGCCTGCTGGGCGGCCGCGCCGCTGAAAGCGTTGTCTTCGGCACCATGACCACCGGTGCCGCCAACGACATCCAGCGCGCCACCGCGTTGGCCAAAAACATGGTCGCCCTCTACGGCATGAGTGAGGAGCTGGGACTGATGGCTCCGGCCGTGGTGCAAAATCAGTATCTGGACGGGCAGGCCGCCATGGACTGCTCCAACGAGACTGCTGCTGCTGTGGATGCCGCCGTTCAGAAGCTCCTGAACAGCTGCTATGCCGATGCCACCCGGCTGCTCAGTGAAAACCGGGGTCTGCTGGACGAGATCGCGCAGTACCTGCTGACCCGGGAGACCATCACCGGCGATGAGCTGATGGCATTTGTCAAAGGCGCTGCCCCGGAGGAACCCGCTCCTCAAAACGCCGAAGAAACCGCAGAAGAATAAATCCCGTGCGCTGCCTCATGGCAGCGCACTTTTTCGCCCCCGCAGGTACAAGTGTAGCGATTGGGATCCCGTCCCCTGCAGGCGAATATAGGGTATCAGCAAAAAGCCGGGCGTACCATGGTACGCCCGGATCCGTTATGGAGTTAAGCCAGATAGATAGCCTTACAGGCCAGCATGGTGCAGTAGCAGT
>CAZONA010000284.1:0-1069 GCA_964581025.1 uncultured Lachnospiraceae bacterium
GGATAATGAGGGAGATCATGAAGAATTTGTTGGGATCTTCCTCCGGCATGATGACAAAAATTGCGGACTTGCGGGCGCAGAAAGACTCTGCGTCAAGCTCCGTGTCGAAGCACAGAAGCTGCTCCAATTCGGAATTCAGAAAGGCATTCAGCCGGGAGAGTGCCGTGGACATAACCGACGCTATATACTGTTCCGTGGCATCGGTGACGAGGAAGCGTATGCCCTTTTGTGGCGTAAACAACATATACTTCATGCTGTTCCTTTCGTAAATCTTCGTTTGGAATGTTGACAATATGCGCATTGTATGATAATATTTGAATAGAATATACATGGAGGTGTTCCGTATGGAGAGCACAAATCTGAATATCCGTACAGACAAAAATGTCAAGGTTGCGGCCGAAGCGATTTTTGAAGCACTCGGTCTGAACATGACCACGGCGGTCAATATTTTCCTGCGCCAGACGATTCGGGAAAACGGGATTCCTTTTGCCCTGCGGCTGGACGTTCCCAACACCGCTACCGCCGCCGCAATCGAGGAGGGGCGCAAGCTGGCGCATGACCCGTCGGCACAGGGCTATCGGGATATGGCCGCTCTCCGTAGCGCACTGGAAGTATGAAGTACGAGGTTCGTTACACGACGCAGTTCAAAAAAGACCTGAAGCTTGCGAAAAAACAGGGCAAAAACATCGACCGGCTTTTTGATGTCGTGGAAAAGCTGGCAAACGGAGAAGCATTGGAAGCAAAATTCCGTGACCACGATCTGACAGGCAACTATGCCGGTTGCCGGGAGTGCCATGTGGAGCCGGATTGGCTGCTGGTGTACGAGGTCGTGGAGGATGTCCTTGTCCTGATGCTTTACCGTGTCGGAAGTCATTCTGAATTGTTTCGATGAAAAAGGCGGCACTTGCGTAAAAATCGTAAGTGCTGCCTTTTTATGAATGTTTCAGGCCGTGTGCCTGTTCCTTTTCCTGTGTCCTGCGGCGGAGCTTGCGGAGAAAAGCTGCCGTAGCTATTCCAGCTTGTCAAAAAAGTCTTTTTGACAAGCTGCTTTCAAAATTGCAAAATAGAA
>CAZONA010000285.1:0-1069 GCA_964581025.1 uncultured Lachnospiraceae bacterium
TTCGTTTTCAGAATTGGCATATTCAGTCATCCTCGAACTTTCTGAATGCCAGTCCTGTGATAACGGAGTGGCATCCCATGACAAAGAGTACAACAGCGGGAATTAGCTGATTCAGGCTGATTGCTAATGTAATGTTTCGAAGAAAAAGTATAGCGATGATAGCTATGCAGCAAAATAGCATCAGCATATAATCGGATGCAACCGCCTTTGCTTTATTCATATTTTGCTCTGCCATTTCATCTGCGGATTCTGCCTTTGCAAAAGACACTCGGACAAGGGTGTATACAATGGTGGTCAAAGAGAGAATTTGCAGAATCAACCCCAATGTGCTGTTGAATAGTGAAGAAACTCCGGAAGCCGTCCAAAGACTGCCTAGCAGAATTTTTTCAAGTCTAACACGCTCAGAAAAAAGCAATAGTTTGCCGTTCTTTTTCATAAAAACGCCCTCCATGTGACATATTTACCTCTTGTGAGATAAATATATCACACGCTTACGACGTTGTCAATAGTAAATGAGAGAAATAATTCACATTCTCCGGAGACTTGGAGGGATACCCGAAAGGTATGCCGGAGCATCGATTGTTGGATTGAGGAAATTGGAGGACACGCCCACCGATCATTATGACCGGTGGGCGGTATTGTGTGGGTTACCTTGGATCCAAGATAACCCCGTATTCATTAATTCTTTCGTCATCCATAACAACGATCCTTATATCAAATCCGGCGAATTTTTGATAATATTATACACAATCCGCCATCTTGCTTCAAGATGTATTCGCAAGCTTCTGCGATATGCATTTTGACAAAACTGTGCATCTAAAACACAAACAGAACTACTCTTATGTCGGGAGCTACTTCTGTGTAGTTTTCCACTGATAAGAACTAAAGTGTTTCGCCAACTCGACGATTTTTCTTCCGCCAATCTTCCGAAAAATATTTCGCCAACTTACCGAAAAACGTTGTAAAACTTATCCGTTCGGTGTATAATACGAATATCGCCAATGGAAACGAGGTGTTCTGAATGAAAAAATACAGAAAGCGAATTGCCGACGATATACTGAAGCGGAAG
>CAZONA010000286.1:0-1064 GCA_964581025.1 uncultured Lachnospiraceae bacterium
CATGGACAAAACGTCTGTGTTGCATTTTTCTTTATCCCTCACCACTCAAAATTTGCGTCGCATAAACAAAGAAAACGGCTAAAAAATTCGTTAGCGATTTTATCAAAGAGCTGAAAAATTCTTGACAAATCACCTATCATAGTATATAATTATATGTGATAACAAATGATAGGTGATATACATGAAAGATTTGATTAAAGCAATCCGTTTTGCAACCAATATGAATCAGGAGCAGTTTGCGTCTGTTCTCGGTACGACTCCGCTTTCTATCAACCGTTGGGAAAATGGTAAAACCCTGCCCAACCGCATGGCGCAGACACAATTATATAACTTTTGCAAAGAGCATGCCATTGATGTTGCACAGCTCATTATAGATACAAAGGCATACGGGGATACTGATAATAAGCTCGTCCTCTATCACGGATCGAAGAAAGGCATCGTTGGAGATATTGCACCTATCAGCCGTGACGAGTGTGACTTCGGTAGCGGCTTCTACATGGGAACAAATACGCTTCAACCGCTAACTCTTGTTTGCAATGAGGACAAACCGAGGTTCTACACGGTTGAGCTTGACTTGACAGGTCTTAAGGTGTTGACCGTTGAAATCGGTATGGATTGGGCTATGCTTATCGCTTACTATCGTAAGGAGATGGAGAGTGCAAAAGGTACCGCCATTTACGAAAAATACGCCCATATGGCTGACGGCTACGATGTGATTATCGGCTACATTGCCAACGATCGTATGTATACCGAGCTTTCTCGTTTTTTCAACAGAACACTTACTGACGTGGTTCTTATTAATTGTCTTTCTGCCCTTGACCTTGGCAAACAGTACGTTGCCATTAGCGAAAAGGCGTGCAAACAGATTAAGATTTTGAAGGAAGAGCCTCTTTCTCAACTGGAGCTTTCGTTGCTCAAGGATATGAGCACACAAAGAAGAAAAGAAGGAATTGCTTTGGCAGAGGAAATCGAGGTTAAATACCGTCGAGAAGGCAAATTTTTCGACGAAATTTTGAAGGGTGAATGATATGTGTAAATCATTACAACTAACATTGTGCGATACG
>CAZONA010000287.1:0-1054 GCA_964581025.1 uncultured Lachnospiraceae bacterium
TTAAGCAAGGCTTTGCTTAAGTGCCTACCGAGCTTACATCACGCCCAAGTATTTTTCGAGGACCTCGTTGGGAGATAAAAATCCAAGGCATATCTTGGGTATCGTATTAGAAGCTTTGTTGTATCTTTCAAGCTGCTTTCGACCGTCTTCAAGGCTGTACATCTTCATTTTCCTGTAGAAGCGAAGCTCATCGCATCGATGTTGCCGTTCCACTTTGCCGTTGTGTCGAGGCGTAGCAACTCGTATTCTGTGATACTTTATGCCGCATTTCAAGAGCATTTCCTCAAACAGTGACGGTTTGCCGTCGTTACTCACCAATGCTCTCGTGAACTCCGTTCCGTTATCTGTTTGTATCTCCCTTATCGGGAACGGACAATTCAGTATCAATTTCTTTAAAAACTCAGTCGAGCTGTATGTGCTGTGTTCTTCGTACATCTCTCTGAACGTCCAACGGCTGCATTCATCAACGGCGGTATACTGATAGTATTTCCGCCCGTTTACAACACAATATGACGGCACAAATTTAACATCAAGCTGCACCTTTTGTCCCGGATATGCAGCTCTTTGATACGGCATTGGCTTGCGTGCCGTTCTTGCTTTAAGCTCCGGTTTCACCCACTTCCTTATCACTCGCACGAGGCTCGCATATGTTCGTGTATATCCGCTTTTCCGCAAGGAATCCCATAGCCTGATCAAGTCATCCTTGTATCTCGGATATCGGCGAAGTATCATGTCCTTTTCTTCGGGTGTATGCTCGTTTGGATGATGATGAGGTCTGTGACTTCTGTCTTTCAGGCTTTTCCAGCTCTTACCGTCGTATTTTGCGCGCCATTCGTAGATTGCATTTCTGCTGACTTTATAGAACCTTGACGCCGCGCTTACACCGTATCTTTCCGAATATTTCAAAACCCGTTGACGAAAGTGCGCATTTGATGTTATAATATCCATTGAAAATAGCTCCTTTGTGATCTTTTGTTTTTGTCGTTATTAACATTATATCACATTTGGAGTCTATTTTCTTTTTTATCTGTCACCCATCTATTGTATCATAACA
>CAZONA010000288.1:0-1041 GCA_964581025.1 uncultured Lachnospiraceae bacterium
GATATTGAAAATGGGAGGCGAAACGTTATATGAATACGGAAATTAACGACAAGCTTGATCTGCTGATCTTGTTTGCCGCCAAGGGCAGTGGAAACGACGACGTTGATTTATTAATATGATGTTTACTCAACTATTCGTGATACAGATGAATTAATAAAATTAACTTTCTACGCACAATAAAAATTACCGACAGCCTCATGCCCTATACAATGCCGCAATTTCGGATCACTCGAATATCGATACTAACGCAAAGAAGGCAAACCGGCGAAGCCCAAAAAGCACACTCCGGGGCGAGATCACAAAAAAGCTTTTTCGCAATGCCAAAGTTTTTACGAATTTTTCCGAAAGGAATGATATATGAATACTTGGAAGCTTGATAATTGGAAAAACATTGCTTTTTCCGAATCCGGGATTAAATTGCGTTTTGAGGCATCGGTTAATCCTGAAGTAAAGCGTGCAATTACCGAGTTGACGACTTGGTTGAGAAAGGAATATTACTTTCCGGCAAAAGTTATCGTTTATATAAAAGCAGCAAAAACAATACGTGCAATGAATGGCGAAATGGTTTTCGGGACTTGTTTCAGACCGGGAGATATGAGTGCATTTCCACATATAAAACTTGCTACCGGAGACTATTATGAACTTCTTGCTGAGCATGGAAAAGATAACGCGCTGGCAGCTATACTTAATTGTTTCTTGCAAATGCTTACAAACTATTTTCAATGGGTGAATGAGCTTGATGAACTGACCGAATGTGAAGAAGATCGGGATGATGAACGTTGTGCTAAAATTATTATGAGCAGATATAAGCATACAAGAGAACATCCCTAAAAATGACTATGATTAAGTGATAAGTCCTCCCCAATATCAATTTGATTCTAAAGGAAAGAAGAGGACAACCTGAAATTATCCAACGTCAATGTAAAAACGGATCGGCACGTATACCTACGACGCTTGGGGCAAGTTCAATTATACGCGTGCCGACGGAAATACTGGGTTGGAAAATCAGATCGTGCGTAGTCTGAACCCCTTCCGCTACCG
>CAZONA010000289.1:0-1040 GCA_964581025.1 uncultured Lachnospiraceae bacterium
AAAAGAAACATTATCCAACAGCTTCTGCAGGAGTATGATATTCAGACTGCAGAAGATATTCAGGATGCCCTCAAAGACCTGCTTGGGGGAACCATCAAAGAAATGATGGAAGCAGAAATGGAAGACCATCTGGGATATGGAAAGTCAGAACGTTCTGACAGCGATGATTACCGCAATGGTTACAAATCCAAACGAATCAATAGCAGCTATGGCAGCATGGATATTCAGGTTCCTCAGGATCGCCGCTCCACCTTTGAGCCGCAGATAGTAAAAAAGCGTCAGAAAGATATTTCTG
This sequence comes from uncultured Lachnospiraceae bacterium, assembly GCA_964581025.1. GTDB lineage: Bacteria > Bacillota > Clostridia > Oscillospirales > CAG-272 > RGIG4608. The sequence continues at coordinate 296 of CAZONA010000289.1, forward strand.
ATATCGACCAAAAGATTATCTCCATGTATGCAAAGGGAATGACCACACGACAGATATCCGATACCCTGGAGGATATTTATGGTTTCGAAGCTTCTGAAGGCTTTATTTCAGATGTTACGGATAAGATCCTGCCACAGATTGAAGACTGGCAGAACAGACCCTTAAGCGAGGTATATCCGGTTCTTTATATCGATGCAATTCACTATTCTGTAAGAGATAATGGCATCATTCGTAAGCTGGCAGCATATGTCATTCTCGGTATTAACATGGATGGCAGGAAGGAAGTGCTGACTATTCAGGTCGGAGACAATGAAAGCTCCAAATACTGGCTTTCTGTCCTGAACGACCTGAAGAATCGGGGAGTAAAAGACATTCTGATTATCTGTGCTGATGGGCTGACCGGAATGAAAGAAGCCATTGCAGCGGCATATCCACAGACTGAATATCAGCGCTGTATCGTACATCAGGTGCGCAACACCCTGAAATATGTGGCTGAAAAAGACCGCAAACCTTTTGCCACAGATTTAAAGACGATATACCATGCTTCAAACGAAGAAAAGGCATTGGAAGCCTTGGAAAAAGTTACTGCCAAATGGTCCGAAAAATATCCGAACTCCATGAAACGCTGGCATGAGAACTGGGATGTTATCGCACCGATTTTCAAGTTTTCCATGGAGGTCAGAAAGGTTATTTACACCACAAACGCCATCGAAAGCCTGAACGCCACTTATAGAAAGTTGAACCG
>CAZONA010000290.1:0-1036 GCA_964581025.1 uncultured Lachnospiraceae bacterium
TATAAAAGCAAATTTGCTTTAAGAAAGGGAATGTATTTATGAATATAAAAATTTCAGAAAATATTAAAAGATTAAGAAAAGAAAAAAAGATTACTCAAGAAGGATTAGCAGAAATTTTTAATGTTTCTCCCGCTGCCGTTAGTAAATGGGAAAATAATGAGACTTATCCAGATATTACATTGTTATTTCCTTTATCACATTTTTTTGGTGTATCAATTGATGAATTAATGGGATATGATTCTATGATAATTGAAGAGCAAATTAAAAAGGTAAAAGAAGAAATTAATAATGCTTACTTTGTTGATGAAGATTGGTCTAAAGCTAAAAAATTAACGATTGAAGCAAGAAAAAATTATCCAAATGATTATGAAATAATGGTAAATTACTTATTTTATTTAACTGGTGGAAAAGCTGATAATAGTTTTGATGTATTAGTTGAAAACGAAAAAGAAATAATTAAGACATGTAATTTAATACTAGAAGGTTGTAATAACGAAAATTATAGGCTTGATGCTATTTCATATAAGGCTAAAGTATTATTTGCAAAAGGCGATGAACAAGCAGCTTTAGAGTTACTCAGTAACTTTCCATCTTTCTATCACGCAAGTGGTCAAATAATTGAACAATTATATGCAAAAGGAACAAAAGAATACTACGAACAATTAACAACAAACTTATTTGAACTTGCTTCGTTTGTAGGGAATAAAATTGGTAAATTTATTGCATATGATGATAAGTTATCAAATGAAGAAAAGATTGTAAAAGTAGATAAACTAGTAAAATTATATAATAGTATTTTAGATGATAAAGATTATGAAGTTTTAATTAAAATTATCAAAGATACAGTAAAAGAAGTAACGCATAGAAGTAAACAGATTGGATTTAGTAATTCAGAAATAAAAATATTAGAAAAATTAAAAAATAGCATTGATAAATAACTTCATATTTATGTATATATGATAAAAACTTATTATTATGTGAAGTCGAACCTTTTTGATTTAAGGGGTATTTTAACCTTTTTTGGGTTAGAATACCC
>CAZONA010000291.1:0-1026 GCA_964581025.1 uncultured Lachnospiraceae bacterium
TTTTTATGCAACGCACTGCTGTCATCGGCATGGGTCACATCGGTCATCGCCATGCCAGAGCTTACACTGAATCAGACAAGGCTACCCTCACCGCCGTGTGCGACAGAATTCCCGAACTTGCTCGTGCCGCAGGTGAGAAATTCGGTGTGCCTTACTTCACCTCAGCCGAGGAAATGCTCCGTGAAATACACCCCGACATCGTCAGCATCACCACCGGCGGCCGTGAGTATTCCTCCGACCACTACGAGCCGACCATTCAGGCTCTCGAAGCAGGCTGTCACGTCCTCGGGGAAAAGCCGATTTCCGACAACCTCCGCCACGCACAGGAGATGGTTGACCTTGCCGAAAAAAAGCACCTCTGCTACGGAATCGACATGAACCACCGCTTCACTCCTGCCGCAAGACAAGCCAAAAAATGGCAAAACGACGGCAGACTCGGCTCACTCCTGTTCTGCAATATGTCGCTTTGGATAGGCAAATTCATGCCGCTTGACTCGGTGTACTACCACCTGAAGGCACTGAATCCCCACAGCGTGAACATCATGCAGTACTTCTGCGGCCCGATAAAAGAGGTTTCGACCTTTGCTATGAAGGCACCGGGACGTGATATTTACTCCACGCAGTCCACGGCGATGAGATTTGAGTGCGGAGCGGTCGGACACCTCACCTCGTCCTACGACATAAAGAGAGGACACCCCATGGAAAGGTGCGAGGTAGCGGGAACGGACGGTAGATTCACGTTCGAGGATATGTGGCGAGAGGCGATACTGTACCCTGCGGACTCCCCGGTGAAGGAGGTCTACACCAACCCCGTATTCGACGGCCCCGGCAGATTCGAGTGCTTCTACGACACGTTCAGAGACAGAATCCATTCGTTTGTCGATCAGGTAGACGCAGGAGCAAGTCCCGATGAGATAGACGGAAGCGGTCGAGAGGGACTTGAAGCGAGCCGAGTAATCCACGCTATGATAAAGTCGATAGAAAACGGCGGCTGCCCCGTACAGGTAAAAGAAGTTGTGGAATGAA
>CAZONA010000292.1:0-1018 GCA_964581025.1 uncultured Lachnospiraceae bacterium
TATGTCCTGTGGGCATAGTGTAGTCGCTCTTATACTCGTCATCGCAGTTTTTGCACTTATGAAGTGTATATCCCTGTTCTTCGCATTTGGGGTCGACTACGATTTCTTTGTAATCGTGCTGTGTTGCGGGGATGGTCTTCTGTGCGACGATCCATTGTTCACATTCGGTGCAGTACACTCCGTCGGTAAGTCCGGTCGTGGTGCAGGTTGCGTCCTTACCGAGCTTCACCTCTTCGGTGTGTCCCTTAGCGGAAACGGTTCTCGTTTCGGCAACGTCGCAGCCGTCGTGCTTACACGTTCTCGTGTCCTCGCCGCCGGCGGTGCAGGTTGCAGGGGTGGTGTGTTTCCACTCGCCGAACTCGTGTCCGGTCGCCGTGATGACCTCGGTCTCCTTTTCGTTACAGGTAGCGCAGGTCCTCTCATGTTCGCCGTTCTCGGTACAGGTGGCGGCGGTAGTTACCGTCCACTCGCTCCATGTGTGTCCGAGAGCGGAGAGGGGCTTCTGCGATTCGAGAATTTCACCGCAGACCTTGCAACGCGAGCCGTCGGTTATACCGCTCTCCGTGCAGGTCGGGGAAACTCCTTCGATAGTTTCGGGTGTATGTCCGAGAGGCTTTCCGTAAGCTCTGCCGCATATTTTACAGATTGCCTTTTCCGTACACGTAGCAGTGCCGCCTTCGTGAACACATCCCGTAACAATATAGTCGTAAGCCTTGTCGATCCAATCCGTTATCTTGGTCGTAACGTCGCTGAAGCTACAAGCGGAAACGCTCGTCGCAATGATCGCCAATGTCATGACTACAAGAAGTATTCTCGTCAGTTTTTTCATTGTATTCTCCTTCCAAAAGTTTGAGTGCACATTCGTGCTGATAAATAAATTTCGGGAAAATAGGCATACTTCTCCCACTATAATTTATTACTATATTATTTTAATTCTATTTGTTCAATGTGTCAAGACTTTAGGCTCACTTTAGTTGCGGTTTTGTGATTTTTCTACTATTTGCACAAATCTTTGAGG
>CAZONA010000293.1:0-1014 GCA_964581025.1 uncultured Lachnospiraceae bacterium
CCGAGGGATCGTTCTTTCCTCGGCTGACCGATCCCGACATCACGGTACGGCTGCCCAGTGCCTTGGAGAGTATCTCTGCGGAAGAACTGTTGGGAGCAAAGCCACCGAAAATGGTGAGTTGTGTGTTATCCACGATGATCTCCGCACCCTCTTTGCCGTAGTTTTTGTCAAGCTGTGAGAAGGACTGAATGATCGGCACGATCTGCAAACGGCGGGAACGGGACGCGCTGAACATCATCTCGGCATCCTGAATCTTCGGGAGCGTACCGTACTCATCGCAGAAGAACACACAACGGTTCTTGAGCTTGCCGCCTTGCTCGTCAGCAACGGCAAGTATCTCACGGTATAGTTGCTGAATGATGAGAGAGATCATAAAGAAGGTGTTGGGGTTTTCCTCCGGCATAATTACAAAAATAGCGGATTTTTCGGAGCAGAACTTCTCGGCATCCACCTCGGTGTCAAAGCACAGAAGTTGTTCCAATTCGGAGTCGAGAAAGGCATTGAGTCGAGATAGCGCTGTGGACATAACCGATGCCATACTTTGTTCACCGCCGTTTATTGCCGATCCCGCATACCACTTTGCCTTGTGATCTTCGGGGAGCATTTCCATGAGCTGCTGAAACTGATTCTTGCCTTTCTGATTTGATGGGGCGAGAAGCTCTTGGATGATCTTGAACACCGACACGATGTGCCGTTCCTCCGGCTTGCAGAATTCGGCAACGAGCAGAATGGTCGCTGTGAGCAGACCTTCGGCAGAGTCATAAAAATACGCATTTTGTCCGAATGATGCCGCATCCATGCCCGACAGAATAATAGTCTTGGCTATGATCTTTGCGTACTTTTCGGCTTTTGCCTTATACATGAGTTGATCGGGATTGTCACGGTAGAGGTCGGTATATTTGTTGACGAGGTGCAAAAGATTGTTGCCGTTACTTCGGGTTGGATTTCTCAAATCGATAACCGACACCTGATAGCCGTACTCCTTGGCGATATTTCCGTAATTTCGCATGATGT
>CAZONA010000294.1:0-1013 GCA_964581025.1 uncultured Lachnospiraceae bacterium
TTTTTTGTTTACATCTTAACAAAATATGTTATAATAACTATATAAATTATGTTAATTATAAATTAGGAGGTAAATTTATGCATGATACTCTAAAACTCTTTGGTATATTTAGCCTTCCTACTTTTGGAGTTTTAATTGCCACGGGTGTTTTATTTTTTATTATACTATTAATACATTTATTAAGAAAAAATCATGTTAGTGAAAGAACAATTGACAACATTATACTTATAGGTGGTGTTTCTGGGATTGTTTTTGCGTTAGGCGCTCATGTGTTTGATACGTTATGGCATAGCATATCATATATGAAAGAAAATGGTACTTCTTTTAGAATGATTTGGGAAGAAGGAGGAGTTACTTTTTCTGGCGGATTATTCTGTGGTATTATTTGTTTTTTTATAATTTATCCAATATTTATGAAAAGTGAAAGAGATAAAGTATTCTTTTATTTTGATTTTATCGCAATAGGCATCTGCATTGCCCATGCCTTTGGTAGATTAGGATGTTATTTTGGTGGATGTTGTTATGGTAAAGTTGTTCCACAGGGTACATTTTTATCTATGATATATCCAACTAATGAAAGTTTTATTATAGTTTATGAAAATATCTATCCTACTCAATTATTTGAATCTATCTTCTTGTTTATTCTTTTTGCAATTTTACTTTTTGTTGTAAAGAAAAACCGCACAGCATGGTATTTAATCAGTTATAATGTATTCCGTTTCTTATTAGAATACTTTAGAGGCGATGACAGAGGATCTAGCCCATTTGGTGCTTTAAGCCCATCTCAATTGATGAGTCTAATATTATTAGTATTTGCACTTGTTATTTTAATTTTTAGAAAACCAATAGAAGAAAAATTAAAGTCTATGAACAAAGTTGTCAATGACGATTCTGATATGACTGAAAATAATGAAGAAAACAATTCATTAGTTACTAAAGAAACTGTTTATAAAAATAATTTCTTAAATAAATTAAAAAAACACAATTTTATAATTCTTTATATTTCTTGTTTA
>CAZONA010000295.1:0-1009 GCA_964581025.1 uncultured Lachnospiraceae bacterium
TTTCTATTGGACCTAATACACCATGTTTAGAAAACAAATACTCAATTATCCAAGAACGCCCCCATAAAAGCACACCGGTTGCCAAAGCGGCATCTTTAGCTCCGACAGTAAAGTCTCTATTTGTGATAACAACTCCAACATGGCAATTGTAAATTCGTTGTCCGGTGAAAACTTCCTGTACCGGACTATTTCCCAAATCCGAGTTATACCGTTTACATTGAAAGGCATACCGAAGCCCACCTTTTTCCGCAACAATATCTACCCCTTTATCGTTGCTTCCGGGGGTTACGGCAACATTGAGAAAACCGCTGTTTTTCAACGCATCTGCACACCAAAACTCAAAATCATGCCCATCCATCAAATCAATTGTAAGTAGCTCTTCTTCTACAGCATTTTGCCTTTGTTTTTGATCATCTTGAACAGACATTTCATTTGCCTTTTCCAACTTTTTGTTCTCAGCACTTATATTTGCAAGTTTTACCTTTAATTCTTCATTCTCTCGAATGATTTCATTTAGATCTTTCTGGCAAGACGCGCTTTGATCTGCAATTATATGCTTTAACTCATTGATCGTTTCAATCAAATCGTCGCGGTCGTCTCGATCGTCGTGTGTTATATAGCGTAAATTCGCTTCACCTTCGGGCGTAAGATGATTATTGTCTAAATTGTGTTTTCTTTTATATTTACCATAAAACATGTATCCAAACATGGTGGAAACACCAATAGGAGGTATTAGCAAAATGAACGCATACCAAGATGGCATTGTTTCCTGCCAAATAATTCCTGCAATAATAACCAAAACAAGTATCAAAACAATCCATGATAAAATAGCAACTACCAGTGCCAAGAGGACGCCTACTGCTTTTTTCATCAAAACCAGCCCCACTTTCACATCTTAATTTCATAACAAATAACAAAAAATCGACTCTTTCAAAATGAAACTCGTCGATTTTTATCTGGTGCCGGTGGCGGGGGTCGAACCCGCACGGTATCGCTACCAATGGATTTT
>CAZONA010000296.1:0-1004 GCA_964581025.1 uncultured Lachnospiraceae bacterium
CAAGTGATCCCCCTTCTCTGGGAGGATGGAACATTTTATTTACAGGAGGAGAAAACCCATGCGTAACATGCTGAAAACCATGAAAGAACATCTGGAACTGGGAGAAGATCTGGTGCTGGTCACGGTGGTGGCCTCCTCCGGTGCAACCCCCCGGGGAGCCGGTGCCCGGATGCTGGTGGGTAGAAACGGCCGCATCTGCGGCACCATCGGCGGCGGTGCCGTGGAATACCGGTCAGAGCAGTTGGCGGCCAAGGTGCTGGAAAGCAAAGTTTCCGGCCAGCATGACTTTACCCTGACCAAGGACGACGTGCAGAATCTGGGCATGATCTGCGGCGGCGCCGTCAATGTATTTTTCCACTACATCCCCGCCGGGGATGAAAAAACCATCGCCCTGGCCACGGAAGCGGAGAACCGCTTTGCCCAGGGTGGGAATTTCTGGCTGATTTCCGATATCGGTCATGGCGGGGCTTTAACTCTGGCTGACAAATCCGGCTCCATGGCAGAGCACCTGACCCGCCACCCCCACCGGCTTCAGGAGGAGGGACGTGATCTTTATATCGAGCAGATCCATTCCAGCGGCCGGGTTTATATTTTCGGCGGCGGTCATGTGGCCCAGGAACTGGAACCGGTGCTGACCCATCTGGGCTTCCGGTGCGTGGTGCTGGACGACCGTCCGGAGTTTACCCGCCGGGAACTGTTCCCCACGGCAGAGGAAGTTTTGAATGTGGACTTCTCCCGCATTTCCGACACCGTGACCATCGGCAGCGAGGACTATGTCTGTGTCATGACCCGGGGCCATGCCTTTGACACCGTGGTGCAGGCGCAGGTACTGAAATGCCGGCCTGTGTATGTAGGCGTTATCGGCAGCAAGCACAAGGCCGCCGGTGTGCGGAAGGTGCTGAAAGAGGAATACGGCCTTTCCGAGGAGGAACTGGATCTGGTCACCACCCCCATCGGCCTTTCCATCCGGGCAGAGACCCCGGCGGAGATCGCCATTTCCATTG